>RXJZ01000050.1 GCA_003963025.1 Flavobacteriaceae bacterium
GAATTTTCTCTTCGTATAAATTACAACCTACATTACTTTGCTTACATAAGTGTAAAATCTCGGACGACAAACCATCTGAAATATCAATCATGGCAGTTGGTTTAACTTCTAATTTTGCTAAAAGTTCTTTGATGTCAGTTCTCGCTTCTGGTTTTAATTGTCGCTCGATTAAATAGGTGTAATCGTCTAAAACCGGTTGATTGTTTGGGTTTACTTGAAACACTTGTTTTTCGCGTTCCAAAACTTGTAATCCCATATAAGCCGCACCAATATCGCCTGAAACTACTAATAAATCATTTTCTTTTGCGCCATTTCGGTACACGATATCTTCTAAATTTGCTTCACCAATTGCAGTTATACTAATAATTAATCCTTTTTGAGAAGAAGTCGTATCGCCACCAATTACATCTACATTGTAAATTTTAGAAGCTAACGTAATTCCTTCAAACAATTCTTCCAAAGCTTCCAATGGAAAACGATTCGAAACCGCTACCGAAACCGTAATTTGAGTCGGAGTAGCGTTCATCGCACAAATATCAGATATATTTGCAACAACGGCTTTGTATCCTAAGTGTTTTAACGGCATGTAAGCCAAATCAAAATGAACACCTTCAACTAATAAATCGGTAGAAATTACCGCTTTTTTATCGCCAAAATTCAATACCGCAGCATCGTCACCAATGCTTTTTAGTGTCGATTCTTGACTAATAGTAAAGTTTTTGGTTAAGTGTTCAATTAAGCCAAATTCGCCTAATTGCGATAAACTGGTTCTTGATTGGTCTTTATTTTCTAACATGGATTTTTTTTGCAAAAGTACGATTTTATTGTGATACAAATGTTTTAACGCAAAGCCACGCAAAGTAAATTTTTAAAATCTGCGAATCTGCGGTTTAAAGGGTAAACAAATGTTTTAACGCAAAGCCACGCAAAGTTTTCTAAACTACATAAGGAATATAATTATATCTCCGTGAAACGCTGTGTTGACTTCGTGTGGCTCTGTGTAACAACTCCTCACTTCTAACTCCCCACTTCCAGTTCTTTCAGTTTCTCATAAATCAAACCCGTTTCATAGCCTTTACGAAGTAAGAAATCCATGAATTTTTTGTTCTTCTTTTGCCCTTTTCGTTCGGTGATGCTGTTCCAATGTTTTTCGGCCAATAGGTGGAAATTTTCTAAATAGGTTTCTTCAGGAATTTCTTTTAAAGCTATTGTGATGATGCGAGAGGAGATGTTTCGAAACTTCAATTCGTTTACAATGCGGTTTTTACCCCAAAATTTATAGTTGTGCTTGCCACGAACAAAACTTTGTGCAAAACGTTCTTCGTTGATGAAATTGTTTTCGATTAGATAGGTCAGAATTCCCTCTTTTTCAGTAGAATTTATAGAAAACGAATATAATTTTTCCTCTACTTCCTTGTAGCAACGTTCTTGATAAGAACAATAATATTCCATCTTTGAATAGATTTCTTGTAAGGAAAATGAGGTTTTATTAGTCTTCAATTAATTTATGGTTTTTAATTTGTGTTTTATAGTGGCAAATTTATGGATTTGATTTCAACATTTTTTGTATTTTTGAACTTTATCAAACAATCACAATGGACAATATAAAACAATACGTTCAAGAAAATAAAGAACGTTTTTTAAACGAATTAATCGAACTTTTAAAAATACCATCAGTAAGTGCTGATAGCGCTTACGCTCACGATGTCGTATTAACGGCCGAAGCAGTTAAAGCAGGTTTAGAAAAAGCAGGTTGCGATTTCGTAGAGCTTTGCGAAACGCCGGGTTATCCAATTGTTTACGGAGAAAAAATTATCGATAAAAATTTACCAACGGTTTTAGTTTATGGACATTACGATGTGCAACCACCAGATCCAATGGAATTATGGACATCACCTCCTTTTGAACCTGTAATTAAAACAACAGAAATTCACCCTGAAGGAGCTATTTTTGCTCGTGGTGCTTGTGATGACAAAGGTCAAATGTACATGCATGTAAAAGCTTTTGAATATATGATTCAAAACAATTGTTTGCCATGTAACGTAAAATTTATGATTGAAGGGGAAGAAGAAGTAGGTTCGAAAAGTTTGGGCTGGTTCGTAGAACGTAATCAAGAAAAATTGTCGAATGATGTAATTTTGATTTCAGATACGGGAATGATTTCTAACCAACAACCTTCAATTACAACTGGTTTAAGAGGTTTGAGTTATGTTGAGGTTGAAGTTACGGGTCCAAATAGAGATTTACATTCGGGATTATACGGAGGAGCTGTTGCGAATCCAATTAATGTGTTAACTAAAATGATTGCTTCGTTACATGATGAAAACAATCACATTGCGATTCCAGGTTTTTACGATAAAGTAGAAGAATTATCTGCTGCTGAAAGAGCTGAAATGGCAAAAGCACCATTCTCATTAGAAAAATACAAAAAAGCCTTAGATATCGAAGATGTTCATGGAGAAACAGGTTATGTTACCAATGAAAGAAATTCTATTCGTCCAACTTTAGATGTTAACGGAATTTGGGGTGGTTATACAGGTGAAGGAGCTAAAACAGTTATCGCAAGTAAAGCATATGCTAAAATTTCGATGCGTTTAGTACCTAACCAAGATTGGGAAGAAATTACCGAATTATTCAAAAAACATTTCGAAAGTATCGCGCCTAAATCAGTGAAAGTAGTGGTAAAACCACATCATGGTGGACAAGGTTATGTTACGCCAATTGATAGCGTTGGTTATAGAGCGGCTAATAAGGCGTACACAGAAACATTTGGAGTTCCTGCTATTCCTGTTCGTTCAGGAGGTAGTATTCCAATTGTAGCTTTATTTGAGAAGGAATTAAAGAGTAAAACAATTTTAATGGGCTTTGGTTTAGATAGTGATGCGATTCACTCGCCAAACGAGCATTTTGGGGTTTTCAATTACTTAAAAGGTATTGAAACTATTCCGCTATTCTACAAGTATTTTACAGAAATGAGTAAATAAAATAAACCCCGATGAAAATCGGGATTTTTTATTGGAGTTCAATCCATTTGTTATGTTTAAAATGACTCCATTTGGCCTTAGCCATATCAAACTTTGGGTCAATTAATGTTTTGTATTCTTTTCGATTGATGCTGTTTTTACAGTCAATATAAATCGCAATAGGTTTTCCTTTGTATTCCTCTTTGATGTGTTGACAGTATTGCCAAATAAAATCGGGTTTTGTGGCTAAATTTTGCGCTTGTTTATCGGTTAGGTTTTTTCTGTAATTGTAAATTGATACTTCTCCTGATATCGTATCTTTAATTTTAATTGCAATATATCCATTTCGTTCGCGAAGCATCATGCGCCAACTTAATCGATGACCTTCTTCTGTCCAAAGTACATCACCTTCAATAAAATGATGACGAAGCGGAAGTGCAATTTGAATTATTAAATATGGAATCATTAAAAAATAAACGAATCTTTTTCCGTAGAAATTATGACTTAAGTTTTCATCTTCAAGTTTTGGCTTTTTGCTAAGAAATAGTCTTCGAATAGTCTCGGGTTCATAAAAGAACAAGGCGAAAGTCAATGCAAAAAAAGGAAAAATTCCGATTTCTAAAAATACTGCGTTAAATAAGTGAAATATTAAAGAAGCAATTAAAGCAAAGATTCTAGTTCTTTTAAACAATAACAAAGGGACTATTAACAAATCAAAAAGTATACCCATGTAAGCAATAAACATAAAAAACCATTTATGAAGAAATAGTTTTTTTAGAGCAATTACTTTAGTTGAGTCGGCAAGTAAATTTCGTGTAAATGTACCGTCTAACCAATCTGGGTATAATTTTGCTATCGAAGCAAAAATGTAAACAATAGCAATTTGAATAATAAATAAAAAACTAATCCAATAAGGCATCGTATTTTCTTCTTTAACACGATCTTGTTTAACATCAAGCGAAGCATAACGATTTGCGGGAAGAAAAATCAGTAATAAACTAATTAAAAGCAATAGGTAATAATGATTATTGTATGATGATTTTTGCATGAAATAGGCGCCAGCCCACAAAAGAGTATAGGCAATTATGGCGATTCGGTATCGATAACCAAGCATTATCGCTAATCCGAAAAATCCCATTAGAATAAAATAGCAATACATGCCATAACCAGGCAAAGGTTGAAGCCACTCAAAGCCAATAAAAGAAAATGTGAATTCGGGGTCAATAAAAACTCGTTTTACCCATCCTGTTACAATGGCACCAAAACTTTCACAAGCAACTAAAAATCCAAAAAAGATTCGGAAAACAATTAATGGACTGTTATCTATTGCTTTGAAAAAAAAGTTCATTTTAAATTTTGAATGTAATTTAGTGAAAATAATTTGTCCCTCTCAAGTTGGGCTTTTAACTCGGTTAGTGAGTTGAATTTTTGCTCTTCTCTAATGTGTTCTAGAATAGATATTTGTAAGTTTTTATTGTAAATATTTTCGTTTAGTTCAAAAAAATGTACTTCAATAGATTGTTGGTTCTCTCCAATGGTTGGGTTTTTCCCTATGTTCATCATGCCAAAGTATAAAACATTGTTGATTATACTTGAAATTACATAAACGCCGTTTTTGGGCAATAATTTATAACTTTCGTTAATTTGAATGTTAGCTGTAGGGAAATTAATGGTTCTGCCAATTTTTTTTCCTTCTATTACATGTCCTGAGATAAAATAGGAATATCCTAAAAATTGATTAGCTAATTTAATTTTACCATCTAAAAGGGCTTTTCTAATTTTTGTTGAGCTTATAGTAATTTCATCAATATCTTGAGCACTGATTTGTTCTACTTCAAAATTATACTTTTTGCCAAAGTCAATTAAATCATTAATATCTGCAATTCTGTTCTTGCCAAAACGATGATCGTGACCTATTATGATTTTGTGAATATTTAATTTATCAATTAAAACATTTTTTACAAAATCTTCTGCCAACATATTTGAAAAAGTTTCATCAAAAGGTTGAATAATTAGGTAGTCTAGACCAAATTTTTCTAATAAAGTAGCTTTTTCATCTATCGTATTTAATAGTTTAATAGAGGAATCTTGTTGTAAAACCATTCTTGGATGAGGAAAGAAAGTTAGTACGATGCTTTCGTTTTTTTGTTCTCTTGCTGAATGGATCAATTTTTTAAGAATAGATTGATGTCCAATATGAACACCATCAAAAGTGCCAATGGTTACGATTGTTTTTCTATTAGTCGAAAAGTTTATAGTTGATTGATAAATTTTCAATTTTCAAATGTTTTATATGCAAATTTACTCTTTCCCAGTTATAAAAAAAAGAGGACTGAAATAAATCAATCCTCTTTTAATTAGTAATTCAATTAAAATTAATTTTTAATGAATTTTATAGTTTTAGAATTACCATCTCTTTCTATAGTTATGAAATAAACGCCATTACTATAACTAGATGTATTGATTTTTAAGTCTGCTTGAGAACCTACTTTTTTATTTGAGATTTTTTGTCCTAAACTGTTGTAGATTGTATAGCTTGTTGCAGTTTCAAAATCACCATTTAAACTAATGTTTAACTCATTAGTTGTTGGATTAGGATAGATTGATACTCCTGATAACAAATCAAAACTTTGAGTGCTTAAAGTAGCATCAGTTCCAAAATAATATGTTCCTGCTAAACCTGTGTTTGTAGTAGCAGTTAATGAAATATTTGTACCAAATGCAGCTAATGTTGTAGCATAAGTTGCAGTTTCTCCTCCTTTAAATACTTTAAGTGCAGCTCTTGTATTTCCAGTTGCTGTTTCCCAAGCTGCAATTTCAGCCTCAGTAAAATAGAATTTTAATGTAGCGTTCCCTGAAGAGCTGTTAGTCGTTGGAGTAACTAAAAATGTTTTAGCCATTACTTTTAAGTTATTTGCAGTGTTGCTTCCGTAATTAACTGCAGCAGCTCCAGCAGAAGTTTGACTTCTGTTTACTTCTACTGAAGTACATCCGTAATTGAAAGCGTTTGGAGTTGCATCTAACATAACATTCCCTGTTGAAGTATCTTTACTGTAGAAAGTACCAGCGGTAGGAACAAATACTTGATATTTAGTTGCAGCATTAACTTCTGTTTGAACAGCTGTATTTGTTGTTTTAGTAATTAAAACATCATCTAACATGATAAGATTCATGTCAAAAGTGTTGTGGTGTCTAAAAACTAAATACACGGTTTGACCTCCGTATGATGAAATATCAACATTTATAATATTTCTTTGTGTTGGTCCAGCTAATTCTGCATCGTTTATAACTGGAGTTTGAGCATTTAGAGTAGCTGTAGTAAATGTTGAAGGATTAACAGTAGTTAAATATACTGAATAATGTTCTTTATAAAAGCTTCCTCCTTGAGTTGTCCCTATCGCAAAGCTTAAATTTAGAGTACCTGTTGGTAATGCAATAGCAGTTGGGGTGTAAAGAATATTATCAGGATTCAATCCATCTACACCGTCCCAAGATCTAGAGAAAGCAAGATTAGTTGTGAAACCAATAGCTGTTGAGTTGGTGCTTGGAAGAGAGATACCCCAATTATTAGTATCACCATCTAAGTCTTTAATACCTGTAATTAAAGTTGGAGAAGGGTCAAAAGTTTCACTTAATAGTGTAACAAGGGTTGTTGAAGAGGAAGCAACGTCATTATCAATTATTGAAACTGATAAAGTTGATTTACTTGTTATAATTGTTCCATCTCCTCCATTAGCATTAACAGTCATTGTTATTTTAACAGTTTCAACTGGTTCAACAATTCCATCATTGAAATATCTAATTGTTAAAGTTTGATTTGCAGTTGAACCAGAGTTAAATGTAACTGTTGGTGTTAAAATTTGGAAATCTACATTGTTTGTTGCTGTGCTTGTACCGTCAACAGCAAAAGTTACTACAGCATTAGAAGTTGGTGCTTTAATAATTGATAAATTGTAGTTTACATCTGTAAAACTGCAACTTGTAGTTTCTACAACCTCACATTTTCCAGCGCCTTGGTTAAAGTAAATTCCTGCAGATGGTGCAGTTGCACCATTTGATGCGTTAAGGGTACTTCTTCTAGGAGAATTAGCCATTACAGTTTGCATACGCAGTTTTTGCTCTGCTGTAAAAGTATCCATACATGCATCATTTGTATAATCCATATAATTTTGAATCATATCGTTTCCAGGTGTTGTTGTACATGAATTTACAGCAACACACTCATAATTAGGTGCACTAGCAGCAGGTGTGTCTGCGCAAAAATCTTTGGTTGTATTTGTATTTGCAAGAGGGCATGTTGAGTCATCTCCCCATATATGTCTTAGACCTAACCAATGCCCTACTTCATGTGTCATAGTTCTTCCTAAGTTATAAGTAGAGTTTAAAATAAATGAACCATCATTTTCAGCTATTGTTCCAAATGCATTGTATGATGCTACAACTCCATCAGTATTTGCAGTAGTTGTTCCAGCTGGAATACCAGTCAGAGTTGAACCAGTTGGGAATTGTGCATATCCTAATACTCCATCTAAATCTCCACTGAATCTAAAAGTCCACATATTTAAGTATTTAGTTGGATCCCAAATAGTGTTAGCTTTTTCAGTTTCTACAGCAGCTCGATTATAACTAGCTGTCGTTGTTTGAACTCTA
>RXJZ01000228.1 GCA_003963025.1 Flavobacteriaceae bacterium
AAAATAATTTCAGCTAGATTATTAACTAGATGATCATACTCGTTTCTTTGTTTTGCTAATTCAATTTCTTTGGTTTTTATTTCGCTAATATCAATATGAGTACCAATGATTTTTTCAGCAACTCCAAATTCATTTTCTATCATTATTGCTGAATATTTTATCCAAACATAATGACCTTTTTTGTGCTTCATTCTAAAAACACCTTCATATTTATCGGTTTTTCTTGAAATGAATTTTTCAATTTTATACTGCGTTTCAACTAAATCGTTAGGATGTAATTTTGATTTCCAAGTTTCAAAATTATGTTCAAGCTCATTATTGTCATATCCTAGCATTCCAAACCAGTTGTAGGTAAATTTAACCTCCTTAGTTATTAAATTCCATTCCCATTTTGCTTGATTTGAGCCTTGCATGTAAAAATCTAACTCGTTCAATGTTTTTTCTAAGTCTGATCTTACTTTCTCCTGATTTAATCTTAGACCTATATTATGAGCAACTGTATGTAGTGCTTCCACTTCTTCTTGAGCCCAAATTGTTTCATTTTCACAATCATCAAATCCAATCCAACCCCAAAAAACATTGTTTGAAAAAATCGGAGTAAATAAATAAGATTTAATATCCTGCATTTCCATTACCTCTTTGAAATAATCATTTGTACTTTCTTTAACTAAACCAAAGAATGGTTCATTTTTTGAAAGAGGTTCATATAAACCAGGAAATGCCTCATAGGTATGGCCGCTTAAATCAGGACTTCCAATAAAAGGAGTGGTGTTAGCATCACACCATTCGTATTCGTAATTCAGAATTAAAACGTCATTTTTAATTTCATTCTTAAAAATATAACATCTATTTATTTCAATATTACTACCTAATGCATTTATACAATTTTGTAGTGCATCATGAATATTTAACTCCTTAAGAAGATAATTATTTGCCTCTGATATAGCTTTGAGAAGATGAATCATTTTTGTATTTATAGGGGGTTGATAATAGTTTAGATTTTTTCTTGACAGATTAAAATAAAAAGCGTAACTTTAGATAAAAATCAATAAAAATTAAGTTTCTTGTTTTATAATTTTCATAATTTCTAAATATTTTTTTTCACTTTTAAGAGCACTATATTATTTGAATCAAAATTATTTTATTTATTTTTCCCAATACCGTTATTTACTTATAAGTTAAAATTTTATGGCAATATTTTAAAAAAATTAAAATTAATTTTACTCCATGAAAATTACTACTCCTCAATTGCTTCTGGTAGAAGATGATATCTCCTTGGGTCAAACTATTTCTGAGTTACTTCAGGTTAATGGTTATGATGTGAAATGGTGTAAAAATGGACTGGAAGCTTTCCAGCTTTTAGAAAATAATTTGCCAGATATTATTATATGCGATTTAATGATGCCTATAATGACAGGAGAAGAATTGTTTCTTAAAATTAGAAATTTTAGAAGGTATGATCAAATCCCATTTATCATTATTACTGCTGATTTAACTTTTGAAAATAAAATAAGACAATTAGAAAACGGAGTTAATGATTTTATAAATAAACCTTTCAAGATACAAGAGCTGGTATTAAAAATTAAAAACTTTTTAAACTATAAAGCTAATGTTGTAAAGCAAAGTCAAAATCCGATATCGAAAATTCAAATTAAATCTAGAAAAAACGATTTCTTTGATAAAATTAATGATATTATAATTAAAAATATCAAATCCGATATTACTATTGAAAGGCTTGCTAAAGAGGTTTTTGTAAGTAAATCTACATTAGATAAAAAAATAAGAAAATTTAAACAAGTTAATGTTTCTACTTACATAAGAGAAATTAGACTTAATTATGCAATTAGCCTTATTGAAGCGGGAGAGGGAAATGTTGATGCTTTAGCTAATGAAAGCGGTTTTAATTCAACATCTTATTTTTCAATTTGCTTTAAAAACTACACAAGTTTATCTCCAAAAAAATATATTAAACAAAAAATTCAAGGAAAATAATTTTTATTTTTTTTACTTTCATACAACCTTTTTATTCTTGTTCTCGTCTATGTATTTAGAAGATATGATTCAATAAATGAATTATATCAAAATCAGTATCATTTATTTTAAATTTGAACATGATATTGAACTTAAAATGAAAGTAATTCAACTAAATCAAGAAGAAAAACAACTTATTATGTTGGCTGTCGAAAATAATAGACAAGCGCAACAGCAAATTTATGCCAAGTTTTCTTCTAAAATGTTGAGTATTTGTCGTCAATACATAAAAGATATTCACCACGCTGAAGACGTAATGATTACGGGTTTCATGAAAGTATTTACCAATCTAAAACACTTTGAACACAAAGGCAGTTTCGAAGGTTGGATTAGAAGAATAATGGTGTATGAATGTATCGATTTTCTTCGAGTGAAAAAGAATAATTTTAGTCACCAAGATATTGAAGATGTTACAATAAGCGAGAATGAATCGGTATATGAAATGGAAGATTTTTATGAAGATGACATTCAAAACATAATTGATAATTTGCCCGATGGTTATAAAATGGTTTTTAACTTATATGCAATTGAAGGTTACAAACACCAAGAAATAGCAGAAATGCTTAAAATAAGTGAAGGAACATCAAAATCACAATTATCACACGCTAGAAAGTTATTGCAACAACAAATCACCGACTTAAAAAACAAATTGAATGGAACCAAATAAAATAGATAATCAAATAAGAGAAAAGCTGAATGCTAGAGAAATTCAGCCTTCTGCACAAGCTTGGGATCGCTTAGATGTTATGCTTACGGTTTCAGAAGAAAAAAAGCCAAAGAAAGGTTACGGATGGTTTTTTGTAGCCGCTTCTACGATACTTTTTTTCGGATTGGGATTTTTTATTTTCAATTCAAACGAAACGCAAGAAATTAATAATTCAACACCAATTGTAACCACTATCAACGAAGAAATTGATACGACTGAAACTAATAAAATAAATGAAATTTCAGTTGAAAATGTAAAATCTCTTTTGGTTCAGAATGAAATAAATAATTCACAACCAACAAGAAATAAAAAATCTGTTGAAACAAGTATAGGGATAAAAGAGGAAAGCGTTTCGGAAGAAAAAATTACTCCCAACTCCCAACTCCCAATTCTTAACACGTATAAATACGTTTCTCCAGAAAATTTATTAGTCGAAGCTCAAACTGGAGAAAGAACAATAAATTTAGACAATAAAATTGCTCCAAAATCAAAGGTTAAAATTGATGTTAATTCATTATTAACAAGCGTTGAAAAAGAACTAGATGTTAATCATAGAGAAACTACATTAGAAAAATTAAATAGAAAATTTCAAGATGCTAAATCAGCATTAGCTAATAGAAATTACGAATAAACAAAAATCATCATTAATTAAAAATCAAACAGTCATGCAAAAAATTATTTTGTACACCATCATTATTGCTTTTAGTTTAGTGACAAAAGCATTTGCCCAGGAAAAAAGTTTTGAAAAAAAGGCGAAAGAAATCGCTTCTAACATTGAAATGATTACTACTGAAGAAAAAAATGCTTTGAAGAAAGAAGTAGAGGCGATTGATTTGCAAGTAAAAGAAGGGAAAATTTCAGCCGAAAAAGGACAAGAATTAAAATTGAAAATTGCAGAAGAACGTGCCAAAAATATTGAAACTAAAGTGGCCATTGAAGAAGAAAAATTGGCGCAATTGGTTCAAGACAAAGTAGATGGAAAAATTTTAGATTCAGAAACAATAATTAACGGAAAGTATTCTATATCTTTTCCTGGAGGATATAGAAATGGTAAAAAAAATTTTAATAATAAAGAAAAGAGAACTACATCACAATTTGTAATGGCAATGGGCTTTAATAATTTAGTAACTGATGGTTCTATTGCTAATTCTGATTTTGGTTACTTACGTTCGGTTTTTTGGGAATGGGGAATTACCTTAAACACAAGATTGTTGCAAAACTCTAACTTATTGCATTTAAAATATGGTTTAGGTTTTCAATATAATATGTTACAAGCAACTGAAAATAGAATTTTTGAAGATACAGGAAGTGAAACTGTTTTGGTAACTTATCCTATTAATGTAAATGATAATCATACATATTTTAAAAATGTGTATTTTGTTCTTCCAGTACATTTGGAATTTGATTTTTCAAAAGCAAAAGAAAAAGATGGAACAAAAATATTCAAATCGCAGCTTGGTTTTAGATTTGGTTTGGGTGGATTTGCAGGGGTTAATACTAATTCTAAACAATTTATTAGGTATGAATTAGATGGAAATAAAGTTAGAGAGAGAATTAAGGCTGATTTTAACGTAAATGATTTTACTTATGGATTAAGTACCTATATTGGGTATAAATCTACAAGTCTATATGTTAAATATGACTTAAATCCAATGTTCAAAAACAATAATATAGATCAAAACAACGTTTCATTAGGAATACGCTTTGATATTAATTAAATTTAGGGTTAGGTTAAGTTCTCTGTTTAAAAGCATTTCAGTTACATGAAGTGCTTTTTTTATTTTACTGCATTTTTTTATGGATTAACTTTGTAACTTTGAATTCGTTTTTTAAAATCCTAAAAATCAAAAATTTATTTTGATATCTAAAGACACCATAGAGAAAGTTTTTGAAACCGCCCGAGTTGAGGAGGTGATTGGTGATTTTGTCCAACTCAAACGTGCTGGAAGTAATTTGAAAGGATTATCGCCATTTGTAAACGAGAAATCGCCATCGTTTATGGTTTCTCCGGTAAAGCAAATTTGGAAGGATTTTTCGTCTGGAAAAGGGGGGAATGCCGTAACGTTTTTAATGGAGCACGAACATTATACTTATCCAGAAGCAATTAAATATTTAGCCAATAAATACAACATTGAGATAGAAGAAACGGTTCAAACCGATGAAGATGTAGTGCAAGCCAATGAAAAAGAAAGTATGTATTTGGTTTCCGAATTCGCTCAAAAATATTTTCATCACACTTTATTAGAAACCGAAGAAGGAAAAGCTATCGGATTATCCTATTTTAAAGAACGTGGTTTTACTTCAGATACGATTAAGAAATTCGGTTTAGGATATTCTCCTGAATCTTGGGATGCTTTTACAAAAGAAGCACTCGGAAAAGGATATAAACTAGAATATTTAGATAAAACCGGACTCTCAATTGTTAAGGAAGACAAACAATTTGACCGATTCAAAGGTCGTGTTATGTTCCCGATTCAAAGTATGAGCGGACGTGTTTTAGGTTTTGGTGGTCGTATTTTGACCAATGACAAAAAAGCCGCAAAATACCTGAATTCGCCCGAAAGCGATATTTACCACAAGAGTAAAGTTTTATACGGAATTTTCCATGCGAAGCAAGCTATCGCCAAACTAAATAATTGTTATTTGGTGGAAGGTTATACCGATGTTATCCAAATGCATCAAGCTGGAATTGAAAATGTAGTTGCGTCTTCAGGAACGGCTTTAACACCAGACCAAATCCGTTTAATTAATCGTTTAACGCCAAATATTACCGTCCTTTTTGATGGTGATGCGGCTGGACTTCGAGCTTCAATTCGTGGTATCGATTTGATTTTGGAAGCTGGAATGAATGTAAAAGTGTGTACGTTTCCTGATGGCGATGACCCAGATAGTTTTGCAAGAAAAACTTCGTATGAAGATTTGTTGCAATATTTTGAAGATAACGCCAAAGACTTCATTCAGTTTAAAGCGTCTTTATTGATGCAAGAAGCTAAGAATGACCCAATCAAAAAAGCGGATTTAATTCGGGATATGGTCATCAGTATTTCAAAAATTCCAGACCGAATTAAACGTGAAGTCTATATTAAGGAATGTTCTAGAATTATGGATATTTCTGAAGATGTGCTTTTTAATACATTAGCGCAATTAGTTAAAAAAGAATTATCAGAAGCTAATAAACAATATAAAGAGGAACAAAAGGCATTTGAAATCGTAAGAAATGATGTTACTCAACCTACATCAAAAGTTGATATTCAATATGAATTGGAACATAAAATCATACAGATTTTGTTGTTGTATGGTGATAAAGAAGCCGAATTTGAAGATACTATTTTAAGTCAGAATGAGGAAGGAGAAATGGTTGAGTTAAAAGAGCAAAATACCTATAAAGTTTTCCAACGAATTTATCTGAGTTTGCAAGAAGATGAGGTAGAACTGGCAAATCCAATTTTCAAAGAAATTTACAATCATTTAATTGCATATTTTAATGAAAATGAGTCATTTGAATTGGATAAATATTTGATGCAACTTCCTGAAGAATTAGCGCAAGAAGTCACCACGGTTCTTATGAATGAAGAACGTGAGGTATTACACAATTGGGAAGTACAACAAATCTATGTAAAACAAAAGGAATCCACCATAAGCCAATACGTAACCGAGACGATTATCACATTGCGATGGTATTTAGTCAATAACATTATAGACGATTTGAAAAATTCAATTTCGTCCGATGAAAATTCTGATAACTCAGAAACTCTGGAAATGGTAATGGCTTATTTGGGGTTAACACATATCTTTTCTAAAAACTTGGGTAGAGTTTTGTCAAGATACAATTAAATTACATCTAAATCTTTTGCTTTTTTTAATAAATCCACGAGGTTAGTTACATCTAGTTTGGCTAATAATCGCAATTTGTAAGTACTAATTGTCTTTTCATCTAAACCAAGTATTTGAGCTACTTCTTTGTTTTTCTTACCATCATTTAGGTAACGAAGTACTTCAATTTCTCTTGTAGATAATTTTTTAAACAATCGCTCCGATTTTTTTCCTTTACTAAGCATTTCAATGCTTTTCTTAACCGTTTCGCTAAAGACAACTTTGCCTTCAGTTACTTTTGTAATTGTGGCTTCTAGATCTTTTAAATCACTTTTCTTAGAAACGTATGCTGAAACTCCTGCTTTAATTGCTGTTGGGGCATACATCTGTTCGGAAACATTTGTAAACATAACGATTTTAGTTTCAGGAAAATCTTTCATCAAATTTTTAATGTCTCTGATGCTTGGCAATCCATCTAATTCTACATCTAGGATAAGAATATCACAACGTTTTGCCTCTAAAAGTGAAAGTAAAGATTCTAAATTTTTAGCCGATCCAATAACTTCCATTTTAGTTTTACCATGAAAAAAGGATTGTAATCCATGAACTACAACTGGTAAACTATCTGCTATACCTATTTTAATCATAACTAAAAAATTATAGTATTAATAATATAATATCAAAGTTACTAAAAAAAAATGTAATTACTTGTTAATTAAAAATGTAATTATTTTAAATTATCAGGAATTTTACAAATTGGAATAGGATTCATTTTGTGTTGGTTAACAGTGTTAAGTCTTTTGTAGATTTTAAATACTTCAGCTTCTCTGCCAGTAAAATCTTCACTATTTTTTCCGTTTTCTATTTGGTTCATTGCCCATTCTAGCTCGTCATAGTTAGCGCCAATTTGATCTTCATCACTTCGGTCATCACCAAACAAGCCATCTGTGGGTTTGGCTTTTAAAATGCTTTCAGGTACTTGTAAATAGGTTGCTAGTAAACGTACTTCACTTTTAACTAGATCAGCAATCGGGCTAATGTCTACACCACCATCTCCATATTTTGTAAAAAAGCCTATGCCAAAGTCTTCAACTTTATTTCCAGTTCCTGCCACCAAGAAACCATGTAATCCAGCAAAATAATACAAAGTGGTCATTCGTAAACGCGCACGAGTATTAGCTAACGACAAATTTAAAACGGCTTCATTTTCGCTCGAAGGAACTTGATTTTTGAAACTTTCAAAAACGGGAGTTAAATCGGCTCTTTCGTTGAAAACATTCGGAAAACGATTTTTTAGTTGGTCAATGTGCTCATTAGCTCTATTAACGTGACTTTCCGCTTGGTGTATTGGCATTTCTACACATAATGTTGGTAATCCAGTTTGGGCACATAGAGTAGAAGTTAAAGCGCTATCAATTCCGCCCGAGATTCCCACAACAAAACCTTTAACTTTTGCGTTATTAGCATAATCGAGTAACCATTTTACAATATGTTGATTGATTTTTTCGGCTTGGAATGTGGATGAATTTGTCATTTTTTTATGAAAATTTATAAGTCGATAACTGTATATTTGCAAACTAATTTTGGTTCCATAAAAGTATAAAAAAATACCCTATATGAAGAAATTATTATTTGCTATTGTTGCTGTTGCTTTATTTTCTTGCAAAGAAGAAAGTAAAGTGGACGAAGCTGTGGCAAAAATTCCAGTTGAATTTAAAGTAGAACGTTTTGATCAGATTTTTTATCAATCCAAACCAGAAGATTTACAAAAAATTAAAGCCCAATATCCTTTCTTTTTTCCAGAAGGAAATCCAGATTCGGTTTGGGTTAATAAGTTGAAAAATCCATTATTGAAGGAATTGTACAAAGAAGTACAAATAAAATATCCAACATTAGGTCCAATTGAATCCGATATGGAGAAAATGTTTGCTTATGTCCAATATTATTTTCCAAAATACAAGACACCAAGAGTAATTACATTAATTAATGAAGTAGATACGGAAGCAAAATCTTTTTATGTAGATACTTTGGCTTTGGTTTCTTTAGATTGTTATTTGGGAAAAGAACACCGTTTTTATGTCGATTTTCCTGAGTATAAAAAGCAAAGTTTAGAGTCAAATCAAATTTTACCTGATTTAGTATCAACTTTT
>RXJZ01000027.1 GCA_003963025.1 Flavobacteriaceae bacterium
ATATGGAAGGAAAAATTGGCGATTATCCTGGAGTTTGCAATGAAAAAACACTTTTGTTCTACAAATCAAATTGTCCTGATCCTAATTTTTTATTAAAAATTATGTAAAAATACATTCCGAAATTGAGATTTATTTCGTACCTTTAAGATGTGCAATTTTTAATATTTATATATGAGAAAGGTATTTTTAGGATTAATGATTTTAGCATTAATTTCAGTTTCATGCAAAGATGAAACAAAAGAGAAAATCGAGGAAGCAAATGAAGCTGTTGGTGCTGAAATGGAAGAAAAAATGGACTCTGCCTCTGTTCAAATTGACAAAGCAATTGATACCTTAAAATCAAAAACTGGAGAAGTTTTAGAAAAAGGTGCAGAAAAATTAGATAAAGCAGCTGATAAAATGAAAGAAGCAGCCCATAAATAACAAGAAATCCCAAGCAAAACTTGGGATTTTTTTATTTTCTAATTTTTTGTTCCCACTTCCAGGCGCTTGCAAGAGCGTCCTCAAGAGTGAATTGAGCTTTCCAACCTAAAACATTATTCGCTTTATCGGTATTAGCATAAGCTTCTATAACATCTCCTTCTCTTCTTCCTACAATCTGATAATTTAATTTTTGATGAGAAACTTTTTCAAAAGCAGTAATAACTTCCAAAACCGAACTTCCCGTTCCAGTTCCTAAATTAAACGTTTCTACTTTTTCTAAATTCTGTTTGTTTAACAAACGTTGCAATGCAATAACATGAGCTTTAGCCAAATCCACTACATGAATGTAATCACGAATTGCAGTTCCATCATTTGTTGGATAATCATTACCAAAAACAGAAAGCTTTTCACGAAGTCCAATTGCGGTTTGCGTAATAAAAGGTACTAAATTTTGTGGAACACCTAAAGGTAATTCGCCGATTTCAGCTGAAGGATGCGCTCCAATTGGATTAAAATAGCGTAATAAAATGGAATTGATATTGGTTACTTTTGCAACATCCGTTATAATTTCTTCCCCTATTTGTTTGGTATTTCCGTAAGGTGACATTGCAACTTGAATAGGTGCATTCTCGGTAATTGGCATTTTTTCAGCTTGACCGTAAACGGTACAAGACGAACTGAAAATAAAATTTGCTTCTGTTTTTTTTTGTAATTCTTGAAGTAAATACACTAAAGAATTGATATTGTTTTCATAATACAACAACGGGTTTTCAACACTTTCACCCACCGCTTTTGAAGCAGCAAAATGAATCACTCCTGAAATATCTTGGTATTTAGAAAAGAAATTTTGAACTACTGATTTATCTCGCAAATCGATGTTTTCAAATAAAGGCTTTTTTCCAGTGATACGCTCAATTCCGTCCAAAACATCAATAGATGAATTGGAAAGATTATCTATAGCAATTACATCAAAACCTTCACTTTGTAATTCTACAACGGTGTGAGAACCTATAAATCCTAAACCGCCTGTAACCAGTATTTTCATTCTTTTTTATTAAATTAGAGACGCAATAAATTGCGTCTCTACTATATGAATTAAACAAATTCTAAAACCGAATCTGTAATAAATTTAATTTGTTCGTCATCTAACTCCGTGTGCATTGGTAAAGCGATTACCTCTTTTACCAATTGATTTGTAACTGGAAAATCAGCTTCGTTATAACGTGCATCTGCATACGCTTTTTGACTGTGTAATGGAATTGGATAATAAATTGCACATGGAATTCCTTTTGCTTGTAAATGTTCTAATAAACCATCACGTTTTCCATTCATAATACGGATTACATATTGATGAAATACATGACAATCACAAGATTCACAAATAGTTGGCACCCAAATATTAGGGTTTTTTCCAAGAATTTCTGAATATTTTCTAGCCGCATCTTGACGGGCTTTGTTGTAAGCATCCAAATGTGGTAATTTCGCTTTTAAAACTCCAGCTTGAATACTATCTAAACGAGAATTCACTCCTACTACATCATGATGGTATCTTTCGTACATTCCATGGTTTACGATTCCTCTGATTTTATGTGCTAAAGCGTCATCATTCGTAAAAATCGCTCCACCATCACCATAACAACCTAAGTTTTTAGACGGAAAAAACGATGTTGCCGCAACATGTCCAATCGTTCCTACTTTCTTTTTAGAACCATCTTTTGAAGTGTAATCAGCACCTATTGCTTGTGCATTATCTTCGATAACATATAAATTATGTTCTTTGGCAATTTCCATAATCGCATCCATATTAGCTGCACGACCAAATAAATGTACCGGAACAATTGCTTTTGTTTTAGGCGTAATTGCTTTACGAATTCCTTCTAACGAAATATTCATATTATTCATATCTACATCCACTAAAACTGGAGTTAATTGCAATAACGCAATTACTTCAACTGTTGCTGCAAATGTAAAATCGGCCGTAATGACTTCATCTCCTGGTTTTAAATCTAATCCCATCATGGCAATTTGTAACGCATCGGTTCCGTTAGCACATGGAATTACGTGTTTTACTCCCAAATATTTTTCTAAATCCGCTTGGAATTGGTGAACCAAAGGTCCGTTGATATATGTATTCGTATCTAAAACCTCTTGAATAGAAGCGTTCACTTCTTCTTTTATCTTTTCATATTGACTTTTCAAGTCAACCATTTGTAATTTTCTCATTGGAATAAAATTAAGTCTAGCAAAAATATGAAATTCTATAGTACAAATTTTATCTAACTTAAAAAGAAACGTATTTTAGCACCATAAAATTCAGTTATGCTTTTTTTATACAACATAATTACGCTTTTAGCAGCCCAACTTTTGAAGCTTATAGGGCTTTTTAGTCCAAAAATGAAACTTTTTGTAGACGGACGAAAGTCGGTTTTTCAAACTTTGGCGGATAAAATTCAATCTTCGGATAAAACGATTTGGTTTCATGCGGCTTCGTTAGGCGAATATGAGCAAGGTTTACCTGTAATTGAGGCAATCAAACAACAATTTCCAACACATAAAATTGTAATTACGTTTTTTTCGCCTTCGGGTTATGAAGTTCGAAAAAACAATACCGTTGCTGATGTTACTATTTACTTGCCTTTGGATACAATTTCGAATGCAAAACAATTTATTGAGTTAGTTCATCCCGAAATGGTATTTTTCATCAAATACGAATATTGGCCAAACTATCTGAACGAATTAAAAAAACAGCAAATTAAAACCTATTTGATTTCGGGAATTCTTAGAGAAAATCAAGCGTTTTTTAAATGGTATGGCGGATTTTATAGAAACGCTTTAAAAACATTTGATTACTTCTTTGTTCAGAATGAAAGTTCAAAAAAACTTTTGCAGAGTATCGGATTTAATAAGGTAAAAGTTTCTGGCGATACGCGTTTTGATCGTGTGGTTTCGATATTAGAACGTGATAATTCATTGGATTTTATCGAACAATTCAAAGACAATAAAACTACCATTGTCATTGGAAGTTCTTGGCCAAAAGATGAAAGTTTATTAGTGAATTACATCAATCAGAGTTCGGATGATGTAAAATTTATTATTGCTCCGCATAATATCAAATCGGAACAAATTCAGGAATTGAAAAATGCTATTACTAAAAAAACGATTTTGTTTTCTGAAAACGTTGAGACAAGGCATGCCTTGTCTTTACAGGAATATTCGGTTTTCATCATCGACACCATCGGAATTTTAACCAAAATTTACTCGTATGCCGATATTGCTTATGTAGGTGGCGGATTCGGAAATCCAGGCGTTCATAATATTTTGGAACCGGCGACTTTTGGAGTTCCGGTAGTGATTGGTCCAAATTTTTCGCATTTTGCTGAAGCTACGGCTTTGGTAAATATGGAAGGCTGTATTTCGATTCAGAATCAAATTCAATTAAATGAAGCCTTTGATTTATTGCTTCACAACGTAGACGAACGATTAGAAAAAGGACACATTTGTAGTACGTTTATTCAAATGAATAAAGGAGCTACGCAAACAATTATGAATCATATTTTGGACTAATGACAACCTTCAAACCATTAGAAATTGCAGATATTGAAATCATCACTCAAATGATGCAAGATTTCTATGCGATTGACAATTATCCGATGGATATTGAAGTGGCAAAAGAATTGTTTTACGAGTTTATTTCCAATGAAAATCTAGGGAAATCTTGGTTGATGTATTCCGAAAATGAAATTGTGGGTTATATCATTCTCACTTTTATTTTCAGTTTTGAATATGGTGGAAAAATTGCTTTTGTAGACGAATTATTCATCAAGGAAACCGCTCGCGGAAAAGGCTTTGGAAAAGAAGCGATTCAATTTATTCAGCAAGAAGTTCCTAAATTATCGTTAAAATTACTGTATTTAGAAGTCGAACCGCACAACGAAAACGCACAAAAATTGTATCTTGCACACGATTTTGAACTTCACAATAGAAAATTAATGAAGTACAAAGTCACTAAATAAAATTATACCTATGAAATTTTTAAAATTACTACTTGTTTTATTTGTTATCCAGGTTCAAGCGCAACAAGGAGGCATGTGGATTCCTTCGCTATTAAAAGGAACCAACGAAAAAGAAATGAAAGCTTTAGGAATGAAAATTAGTGCCGATGATATTTATTCGGTAAATAATTCCAGCTTAAAAGACGCTGTTCCTCATTTTGATGGTGGTTGTACGGCAGAAATGATTTCTCCAAAAGGACTTTTATTAACCAATCACCACTGTGGTTATGACAACATTCAAAGTCATTCTACTGTTGAAAACGATTATTTAACGAATGGTTTTTGGGCTTACAAAATGGAAGACGAATTGCCAAACAAAGATTTAACCGTTACTTTTATCATCAAGATTGAGGATGTAACTACAAAAATCTTTGAAGGTGTTTTAAATCTTCCTTCAGAAAGTGACAAACAAAAGAAAATCCAACAAAACATTGTAGCTTTAAATAAAAGTTATTCAAGAGAAGCTTGGCAAGAAACAATGATTCGTGCTTTTTACGATGGAAACCAATACTTATTATTCGTAACTGAAACCTTTAAAGATGTTCGTTTAGTAGGTGCGCCACCAAGTTCAATTGGAAAATTTGGTTCTGATACAGACAACTGGGTTTGGCCTCGTCACACAGGAGATTTCTCTTTATTTAGAATTTACGCAGACAAAAACAATCGTCCTGCTGAATATTCAAAAGACAACGTTCCTTATACTCCAAAACACTTTTTCCCAATTTCTGCAAAAGGAATTCAGGAAAATGATTTCACCATGGTAATGGGTTATCCAGGAAGAACTCAGGAATATTTGCCTTCATTCGCCGTAGAACAAATTGTAAATGATTTGAATCCTGCAAAAATTGAAATTCGTGATGCTGCTTTAAAAGTACAAGATGGTTTCATGAGGAAAGACAACGCGATTAAAATTCAATATGCTTCAAAATATGCTAGTGTTGCGAATTATTGGAAAAAATGGATAGGCGAAACTAAAGGTTTGAAAAAATCGAATGCGGTTGCCTTTAAACAAGATTTCGAAAAGAAATTCCAAGAAAGAGTTAACAAATCTGGAAAACAAGCAGAATACGGAACTATTTTAGCTGATTTCGAAAAGAACTACAAAGACATAAGAGAATATGCCATTGCTAGAGATTACTTTACGGAAGTTGTTTTACGTAATTCAGAAATTTTATCTTTTGGATACCGTTTATACCAATTAGAGCAAGTTTATAATACAAGAGGCGAACAAGCTTTCAATGATAAAAAAAACAATTTAATTTCTGGATTTGAAGGTTTATACAAAGATTATAGCGCTCAAGTGGATGAAAAAGTTTTTGAACAATTGATCAATTTATATGCTACGAAATCACCAAAACAGTTTTTACCTGAAAGTTTGAACAACATTAATGCTTCAGCTTTAACAACAAGTGTTTTTGGTTCTTCGAAATTAACTAGCTTTAATGGTTTGAAAGAATTATTGAATGGTGATGCGAAATCGGTTTTAGAGAAATTAAATCAGGATAAAGGTTATCAATTGGTAAAATCCATTGCAGATAGTTACCAAAAAAATGTAGCTCCTAAGTTTGATGAGATTAATTTAAAAAACATCGCTTTACAAAGAACGTACATGAAAGGAATTATGGAATTCTTTCCTAATGATAGAATTTTCCCTGATGCTAACAGTACATTACGTGTAACTTATGGAAAAGTAAAAGGATACAAACCTAGTGATGCTGTTATTTACGAACCAGTTAGTTATTTAGATGGAGTGATTGAAAAATATATTCCAGGTGATTACGAATTCGATGTTCCTAAAAAACTAATC
>RXJZ01000028.1:0-691 GCA_003963025.1 Flavobacteriaceae bacterium
TTTCTGTCTAGCCATTTTGTAAAGATTTTAGAAGTTAATATTTAAGTGAAATTTTATACTCAAATATCATTCATTATCTTTGATTTACAATAACTTAAATAACTGAAAATCAATGCAATACAACGCAAAAGCACCCTATTTGGTGGAAACCCATTGGCAAATAGAAGAAGTCTTAGATGGAGATAGCATAATCATTTGCAATCTTTTCACTCATTTGCGAAAAGAGATACGACTTTATGGTTTAGATGCACCAGAAGTAAAGTACAATAGAAAGATGAAAGAGGACGAACAGAAAACCCATTTAGCAGCTCAATTTTTAATCCAATTAGGATTGGAAGCCTTGCATTATGTTTTGAGCGTAGCACCTCCTAAAACAGTTGTAACGATAATTACAGAACAGGATAACTTCTACGATTATTGGAACCGACAATTAGGGTATGTAATATTGCCAGGAGGGGAGTGCTTAAATGATTTGCTTTTGATCAATGGGTATGCAAAAGCAACAGATGAATATTATTGTGGAAGATTAGCAGAATTTCAAAAGCTGAATCGTAAAGCGCAACTAAAGAAACGTGGTATTTACAAGCGTGTAAAAAAGTTCTGATTTGTTGTACTTATGTTGTACTAATGGAGTTTTGATTTAGTAAAATATCAGTAAAATCAATGCCTTACGTATGTAATGAAGCTAAAC
>RXJZ01000028.1:741-7488 GCA_003963025.1 Flavobacteriaceae bacterium
TTGTCATTTCGAAAGCAACACTACTATTAAAATAAACAACTGGCCCAGCCTTAAAATCTAACGCAGTGCTTTTACTACTCGAATTATTACTGCCTGAAAATGAATATCCGACATGAGTCAAAACATTTACTCTTTTATCAGATTTGAGTAAATAATATCTTGCATATGGACCTATTCCGTAGCTTGTCACAGAACTACCATTTTCTGGTTTATTATAAGCTATCAGTGGAGTTATACCAATGGCAAATTTATCCATTACAAAATATCCTAAATTCGGTCTAATTTCAAGTCCAATACTATTACTATTTGTATTATTGTTATCGTCTTTCAATTGAGCGCTGTAAAAACTCCCAGTTCCCCCAACTAACCAATTATTTTTAGTTATTTGGGAATATGATAATGATGTAAAAAATAAAATAATTGTAAAGATTTTCATTTTGGCTTAATTTTTTATTCGGTTCTTTAATTTACGTTTTTGCGGTAAGCTTGCTGCTAACGTTTCGCGGCTTAAAAATGTGGCGAAAATGCAACACCAAGCCTTCACAAATATACACAAAACTTTAAATTAAACAACTGTGCCATTTCGGATTTTCCCGAAACCAGCCATATTTTTAAACCGCTGTTGTGTGCTGCATGATATTTTCAGAACTTAAAAACTCAACGCAAAGTTTATCGGCAAAGTTCGGATTGTCACGCTAAGCAAGTTTTCACGCAACGCTTAATTTCAGGTTTTAATTTCACAGCGAATTTTCCCGAAAACCTATTTTCAACACAAATTTTATCGACAAAGTTTGGTTCGGTTTTTCAATTATCACGCAAAATTTTCCGATAACAATTTCAATAAATTCCTTTCGGAAAAATAGGAGAGAAGCCTTCAGCGTAAGTTCGGAAAATATGTTGCACACAACGGTTTTGGGCTTGCCGAAGGTGGGGAATTCAAAGTACGAATGTTCAAATTTAGTACAAAAGTTCATTAGAATTCCAAATGTTCAATTTAGCACTTCAGCCCCACTTTTGGCAAACCCCTGTTGTATGCTGTTTTTTTAACGCACAAATGCAAATCCACCTAATCAAGCAGATTTGCATTATTAAATTACAGTAATTATAAAATTTTACAGTTCTTGTGCTAAAGGAAAATCTATTTCTACATTTGTTAAATTATGTATGTAATTCATAATAATCTTGTCAGCTATTATAATAATCACATCTATCATATTGGCTTCTGTATATCCTGCATTGAAAAAGTTTTCCTTTACTAATGGTTCAATTTTTCCTTTTCCATTTACTACTGCTGCTGCAAATTTTACTAAAGCATCTGTTTTACTGTCAAACGAAGCCATACCTTTACGAAGTTCAATAACTTGATCATCTGTAAAACCATTCATTTTACCTAATACTGTGTGTGCCGATTGACAATACTTACATCCGTTTATTTGGCTTGTTACTATATTAATTACTTCTCTCTCTTTAGCTTTCAGCGTTGATTTTCTGTTTTGCAACATAAGATAGTCGCTTAATGCTGTCTCATTTTTTGCAAAATAAGCGTAAAGATTTGGAACAAAGCCTAACCCTTTTTGTAGGTTGTCAAAAATTGCTTGATTGTTTTCCGATACTTCTCCTCGGGTGGGAACTGAAAATTTTGTCATTATAAATTTATTTTTTAATTACAATGCAAAGGTGTGCTTATTTTAAAATGTGGAAGTAGGCAACATTTCCTTATATGTTGTCAATTATTCCTATTTGTTGTTTTTGTATTCAGAAGGGCTTATCTGTTCATATTTTTTGAAAAATCTACTAAATGATTGTATATCTTCAAACTCCAGTTCATATGCAATTTCTTTAATTGACTTATCTGTGTATTTTAATAACCTTCTTGCTTCTATCATTCGTCTTTCTTGTATAATTTGTAATGGCGTATTTGTAGAAATTTTATTGAAAATATTAGCTAATGTTTTTGCCGATTTGTTAAGAATATCTGCATATTCTTGCACTGTATGCTTTGTTCTAAAATGTGTTTCAACCTGATAGTTAAATTCTCTAATAATATCTAATTCATTTTTAATTAAATGTATATGATTGTGTTGTTCTTTATAAATTCTGGTGCAAAGAATTATAAAACGTTTTAGCATAGTTTGAAGCATTTCAAGTTGCAGTTCATCTTTTGATTTCATTTCAATTTCAAACATTTTCCATAGAATTTCAATTTTTTCAATTTCATTTTCTGGAATTTGAATTAGTGGTGGATTACCTGCCCCATAGAACAATAGCCCTTTACAGCTAATCTCTTTATCGTGGTTTAAAATGCAATAAAAATCTTTATTAAATCTAATTATTCTATTTTCCTTTAATGACAAAAATTTGAACTTATGAAATGGCGTAAAGGCTATAATGCTGTTAGATTTTAGGTTTATTTCAATTCCATCAATTTCAACTATAGTAGTTTCATCTTTTATCCAAATAAAAAGAAGTTCATTTTCAGAATGTAGATATTCATTATGGTGAAGCTCGTTGCTGTCACTTATTAATTCTAAAAATTCTTTGTTTTTTCCTTTATAATTTAGTTTCATATTGAAAGGTGTGTCGTCCCAAAATAGCATACAACGTTTCGCGGCTTTGCGAGGTTGCGAACTTCGTAACCGAGTATTTTCTGTTACTACTAAATTTCTTGCGAAAGATAAACGTGAATTTACCACATATTTCGCAATCTTGCAAAACCGCTGTTACCTGCTGTGTTTATTGATTTTAAAGGTTTTTCGTGTCAAAATATTGTTTAGCAAAGTTCGATATTCGTTCGTGTCTTTCAGCAATTTCAATTTCTGTCCAAACATTTTTTTCTCTTATTTCGGTATAACTTGATAACGCTGTATCTTGGAAAAGTTCACTTTTCTTTTCAAAAGATTTATTTCCAAACTTACTATTTTGGCTTTGTGTTAATAGAGCCAAATTCCCTGCAAGTTGTAAAAAATTCTTTTTAAAATCTTCACTATATATTTCGTCAGTTGGATTTTGAGGTTTAATATGTTCGATTGTGTATTTATTAAATAATTCTTTATCTAATAAAGCACCCGAACGATTTATTTGGCGTAAGTGGTTTTCATATTGCCACAAAACAAAACGAATTGTATTGCGATTGTAGTGCCATTTTTCATTATCAAAATAATTGATGATTATATTTTTAAAACGGTCTCCATCATTCCAATACCACTTAAAACCTGATTCTGTAACATTCTTAATATCTTGATATAAATTGTCAAGATTGTAAATATCATTCGGGTTAAAATATCGTTTTGCGAAATGTGGTAAATAATCTGTTCGATAATCTCCTAACTTCAGTTTGAAACAAAGAATTTCCAACAACTTTAAAATCTTGTTATAAACATCGCCTTTATTGTTGCCTCTGTTAAATAATACAAGTAAGATTAATTTCCAATTTGCTTCATTACCGACAAAGAAAAGGTTCGTAATTTCTGATTGACTTTTGTTGCTTACGATACTTTTTGCACTATGCGTTAGCTCAACAAAATTTTCAAAAAATAGTTTTATCCATTTTGTTTTATTTTCTTCTTTGTTTAATTTCTCTTTGATTGCTTCAATATTACCATTAATATTAAAGAATAAATTGCAATAATTGTCTAAAAGTTCGCTTTCTGTGAAATAACTTTCAACTGCTTCAATGTGACGATAAGTTTGAGAAATTTCTCTCTGAATATCTGCAATGTCATTATTTGCTTGAACGTCATTTGTACTTTGTATATAAATTTGGTGCATCAAATAAGCTTTGATAACCTCAAATCGTGATAATTCTTTTCCTCGATTGTTTTGGTATTCAAAAACTTGCGTAGCTTCTACTTTGTTAGTTATATAGAATGTACTAATTACAGCATTTTCTAAAGTTTGTTGAACCAAATACAAACTGTCGTTGTCAAGTTTTGTTAATTCGGTTTCAAAAAAATTGAATGCTTCGATAATTCTTTTTTGAGAAATTGTTTCAGTATCGTCAATTGCAGAAACTAAATGTTTTTGGCTTACTTTTTTGAAAATGATTTGGTCGTCTTCAATTGTTCTGAAAACATCGGTTAAATATGTTTCTTTAATTTTATCAATGTTTTGACCTTGTTTCTCTTGAATTTTTGCAATTGCAGAAAGAAACAGAATTGTAGTTGTTAAACGTTGTTGCCCATCAATAATAAAAAGTGTTTCTCCATCTTTTTCAAATAGAAATTGACCTAAATAATATCGTTTACTTTTTTGTTCTAAAAGGTCTTCCAGAAATTGAGAACATTGTTTGTTTTCCCAACTATATGCTCTTTGATATGCTGGAATTCTAATACTTTCCGACGCTTCAAAAAGTGTTTTTATATTTTCTGCTGTTTTGTTTTCTATTTGTGTTTCGGTTTCCATTCAAATTTATTTTTAGAAATAGTAAAAGTGGCGAAGCCACTTCTTACTACTTTTTTTAAGAAAAAATTATGTGATTATTTCTCCCTTTATTATATTCAAACAAAGAGTTTTTAATAGTTTCGGCATCATTTTTAGATAAATAATTAGCCACAACCCAACCGCCTGTTGCTTTGATACTTATGTTAGCACCAAAAAGATGTTCGTCAACCCTTATGTTTCTAATAAAACGAAAAGCTATTATGTTTTTATTAATTCCAATGAAATACCAATTTCTTTTTTCGACTGTTATAGTTTCATTTTCAAAATCAACAGTTAGAGTCCACGGATTTATTATATGTGCTATTTGACCATTAAAAAACAATGCAGTTATTGATGAAGTAGATGTTATTAAACTCATTTTTTAAAATGTTTTTATCCAAGCAATTATTCCAAAAATTAACGCTATGAATGAACTAATTATTAAAGCGTAAATACCATCAATAATGTAGTCTTTTGTTGAAATTTCATATTCTTTGTAACCTTTAGAATATCTCCCATCACTAACTTTTCCTTTCATTTTTCTATATCCTAAAAGAATCAAAAGAATGATTATGAAAGCAGTTCCAAATACTTTTTTAAAACCGTTTTTGAAACCTCCTTTAGTTATTTCTTCAGTTGGGTTGATTTCTTCAAGATAGTTTTTGTTTACAAAACCTTCTTTTTCTGAAATCATTATTTTAATCCAATCACCTTCATTTGAAATTGATTTTATGGTATCGTTTTCATTTAATTTGCCAATTACTGTTGAGTTTTTGGTTGTTTCTTCTCTAACATTTAATGTTTTAGCTTTTACAATATATGTTTGTGAAATTGCTGATTGACTTATTAACAATATGAATATAAAGCACTTAAATATTGATATTTTCATTAGAATATTAAATATAGAATTAAACCAATTATTATGAATGAATAAAGAAATTCAAGGTAAACGTTTCTCTCATTTTTCTTTATTGATTTCCCAAGTTCAGATGCTTTCCAAATATTATTCTCTTTTCTTGCTATTTCATTTTCAATTTTGGAAATACTTGATTTTGCAAAATCAATATCATCTATGTGTTGGTCTAATAAATTTACTATTTCTTGTATTTTTTCCATTGCTTATTTATTATAGTTATTATTAATATCAACTTTTGTAACAAAATCATTCACTATATGTATTGATAAACGCCAACGATTATATTTACCTTTATCATAAAAATATGTTTCCCACTTGTTGTTTGCGTCAGAACTTTCATTTATATTATCAGGATTTCCGATAAAGTAATCAAGAAAAACTTTATGTAAACCGACAAAAGGTTTTTCATTATTTACTAAATCATTTGTGTTTTCAGCTCCATATAAATCAGTTAATTTTTCTTTAATTAGATTAAATTGTTGCCTTTTTATTTCATTTGTTTTGCTAATTGCATTATCTAAATTGCTTTTTGTTTCAGCTAATTTATTATTCTCGTTTGTGATTTGTTCTCTTACTATTTCTTTAGAAATATTTTTAAGATTTTCTTTTGAGTTGTTATTTAAAGCAACTTTGTCTTCTTTAATTAGTTTTTCAATTTTAAATATAGAAGATATTCTATAGTATAAGAATACTAATAAAATTACAACTCCAACGATTTTGAAAAATGAGAATAAATCATAGAAAAAGTATAAAGTTCCAATGATTGTTATAATAAATCCTATTAGAAATGATTTTATTACTAATGATAAATTTCCTATAATATCTAAATGAAGTAATCTACTTTTAAGTAAGTAAAGTACGCCAAAACATAATAACGAAATGAAAAATAATGCTTTAAGAAAATAGCTTTTAAAGATTTTATTTAAAACGAGAAGTTTTAAAGTTTCATTTCTGCTTGATATTTCTTTTACAAATTCACTTTTCACAAAACCATTCAATGAGTCTTGATAAATTGCTTTACTCCAACCATTTTCCGTTTCTGTGATTATTAAAGTATCATCAGGTTTTATTTCAGTTATGACTTTAGAATCTGTTGTCGCATTTTCTCTTAAATTAATGTTTTTAATTGAGATGGCGGTTATTGTGTCATTACCATAAAAATTGATACTGGAAAGTAGAATTAGGTAGAAGTAAATTTTTCTCATTGTCTAAAATAACGTTTAATTTTTCTGTCTTATTGTTTGTTTTCTGCAAAGTTAAAATGTCATTCTGCCAAACTGTGTCGTTGTTTTTAGCACTTTCGTTCATTTAACATAGCAGGTAACGTTTTGCAAATAGACGTAGGCGGGCTTACGAAGCTTCCTGTGTCTAAACCCACAAAAGGTTATTTAAAGTTACAAATGTTTATTAGC
>RXJZ01000133.1 GCA_003963025.1 Flavobacteriaceae bacterium
AACGATAAAATTGCTTTAATTGGTGATTCTGCGCACGCGATTGTGCCTTTTTATGGTCACGGAATGAATGCAGGCTTTGAAGATATTACGATTCTGAATGAGTTAATGCAACAATATGGCAACGATTGGGATCGAATTTTTAAAGCTTACGAAATTTCAAGAAAGCCAAATGCAGATGCCATTGCCGAACTTTCCAGAAGAAATTTTGAAGAGATGAGTGCTAAAACCGCTGATACTAATTTCTTATTGCAAAAGAAAATCGAAAAATGGTTTTCCGACAAACATCCAGAAAAGTGGATGCCATTATATAGTAGAGTGACTTTCAGTTTACAACCTTATTCAGAAGCCATGGCGATTGGTGATTTTCAAAATGAAATCATGCAAGAAGTTTTGAAAATGAATAATATTCAAGAAAATTGGAATTCAGAAGAAGTAGAAAATAAGATTTTAGAGTTATTAAAATAAGATTTTTGTCAAGCTGAACTTGTTTCAGCTTCTCATAATTTCAACTTAAGATTCTGAAACGAGTTCAGAATGACAAGTCAAGTTTATTCTTCTCTATTCACCATTTCCATACTAAAAGCTGGTGTACAGATCGCTAAATATTCACAAGCTTCATCAAATGGATTAGAATATTGAATACGTGTGTTTTTCTCAATTTTTATCGATTGACCTGTTTCTAAAACTATTGTTTCATCTTCGATGATAAATTGTTTTTTTCCTTTTATGATATACGTGTATTCATCAAATTCTGGAGTTTGAAAAGGTTCACTCCAGCCAGGTGGCGCAATCATATGCGCAATAGAAATCGCTGCATTGTTTGTAGTTGCTAATCCGTGATGTTCTTCAATTAATTTTCCATCTGTAGTTGGAACTACGAATGGTGCTTTTTGGATGAAATATTTTTTCATTTTACTACTTCTTAAATATAAAATAAACGGCCAATACTAAAAAACAAAACCCTACTGCGTGATTCCATTTGAAAGTTTCGTTCTTAAAGAAAACCAATGAGAAAATCACAAAAATCACTAAAGTAATTACTTCTTGTATCACTTTCAATTGCATTAATGAAAACGGTCCGCCATTACCTTCATATCCAATTTTATTCGCAGGAACTTGAAAGAAATATTCAAACAAAGCCAATCCCCAACTAATTAAAACAATAGTAATCAACCCGGCGTTTTCAAACCATTTTAATTCTTTGAATTTTAAATGTCCGTACCAAGCCAATGTCATGAAAACATTGGAAAGTATGAGTAATCCTATGGTGATAAATCCTTTCATTAACGTTTAAACATTTTCATTAATAAACCAAAAGCGCCGCGAATAAAGCTCGCACTCGTAACTACTTTGGTAATTGATTTCCCAACTACTTCAGCCGTGCTAGGTTCTTCTTTTGCTTTTCGGGTTGGTTTTTCTGCTTCTTGTTCGGCTGAGACTTCTTGTGCTTCGGCAATTTTTTTATTTAGCATTTCGTAAGCACTATCTCTGTCAACAACCTCATTATATTTCTTCGCTAATTTCGATTTTGCGATGCTTGCTTCAATTTCACTTTCTGTTAAAACATCCATTCTACTCATTGGTGCGCGCATCATGGTGGCTACTAATGGTGTTGGAGTTCCTTTTTCGCTTAAAGCCGTAACGAAAGCTTCTCCAATTCCTAACGAAGTTAATACTTCATCCGTTTCATAAAAATCAGTATCTGGATAATTTTCAGCTGTCATTTTGATTGCTTTTCTGTCATTTGCAGTGAAAGCTCTTAATGCATGTTGAATTTTTAAACCTAATTGTGCCAAAACGCCTGTTGGAACATCCATCGGATTTTGCGTAATGAAATACACTCCAATTCCTTTCGAACGAATTAATTTCACAATCGTTTCAATTTGATTTAATAAAGCTTTGCTGGCTTCGTCAAAAATCAAATGGGCTTCGTCAATGAAAATTACTAATTCTGGTCGTCCAGCATCGCCTTGTTCAGGCATGGTATTGTAAATTTCGGCTAATAAACTCAACATGAAAGTCGAAAATAATTTCGGTTTGTCTTGAATATCGGTTAAACGCATGATGTTCACGTAACCATTTCCGTTTTCGTCAATTCGCATTAAATCTTGAATATCGAATGATTTTTCGCCAAAGAATAATGCCGCACCTTGTTGTTCTAATTCGATAACTTTTCTCAAAATGGAACCCGTTGTACTCGTCGAAATTCTTCCATATTCGGCTTCAAATTCTGCTTTCCCTTCTTCGGTTGCGTAATTCAGTACTTTTTTGAAATCTTTTAAATCCAATAATGGCAAACTATTATCATCGCAATATTTAAATATGATAGAAACTACTCCAGATTGCGTGTCGTTCAAATCTAAAATTCGAGAGAATAATACTGGTCCAAATTCAGAAACTGTAGCTCGTAATCGAACTCCATTTTGTTCTGAAATGGTCATTAATTCTACAGGAAACCCTTTTGTTTCGTATGGAATCGAAATTTTAGCATGACGTTCGGTAATAAACGATTTTTCTTCGCCAGGCATAGCAATTCCAGAGAAATCTCCTTTAATATCCATCATTAAAACTGGAATTCCATTTTGCGATAATTGTTCCGAAAGTACTTGAATGGTTTTGGTTTTTCCAGTTCCAGTTGCTCCTGCAATTAATCCGTGACGGTTTAAGGTTTTTAATGGAATGTTTACGTGTGTATTTGGAACCGCTTCATCATCTAAAATTCCACCACCTAATGTGATGAATTCGCCTTTACAAGCGTAACCTTCGTTTATATGTTTGCTAAAATCTTCTGTCTTGCTCATTTCGATGTGTTTTGAATTTCAAATGTAGTTAAAATCGGAGGAAATTTCAAGGACAAAGACGAGTACAATTTCAAGTTCAAAAATTAATTTCTAACTTCTTATTTCTAAATTCTAATTTTCAAGTCGTATCTTTGCCCACTATTTTTATTTGAGATGTTACAAAAAGAAGTACAATTAGCGGTTGAAAAAGGCGAAATGTTGCCTTTAATGGAGGAGTTTTGCACGATTCAAGGCGAAGGATATCATACAGGAACAGCAGCTTATTTCATTAGAATTGGCGGTTGCGATGTAGGTTGCCATTGGTGCGATGTGAAAGAAAGTTGGAATGCGGAATTGCATCCACCAACGAATACCGATGTAATTGTTGCCAATGCAAAAAAGTATGCCGATACTGTTGTAGTAACTGGAGGAGAACCTTTGACTTGGGACATGACTTTGTTGACTTCAAAATTAAAAGCACAAAATTTAAAAGTACATATCGAAACTTCTGGAGCGTATGACGTTACGGGAACTTGGGATTGGTTTTGTTTATCTCCAAAGAAAAATAAATTACCAATTCAAAGTGCTTACGATATCGCTAACGAATTAAAAGTAATCATCTACAATAAACACGATTTCATTTTTGCTGAAGAACAAGCGGCTAAAGTAAATCCAAACGCGATTTTATTCCTACAACCTGAATGGAGCAAAAAAGAAGAAATGACACCTTTAATCGTGGATTATGTGATGAACAATCCAAAATGGAGAGTTTCGTTGCAAACACATAAATATTTGAATATTCCGTAAGTTTTTAAACCACAGATTCGCAGATTTTAGCATAAAGCTTTGCGAAACTTTGTACGAAACTTTGTGAAAAAAAAACTTCAAATTATATCTTTGTAAGCTTCGCTAAGTAATCAAAATGCTTCCCTTTCAAAATCAATTCGCATTCCAAACCATTTGCAATTGCAGCATTTTGAAGCGTATTGTAATCCAAATACAACCAATCAAAAGTGTCTTCGGTTTCTCCTTTATATTGAATCGTGAACGTTAATTCGCCATAATAACCATTCGCTGGAACTTCGTAAGCACCATCTTCATCTTGGTCGTACATATAAATTAAGTCCGAACTATCAATTAGAATTTGTCCGCCATCGTTTAAAAGCGATTTTAGTTTTTGCAAAAACTTCGAAATCTGATTCATTTTTCCGAAAATTCCAGTTCCATTCATCAAAAGTAAAATAGTGTCGAATTTTTCTGAAGCATCTAAATTCAATACATCCGAAACTTTACAGTTTTTCAAGTCTCTCAATTCACAAGCTTTAATCGCATTTTCCGAAATATCAATTGCGGTAACATCAAAACCTTTTTCTTGCAAATACAAAGCGTGACTTCCAGCGCCGCAACCAACATCTAAGACTTTTCCTTTGGCTATTTGCAAAGCCTTTTGTTCCAATTTTGGCATCTTTTTAAAATCACGAAACAAATAGGCAACGCTCATTTCATCAGCTTCTGAAATGGAAGTTTCGGTGATTAAATCTTCGGGAGAATTATTAGTTTGGTAATCTAAAATGGCTTTTCCGAAAAGGTCTTTCATGGTTTGTATTTCAAAATTCAACATTCGTTATTCTAAATTCGAAATTCAAAATCGTAACTTTGCAGTAGAAAATTCATAAAATGCTAAAGCCAAATTTAAACGAACTCGGAAAACTTGCCAAAGATACGCATAACGAAAGCAAAAAGTATTTTGACAAGTTAAAAAAGAAAACACCCAAGAATTTGGATTATGTAATGCAAGATTTACATGATGCCGAATTCAAAAAAACGGATTGTTTGGAGTGTGCCAATTGTTGCAAAACAACTGGACCGTTATTTACGTCGGCTGATATTGAACGAATTTCAAAGAGTTTTCGTCAAAAACCACAACAATTTATCGACCAATATCTGCGCATTGATGAAGATAACGATTATGTGTTGAAAAGTGTTCCCTGCACGTTTTTAGATAGCGACAACAAATGTTTTATCTACGATGTTCGCCCAAAAGCCTGCCGAGAATTCCCACATACCGACAGAAAGAAATTTCAACAAATCTCAGATTTAACCTTGAAAAATGTAGCGATTTGTCCAGCAGCTTTTAATATTGTGGAGAAAATGAAGGAGAAGTTGCCTTTGTAGAAGAAGTTTTCTTCTATTCATAAATCAAATACTTCTTTCTTACTTCCTTAAACTGTTCCAAACCTTCTTGCCAGGTTTTTCTAATTTCTTTTTCGGTCATTCCAGCTTCAATTTGTTCGCGGAGTTTTTTAGTTCCGGCTAATTTGGTGAAGAAATCATTGAAGAAAACGGTTTTATCTGAGGTGTTTTCGTATGCTTTCAATAACCACTTTAATTCTAATCGATGTACTTTTCTAATTTCGGTTAAATCTTCGCCAAAACATAACTTTCCATTATGAACAGGATCTTTTGCGCCAAAATTAGGTTGCGGAGTAAAGCTAAAATCAAATTCGCTTTCCGGTAAGAATGGCGAACCGTAAATTTGGAATTGTTTCTCGGTACCACGACCTAAACTTACATTCGTGCCTTCAAAAAAGCACAAACTCGCATACAAATTAATCGATTGATCGTTTGGTAAGTTTGGCGAGGGCTTCACAGGTAAGCTGTATTTCATGTCGTGCGAATAGTTCAAACAAGGCGCTACTTTCAAGTCACATTGAATACTATCTTTTAACCATTTTTCTCCATTAATCATTTTCGCATATTCGCCAATTGTCATGCCATGCAAAACCGGAATTTCATGCATCCCAACAAAACTCTTATGTTCTTTTTCTAAAATCGGACCATCAATAATAGTTCCGTTCGGATTTGGTCGGTCTAAAACTAAAAGCGGAATATTGTTTTCCGCACAAGCTTCCATCACATAATGCAACGACGATATATAAGTGTAAAATCGCGCACCAACATCTTGCAAATCAAAAACCAAGATGTCAATTCCTTCTAATTGCTCTGGTTTTGGCTTTTTGTTGTTTCCATAAAGAGAAATAATCGGCAAATTAGTTTTGGTGTCTTTTCCGTCAACGATTAATTCGCCAGCATCGGCTATTCCTCTAAAACCGTGTTCAGGAGCATAAATTTTCTGAAGATTGATGTTTTGTTCGATTAAGAAATCAACCAAATGCTTCTCTTTTGAAAGAATTCCCGTTTGATTCGTAACAATTCCAACTCGTTTATCTTTTAATAATGGTAAATAACTCTCAAAGTTTTCGGCACCCGTTTTAAAAGTGACATCTGTTGAAGTAGAAGTCAAAGTCACATTATCAGCATTCGGTTTTAACTGCGGAATAGCCTTTTTACTACTTCCACACGAAACGATTAGTAAAGAAAAAAATAATAATGTACTTTTGAAAAATAATTTAGATGTCATAAAAACCTTGAATTTAGAATATTT
>RXJZ01000097.1 GCA_003963025.1 Flavobacteriaceae bacterium
GTTTTACTATATTTGCACGCAATTTAACAACAACTACAAATTGCACCATGAAAGCACACACAACTAAAATCGTTGGCGAAGGTCTTACTTACGACGATGTTTTGCTTATTCCAAATTATTCAGAAATTTTACCACGTGAAGTTAGTATTCAATCGAAGTTTTCGAGAAATATTACGTTGAATGTTCCTATCGTTTCCGCTGCAATGGATACGGTTACCGAAAGTTCTATGGCAATTGCTATGGCACAAGAAGGAGGAATCGGTGTTTTACACAAAAACATGACGATTGAGCAACAAGCAGCGAAAGTGAAGAAAGTAAAACGTGCTGAAAGCGGTATGATAATCGATCCGGTAACGTTGCCTTTAACTGCAAATGTTGGTGATGCGAAAATGGCAATGAAAGAATTTAGCATTGGCGGAATTCCAGTTGTAGATGAAAACGGAATTTTAAAAGGAATCGTTACAAATAGAGATTTACGTTTCGAAAAAGTAAATTCACGTTCGATTTTAGAGGTAATGACTTCTGAAAATTTAGTAACGGCTGCTCAAGGAACCACTTTGCAAGAAGCAGAAGGAATTCTTCAAGAAAATAAAATTGAAAAATTACCAGTAGTTGATAATAACAATAAATTAGTTGGTTTAATTACGTTTAGAGATATTACTAAACTTACTCAAAAACCAATTGCAAATAAAGATAAATTCGGTCGATTGCGTGTTGCTGCGGCTTTAGGAGTTACAGCGGATGCAGTAGATAGAGCAACGGCTTTAGTAAATGCTGGAGTTGACGCTGTAATTATTGATACCGCTCACGGACATACAAAAGGTGTGGTGGATGTATTAAAAGCGGTAAAAGCAAAATTCCCAGAATTAGATGTAGTAGTAGGAAACATTGCTACTCCAGAAGCAGCTTTATACTTAGCTCAAAACGGAGCTGATGCGGTGAAAGTTGGAATTGGTCCAGGTTCTATCTGTACAACGAGAGTTGTAGCTGGTGTTGGATTTCCTCAATTTTCAGCGGTTTTAGAAGTAGCTGCAGCGTTAAAAGGTTCGGGAGTTCCAGTTATTGCTGATGGTGGAATTCGTTACACAGGAGATATTCCAAAAGCGATTGCTGCGGGTGCTGATTGTGTGATGTTAGGTTCGTTATTAGCAGGAACAAAAGAATCTCCAGGTGAAACGATTATTTTTGAAGGAAGAAAATTCAAATCATACCGTGGAATGGGTTCTGTGGAAGCAATGCAAGAAGGTTCAAAAGACCGTTATTTCCAGGATGTAGAAGACGATGTGAAGAAATTAGTTCCAGAAGGAATTGTAGGTCGTGTACCATACAAAGGAGAATTAAACGAAAGCATGCAACAATTCATCGGAGGTTTAAGAGCCGGAATGGGTTATTGTGGTGCAAAAGATATTCCTACCTTACAAGAAAGTGGACGTTTCATTAGAATCACTGCAAGTGGAATTGGCGAAAGTCACCCACACAATGTAACGATTACGAAAGAAGCTCCGAATTATTCGAGATAGTTTTAGTGTTCAGTGCTCAGTCACAGTGTTCAGTAAAAATAGAAACCTGATAGTTAACAACTATCAGGTTTTTTTGTACTTTATATAGAACCCGAATTACACTAATTTACACCAATTAATTCGTGCTAATTCGTAAAATTCGTGTTTAATTACTTCGCTCCAAACAATTGTACGGCATAAATTTTCTTGTTTTCCCAATCGATGCTAAAACCGATTTCGGTGTAGAAATATTGATGATCTAAAATATTTTTCAAATGATTCGGTGATTTCTTCCACAGATTGAACATTTTTAAGGCTAGAGCGTCTAAATCGGTTTCAGAGTAAATTTGGTCTTTAATGCTCGTAAATAAAAGATTTTCACCTACTAAAACAAATGAATTTCCACCATAGAAATACACGCGCTCTTTTGCTGTTTCTTTTTTTGCCACTGTTTGTTCGTGTGATAAAGTTTGTGCTTTTGCAATGTATTTAGCATGGTCGTCAGCGGCTTTTTTGAGAAAACTATCTAAGCTTAATACTTTTTTATCATTACCAGCTCGTTCATCGTTTATTAATTTGAGTACTTTAATTTTTAGTTTTTCTAAATCAATTTTGTTTTGATTTTGACTGAAACTTAAAGCTGAAATGAATAATAGAAGTAAGGTGAAATGGGTTTTCATGTTAGTTGGAGATTAGTTCATTAATAACTCATTTGTATTACAGATTATTGCATTTTTTACAGAAATCAGATTTTATTTGGTCATTTCTTAAAAGATTAAAGTTTTCCTTTTGCCATTCACACCATTCTTTTTTATTCAATTGATACACTTTGTTTAAAATTTGTTGATTGGTTTTTACATCGTTTCCTTCAAAGAAAAGAGTGAATGTTTGTGCTAATAATAAAGCCTCTTCTTTTGAAAATGTAGGTTTATTCATTTCAGCTTTAAGTAAATTGATACTATAGTTATAAGCGCTCCAATAATTTACAAATAAGGCTAAATTAATTCTATCTTCTTTTGTTTTTATATTCGATTTAAAGCTTAAAAATACCCTGTCAAAGTAACGATTTATATTTTTATAATCGTTAATATGGTTGCTATAATAGAGTAAAATATAATCAAAATTGGATTGAAGTTTTTTATTTTCCTTAAACGTTATGAATTTGTTTTCTATTGACGCGGGCTTACTAACATTGGTTAATTTAGAAATATTAACATCCCATTTTTCAAGTAATTCACTATTAATTCTACAATAAAGAATCAATAAATTTAGTTGTGCGTTTTTTGGTAAAGTATCAAATTTTTCTAACCAAATTTTAAGAAACTGTGTCGTTTTAAAGTAATCTTGTTTGAAATTTTTACAAATTACTGCCGTTGCATTTTGAACTAATTTGGGATTAGATTTTAATTCATTAAAAACCGTTTCATCAAAAATACTTATACTATAATCTAAAGTATATAATTTTGAAAGTGACAAGTTTGCATTTTTATAATTCTTATCAAAAATAGCAGTTCTTAGATTTAAGTCATAAAAGGAACCTAAGTAATCTTCATTTGACAATGAGTCTTTATTAATTTCTCCATAATAATTCACAACTAATTTGGAAACTCTTTGTTGGTTTAGATACGTTTCAAACTCTTTGTTTTTTAGATTGATGTAATTTCTTATTTCATTTTTCGGTTTACTTGCTAGATATTCCATGTTTTCCATGGCTAATTGTATGTAGCATTTTTCCCAATTCTCTTCTGCAATAACCAAAGAAGGTTTTACTTTTATATTTAAAGAATCTCTAGCAAATTTTTCAATTGCAATTGCTCTTTCGTTATGTAATTTTTTGTTGAAAATCTCATTTCCTTCGACAGAACTATAACTATAAATTTGAGTAGAGTGCACTTTATCATACAATTTGTAATGGCTTTCATTATTTGATTTGACTTTATTTTTGTCAAATTCAAATAATAATTCTTCTGTGTAGATAATTCCTTTATTGCTTAAACTAGCATCATTTGTTAGTTCAATAATTGGTTCTAAAGGGAATAAATCTATTGTTTTAGAATTAACTTTTAAAGGCACAACATATTCGCAAGCGCAATTATCAAAAATTAAAATTACATTAGCGACAATTTCTTTTCCTACAAGATGTCTTGGAACTTCCCCAACTTTTGTTATTAATTTATATTCGTTTTGAGCAGTATTGTTTTTTAATAATTCTTCTCTGTAAATAGGCTCAGACATAACACCATCGTAAATTTGAGAAACATCAAAAGTGTTAGGTTTATTGCAACTCATTTGTTCTTTTTCAACAAAATCAATTGCAATTCCATCTTTTGGATTAGAAAACATCAATTCAAATTTCTGTTTATCATGATAATACAAAATGACATTATCGCCCTCAATTTCAATACTATTTCCGATATGTAATTTAGTTCCAAAATCAATTGGTCTACATTTTTTATTCTTTTCTTCAACTCCAAATGCATTTTCAGAAAGTTGATTGGGTATTTCAACTCCTTTTATTCCAAAAACTTGAGTTGCATAAATTCTATTTCTTTTAGTGTCGATAAAAAAACCTAAATCAGCTGCATCAAAATCTTTGTTAATTATGTTTTTGTAGTGAGGAGGCGAATTTTTCCACTGATTAAAAATCGTTATAGCTAATTTATCTAATTCTTTATCGCTATATTTTTCTTTTTTAATTGTAGTGAATAATATGTTTTCTCCAAATCCGCTAAAATTTTTTCCTCCATAAAGTTGAACTCGGTCACTTGGATTTTTCTTTTTTATATCTTTCTGTTCGTGTGATAAAAAACCTAAATTCTGTAAATATAAGCTATGATCTTCAGCAGCCATTTGAAGAAATTTATCTTTTGTAAGTTCTTTTAATTTTAGAGATTTTCTGTGCTCATTAATTAAAGCGGAAACTTTTGAATTCAACTTTTTAAAGTCAATTTCAATTTCTTGTTGAGAAAAGACTGAAATGGAAAACAAAAATGATACAAAAAGAAAAAATTTACTCATAGATTTTGGTTTGATATCTATTTAAAGCCAACTTTCATGCCAAAAAAGAAATTCCATCAGAATGACAAAGTTGTAAATAACTGAACACTGTGACTGCTAACTGACCACTAGAATTACCCCTTCAAAAACTCATTAATTTTCTTTTTATCACCTGCAATCCACAAGATATCATCAGATTCTAAAATCCAATGCGATTCTGGGTTTAGAATACGTTTTCCGTTGCGTTCGATACCTACGATAATACCGTGTGTTTTCTCTCTAATTTGCGATTCTCGGATACTTTTCCCTATGCAAACGCGGTTTTTTAATTCTAGTTGCTGTAAGATAATATCTTCTTTTGCTTTGGTTTCAGGAGCATCGATTTCGTGTTTGTCTAAGTAGTTTTTGAATAATTTTACTTGCTCATCAGTTCCAATTACATTGATTTCGTCACCAGGAAATAAACGTTCGGTTCTGATAGGAATATTTATGGTAACATCACCACGTTTGATAGAAGCAATATTGATTCCGAATTGCTCTCTAATTTTCAATTCTTCTAAGGTTTTTCCTGCTAAATTCGATTCTTTCGCAATTTCAAAATCCGCCATGTGACCATCCCAAGGCGACAATACATTCTGACGTTTATTAGCTTGTTTGGTAATTTCTCTATCGTTGAAGTTTCTCAAGAAATGACTTTCTATTTTGTTGTAAAAGGCATGTAATCGTTTTGGGAATAAAATATAGGAAACGATTCCAATAAACAATGCAATAATAGCGATTACTGGAGAGAAAAATTCATTCAATACAAATCCCATATAGAAAAGCGAAAGTGCAATTCTAAAGAAAACCAATACGATAATTGGACCTTGATATTTTCTTACTTGCATTAATTCTTGCACTTGTTCTACAGCTACTCTTCGCAACGACAACGCCCATAAAAAAGGGGATAAAATTACAACTGTTATTAAAGCTGCGATAGCATTTCCAAAGCGCGAATCTTCTACTAAGGGCAGAATATATTTAGAAGAAAGCAGAATAATTGCCACAATAATAATCGAGTGAATTATTACTTGAGTTAAGTAGGCTTTCAATACAATTTGCCAAGTACTAACCGATTTAATCGCTTCGGTATTGGCGCTGTATCGTTCGATTTTTTTAACCCAACGTCTTGGTAATTTTTTCTCTAAATAAGACGAAAATGGTGTTGAAAATTTCACCATAAACGGAGTTGTAAAGGTAGTTATAGCAGAAACCGCAACCACGATTGGATATAAGAAATCGCTAGTTACATTCAACGTCATTCCAAGTGTAGCAATGATGAACGAAAACTCGCCAATTTGCGATAAACTCATTCCAGTTTGAATGGATTGTTTTAACGGTTGACCCGAAAGTAAAGCGCCAATAGTTGAAGAAAGCGATTGTCCTAAAATTACAACCAACGTTAAAATCGCAACAGGAAATCCATATTTCATTAACATCTCAGGATCTATCAACATTCCGACCGAAACAAAGAATACAGCACCGAATAAATCTTTTACGGGTTTTACCAAATGTTCAATGTGTTCCGCTTGTGTGGTTTCGGCAATAATCGAACCCATGATAAACGCACCAAGAGCAGGAGAGAAGCCTACATTGGCAGCAAATAAAACCATCAATAAACATAATGCCAATGAAACAATTAGTAACATTTCATCGGTTAAAAGGTGTTTGGCTTTTTTAAGTAAAGTTGGG
>RXJZ01000148.1 GCA_003963025.1 Flavobacteriaceae bacterium
AATGGAAATTTACCAATTTTCAATTCGTATCCTTTTTCTTTCGCTTGTTTTTCAGTCATACCCACAGAAGCAATTTCTGGAGTAGCATACGTACAACCTGGAATGTTTCCGTAATCTAATGGCTCAACATGTAAACCTGCGATTTTCTCCACACACAAAATACCTTCCGCCGAAGCCACGTGAGCTAAAGCTTGTCCAGGCGTTACATCACCAATTGCGTAGTAACCTGGAACGTTAGTTTGGTAATACGCGTTAACTAAGATTTTATCTCTATCGGTAGCAATACCTGTTTCTTCTAATCCGATGTTTTCGATGTTGGTTTTAATTCCAACCGCTGATAATAAGATATCCGCTTCTAAAACTTCTTCTCCTTTTGCTGTTTTAACGAATGCTTTTACTCCGTTTCCAGAAGTATCAATTCGTTCCACAGAAGAATTTGTCATTACGTTGATTCCTGCTTTTTTCAACGAACGCTCAAATTGTTTTGAGATATCTTCGTCTTCCACTGGAACTACGTTTGGCATGAACTCTACAATAGTAACTTCAGTTCCCATTGCGTTATAGAAATGAGCAAACTCAACTCCAATCGCACCAGAACCTACCACAATCATTTTCTTAGGTTGCTCAGGTAATGTCATTGCTTGGCGGTATCCGATTACTTTTTTACCATCTTGTGGTAAGTTTGGTAATTCGCGAGAACGTGCTCCTGTTGCAATGATGATATGATCTGCTGAATATTCAGTAACTTTTCCGTCAGCAGCAGTAACGTCAACTTTTTTACCTGGTTTTACTTTTCCAAAACCATCAATAACGTCGATTTTATTTTTCTTCATTAAGAATTGAACTCCTTTGCTCATTCCTTCTGCAACCGAACGCGAACGTGCAATTACAGCATTGAAGTCTTTATCAAATTCTTTAACGGTTAATCCGTAATCTGAAGCATGTTTTAGGTAATCAAAAACTTGAGCCGATTTTAATAATGCTTTCGTTGGAATACAACCCCAATTTAAACAAATTCCACCCAAATTTTCTTTTTCGATAACGGCTACTTTGAAGCCTAATTGTGATGCTCTAATAGCAGTTACATAACCACCAGGACCACTTCCTAAAACTATGATATCGTATTTCATTTTTATAAAGTATTTCAGTTTTATTTACAAGTTGCGAATTTAAGGAATTATTTTAAATGTTTAAACGCAAAATTCGCAAAGTTTAACGCAAAGAAACGCAAAGGAAATCTGTGATTTATATTCAAGTTCAAGGTCAAATTCAATTTCAAGTATAAAAGTGTAACGTCTCTGTGTAGCTCTCAACACAAATCAAATTAAAAAAACTCTATGAATCTCTGTGTAAAAAAGATTAACCGCAAAGTTTGCAAAGTTTTACGCTAAGAAACGCAAAGGAAAATCAGTAAAAACCCGTTTAATCTTTGTTATCCGCGTTCTAAAACTGAACACTTACCACTGAATACTGAACACTATACTACTCAACCTCCACAGCAAACTGTGAATCGTACAATTTCTTGTAATAACCATTTGGCTTATTCACCAATTCGCTGTGTTTTCCGAATTCTACGATTTGACCTTTATCCATCACGATGATTTTACTCGCATTGATAACGGTTGCTAATCGGTGAGCGATTACGATAGAAGTTCTGTCTTTTGTAATAGTTTCCGTTGCTTTTTGAATCAATTCTTCCGAATGTGTATCGATTGACGAAGTCGCTTCATCCAAAATTAAAATACTTGGATTACTTACATACGCTCTTAAAAAGGCAATCAATTGGCGTTGACCCGACGAAAGCATCACTCCGCGTTCTTTTACGTTGTAATCGTAGCCTTCAGGTAAAGACATGATGAAATCGTGCACGCCAATTTTCTTAGCGGCTGTGATAACGTCTTCTCTTGTAATGGCTTCGTTATGAAGGGTAATATTATTGTAAATCGTATCAGCAAACAAGAAAACATCTTGCAACACAATAGCAATTTGCTTGCGAAGACTTTCTAAGGTATAGTCGTTAATGTTTCGGTTGTCAATACTAATTTCACCCGAATTAATTTCGTAAAAACGATTCAATAAATTGATAATGGTCGATTTTCCAGCACCCGTACTCCCAACAATAGCAATAGTTTCGCCCGGTTGGACTTCTAAATTGATGCCTTTTAAAACTTCTTCGTTTTTGATGTAACTAAAACGAACGTCTTTCAATTGAATAAATCCTTTAAAATGCGTCGCTTCAACTGTTCCGTTATCTTGAACATCATCATCTTTTTCTAAAATTTCAAACACTCTATCAGCGGCAACTATTCCCATTTGCATCACGTTGAATTTATCAGCAATTTGACGCAATGGGTTATAAAGCATTGAAATATACATATTAAAAGCAACTAATTGCCCAATTGATGTGTCTGCATCTCCGTTAATAATCCACAAAGCACCAAAATACACAACCAATCCAATACTAATGTTTGAAATAATATCAGCAATGGGGAAGAAGATGGAGTTGTACAAAATGTTTTTCAACCAAGCTACATTGTGTTTCTGGTTGATTTCTTTGAACTTTTCTAATTCAATTGCTTCTCTATTAAATAATTGTACGATTTTCATTCCGGTTAATCGCTCTTGAACAAAGGTATTTAAGTTAGCTACTTCGTTTCGAACTTCGTTAAAAGCACCCTTCATTTTTCTATTAAAAATGTTCGTTGCAATTAGGATAATCGGCATGATAACCAAAACAATTCCTGTGATTTTCCAATTTACAATCAGCATAAAAATGATAACAATAATCATTTTTAAAACATCACTGATAATCATAAACAATCCTTGACTGAAGATACTTGCAATGGATTCGATATCGGAAACCGAACGCGTTACTAATTTCCCAACCGGTTCATTATCAAAATACTTCATTTTGAATGAATTGATATGGTCGTAAAGTTTGTTTCGTAAATCTTTAATTACATCTTGTCCTAACCAGTTCGCTATGTAACTGAAGTAAAATTGTGAAATTGCTTCAAGTAAAAGCGCCAAAAACATTATAACTACTAATATTTTAAGATTAGAGAAATTATCGTTTCCAGGGAAAATGGAAAGCATCAAACCTTCAAAATATTGCTGAATTACGTTTGTTTCTTTTTTAACTTCAATTAGATAATTATCAATTGTAAAATTTAATAAAAATGGTCTAAAAGCACTAATAATAGCTAAGAATACAGCCCAAAAGCACACAAAGAATAACTTTCCTTGGTGTGGTTTTGCATAAACTAGCAATTTATTAAACGACGATTTTTTTGTTTTACTCATTAATTTTTTCTCTTTCTTTTATGTATGGATATGTCACATTTACCAAATACAATCCGTGTGCTGGAACTGAAAATCCGGCTTTTCCTCTGCTTTTGCTTTCGATAATCGTTCTTAAATCAGCAACTTCTATTTTGCCTAAACCGATGTTTACCATAGTTCCCACAATCGCTCTCACCATATTACGCAAAAATCGATCGGCGGTGATGGTAAAGATAAGCTGATTTCCTGATTGTTTCCAATGCGCTTCCGAAATTTTACAATTAAACGTATTCACATCGGTATGTACTTTCGAAAAACACTCAAAATCAATGTATTCGAATAAAATTTTGCATGCTTCATTCATTTTCTCCAAATCCAAATGATGCGAATGATACCAACTTCCATCGGTAATAAACGCATCTTTAAATGTGTGCATGTAATATTCGTAAGTTCTCGAACTCGCATCAAAACGCGCATGCGCATCATCAGCTACTTTAAAAATTCGATACACTACAATCGACGGCGGTAAAAATGAATTCAATTTGTGTGACCAATAGTCGGAATCCAATTCCAATTCGGTATCAAAATGCGCATACATTTGTTTAGCATGCACGCCCGAATCGGTTCTTCCGGCACCTACAATGGCGATAGTTTCTCTGAAAAGGGTAGAAAGCGCCTTTTCCAAAGTTTCCTGTATCGAAGCGGCGTCAGGCTGACTCTGAAATCCGTGGAAGTTTTTTCCGTTGTAGGCAAATTCTATGAAATATCTCAAAATATAGTGGTCAGTGTTCAGTAATTAGTGTTCAGTTTTTCTGGATAGCTTGCAAATTTACAAAATTCAAAGGCAATGACAATTTCAAATATTAATAATAAAAACTTAATTTTGTCTTATGAAGAAAATTCTTTTGTTATCCGATACGCACAGTCACATTGATGATGCCATTTTGAAATACGTCAACCAAGCCGATGAAGTTTGGCACGCGGGCGATATTGGGAATTTAGAAGTCACTGACACAATTAAAAAACTAAAACCACTTCGCGCTGTTTACGGAAACATCGACGATGAAAAAGCACGTTTAGAATTTCCATTAAACAATCGATTTTTCTGTGAAGGTGTAGATGTTTGGATGACACATATTGGCGGTTATCCCAATAAATACAATCAAGCAATTCGTGCCGAAATCACAAAGAATCCTCCGAAATTATTTATATGCGGTCATTCTCACATATTAAAAGTACAATTTGATAAGAAGTTGAATTTATTACACATGAATCCAGGAGCTTGTGGAAAATATGGTTTTCATCAAGTTAGAACCATGTTGCGTTTTGAAATCGATGGCGATAAAATCCAGAGTTTGGAAGTGATTGAGCTTGGTAAAAAGTAGTTTAAAACTTCAAAATTCGTTATTCAACATTCGTTGTTCATCTGTTCAATTATAAAACAAAAAAAATCCGAAACTTTCGAATCGGATTTTTAACGCACTAATAAACTAAGATGATAGGTTTATCGTAATCGATCAACAGATTTTACGAGATCTTCGTCCTTTTTTATTGCCTTGTTGGCCAAGACTAATAAAACGATAGAAATTGCAGGAAGAAACATCCCAATACCCTTCTCAGAAACTTGAGTTTCTCCGGATAAGTTTAGCGAGCGATACACAAAAAATCCTAGTAAAATAAAGTTAAATATCATGTTCAATCTGTTTAAAACAAATTGATGTTGTCTCTTTTTAAAATTGATTATACTAAAAATTGCTAATAAAGCTGATACTACAAAAAACACTATATATAATAAAGAAGAGGTAAAAAACACTTCTTTTTTATCGGTTGTTGTCCATAAAGAAAACACAAAAGGCAAAGCGCCCATCGCAATTGCGCTGATAGCCATGTAAACCGTTTGAATTCTTTGTATCATTTCGATGTATTTATGGAACAAAAATAGTATTTCTTTTCAATAAAAACTATTGCTATATTCAAATTTATTCGTATTATTGCACTGTATTAGTCGTAAGTACTTCATTCTACGACACCTTACACTTCAAAAAAAATCTATCATTTTTTTATTTTAACTCAATCAACAATTTTATTCAAATTATATCCATGTTTGATATTGAAGTATTAAAGGAGATGAAACTCTCTGATTTGCAAGAGATTGCAAAAGTAGCTAAAATCAATAAATACCGCTCCTTAAAAAAAGACGATTTGGTATACATGATTTTAGATTTGCAAGCAGCAAAACCAGAAGTTATTAAATCAGATTTAGCTCCTGAATCAACAGCTGAAAAGCCTAAAGAAAAAAGAGCGCGAATTGTTCCTAAAAAAGAAGTTAGCCAAGCGCCAAAAATCAAAAAAGATTTGTTTTCTAAACCTTTGAAAGATTTACCAGAAGAAATTATTCCGGTTACAACTGAAAAAGTTGAAGAAGAAATTAAAGTTACAGAAAATAGAGAGCTAGCTCCAAAACGTAATGAGAAGTTACCTCGTAAAGAGTTTAAAAATAAACAATCTTTACCCGATACAAAAAAAGAAGTAACTACTTCAGAAGAAAAAGCAACTACCGAAGCTGTTGCCACCGAAACTACTCCAAAAGAAAAGACACAGCCTAAAAATCCAAATTACAAGGCCAATCAAAATAATCCCAACCATCCTGATTATAAAAAGAACGTTGCAACTGAAGCTACAAATGGTACTAATGGGAACGTTAATAAAAATCAAAACCAGCATCCAAACAAAAAGCAAAACTTCAGAGAACCTGATTATGAGTTCGATGGAATTATTGAAAGTGAAGGCGTTTTAGAAATGATGCCAGATGGTTATGGATTTTTGCGTTCGTCAGATTACAACTATTTAGCTTCACCAGATGATATTTATTTATCAACGTCTCAAATTCGTTTGTTCGGATTAAAAACAGGGGATACCGTAAAAGGAGTAGTGCGTCCACCGAAAGAAGGTGAAAAATATTTTCCATTAGTAAAAGTATTAAAAATCAATGGACATGACCCACAAGTAGTGCGTGATAGAATTGCTTTTGATCATTTAACGCCAATATTCCCAAAAGAAAAATTCAATTTAGCAGAACGTAGTAGTACCATTTCGACTCGTATTATTGATTTGTTTTCTCCTATTGGAAAAGGACAACGTGGTATGATTGTAGCCCAACCAAAAACGGGAAAAACGATGTTGTTAAAAGATGTGGCGAATGCTATTGCTGCCAATCATCCTGAAGTTTATTTAATTGTTTTATTAATTGATGAACGTCCAGAAGAGGTAACCGATATGCAACGTAGCGTACGTGGTGAAGTAATTGCTTCAACTTTCGATAGAGAGCCACAAGAGCACGTTAAGATTGCCAATATAGTTTTAGAAAAAGCAAAACGTTTAGTAGAATGTGGTCACGATGTAGTGATTTTATTAGACTCGATTACACGTTTAGCAAGAGCATACAATACAGTTCAACCAGCATCTGGAAAAGTATTGAGTGGTGGTGTTGATGCAAATGCGTTACAAAAACCAAAACGTTTCTTTGGAGCGGCTCGTAATGTAGAAAATGGAGGTTCGTTAAGTATCATCGCAACTGCATTGACAGAAACCGGTTCTAAAATGGACGAAGTAATCTTCGAAGAATTCAAAGGAACAGGTAACATGGAATTACAGTTGGACAGAAGAATTGCCAACAAACGTATTTTCCCTGCGATCGATTTGGTTTCTTCAAGTACGCGTCGTGATGATTTGTTATTAGATGAAAACACCATTCAAAGAATGTGGATTATGCGCAAATACTTAGCCGATATGAACCCAGTAGAAGCTATGGATTTCATCCACGACCGTTTCAAGAAAACCAGAAACAACGAAGAATTCTTAATTTCGATGAATGAATAAAAATAGAAACTCCGATGAAAATCGGAGTTTTTTTATTTTAGCCTTTCTAAAATCCCTTTTCGTTTTACAATATTCTTGTAATCCCACTGAATTTCCTTTGCTTTTTGAAGCCAAGTTTTTAAATCGGTTGTGTCGATTTCATCAATGGAATTATAAAAAATAGAAGCATCTTGAAATTTACCTCCTAAAACATTCAGTTTATTTTCATCAAATGATTGTCCGCTCCAAAACATCAATCTAATGCCTTTCTTTTGTTTGCTGTAACCTACAATCGGATTTTCTTCTAAAAACCAAACTGGATGCGCATGCCAAATTTTATTTTCTGCTTCTGGTAAATGTAAGTTGATTTGTTCCGCTAATGCATCACAAATTAGCTTATCTTCTGTAGATTGCGAGTTGTTATATGCCTGAATATCTACATTCATAAAACTATTGTTTCAACCAAATGTAATAAAAAACTCCGAGAAGTCTCGGAGTTTAATAATAGTTTTATTTTGAAATAACACATTTAAAAGATCGGTGAAAATCCGTTAAATCTGCGTTATCTGTGTTCCAAAAAAATTAAAACCCATTCACAATAGCCAAAAAGTCATCTGCTTTTAAAGCAGCACCACCAATTAAACCACCATCTACATCAGGTTTAGAGAAAATTTCTTTAGCATTATCAGGTTTTACGCTTCCGCCATATAAAATAGTCAAGTTGTCTGCAATATCGAAACCGTACACTTTTTCTACTAACGTTCTAATGAATTTATGCATTTCTTGTGCTTGTTCTGGAGAAGCCGTTTCGCCTGTTCCAATCGCCCAAACAGGTTCGTAAGCCAATACAATATTCGCCCAATCTTTCTTCTCTAAATGAAATAATCCATCACGAAGTTGATTTTCAACAATATTAAAATGATTGTTGGCTTGGCGGTCTTTCAATTCTTCACCAAAGCAGAAAATAATACGCATTTCATGTTTTAGCGCAGTATCCACTTTACTAGCTAATAAAGCATCGGTTTCATGAAAATAAGCACGTCTTTCGCTGTGACCTAAGATTACAGTTGTTACGCCGATATCAGTTAACATAGAAGCTGCAATTTCGCCTGTGAAAGCACCACCTTCTGCT
>RXJZ01000054.1 GCA_003963025.1 Flavobacteriaceae bacterium
CTACTTGGGCTGGCGATAACAAAACCTTATTTTATACTCGTAAAGATGCTCAAACTTTACGCTCTGATAAAATTTATAAGCATACTTTAGGAGCAGAGGCTTCAACAGATGTTATGGTTTTTCATGAAAAAGACGATACTTTTAATACGTTTGTTTACAAAGAAAAATCAAAAAAATACTTAGTTATTGGTTCATCGAGTACGTTGACTTCTGAATACCAAATTTTAGATGCTAAGAATCCGAATGGCGAATTTAAAGTTTTCCAAAAAAGAACGCGTGGATTAGAATATTCGATTTCACATTATGGTGATAGTTTTTACATCGTAACTAATAAAGATAAAGCAACCAACTTTAAATTAATGAAAACACCAGAAACAGCAACTTCTGCTGAAAACTGGAAAGATTTAATTGCACACAGAAGTGATGTTTTATTAGAAGGAATCGAAATTTTCAAAGATTATTTGGTAGTGGAAGAGCGTTCAAATGGTTTGAATAAAATCAGAATTATGCCATGGAGTGGAAAAGGGGAGTATTACTTGCCTTTTAATATTGAAACGTATACGGCTTACACTACTACTAACGTAGATTTTGATACTGAAATACTACGTTATGCCTACCAATCTATGGCAACACCTTCTTCTGTAATTGATTTCAATATGAGAACTCAGGAGAAAAAAGTATTGAAAGAACAAGAAATCTTGGGTGGAAAATTCGACAAGAACAATTACATCGAAGAACGTGTTTGGGCTACTGCTGCCGATGGAACAAAAGTTCCTATTTCAATGGTATATAGAAAAGGAATTGAAAAAGATGGTAAAAATCCGTTATTGTTATATGCTTACGGTTCTTATGGAGCTACGATGGACCCTTATTTTTCATCTACTCGTTTGAGTTTATTAGATAGAGGATTTATCTATGCAATTGCGCACATTAGAGGAGGTGAGGACTTAGGAAGAGAATGGTATGAAAACGGAAAACTTTTAAAGAAAATCAACACGTTTACTGATTTTATCGATTGTTCCAAGTTTGTGATTGCAGAGAAATATACTTCGGCTGCCCATTTATATGCGGAAGGTGGTTCGGCAGGAGGTTTATTGATGGGAGCCATTGTAAACATGAATCCAGAATTATACAACGGTGTAATAGCTCAAGTTCCTTTTGTGGACGTGGTTACGACAATGTTAGACGACACGATTCCATTAACAACTGGAGAATATGACGAATGGGGAAATCCTAATGAGAAAAAATACTATGATTATATGTTGTCGTATTCGCCTTATGATCAAGTGAAAGCGCAAGCTTATCCTAATATGTATGTATCCACAGGGCTTCACGATTCACAAGTGCAGTATTGGGAACCAGCAAAATGGGTAGCAAAATTGCGCGTTATGAAAACAAATGACAATCAGTTGTATTTAGATACAAACATGGACGCAGGCCACGGTGGTGCGTCTGGACGATTTGAAGCGTTAAAAGAATTAGCAAAAGAATTTGCCTTTTTGTTAGATTTAGAAAAAATTAAGAAGTAGTTAAACTTTTTTTGTTAAATTTGCAAGGTTTTAGAAGTGTCAAATTTGGCAATTTAAAGACATTAAATAAGTATAAAATACTACAAATGCTAGTAATGCATAGTATTTTGGAAACATTAAAACAAACTGTATCTTCATATGAAAGAAGAAATAAAAGCCTATAATAGTGTGTTGGAATTAATTGGAAATACACCATTAATCAAACTGAGTAAAGTTTCAGCTGATTTAACAGGTAATTTCTATGCTAAAGTTGAAGCCTTCAATCCAGGACATTCTACAAAAGACCGCATCGCATTATACATTATTGAAGAAGCTGAAAAACGAGGTATCCTTAAATCTGGTGACACGATTATTGAGACGACTTCAGGAAATACAGGTTTTAGTTTAGCAATGGTAAGTATCATCAAAGGGTACGATTGTATTTTAGCGGTGAGTTCTAAATCATCAAAAGATAAAATCGATATGTTGCGTTCAATGGGAGCAAAGGTTTATGTATGCCCTGCGCACGTTTCTGCTGATGATGAGCGTTCTTACTACAATGTTGCAAAACGTTTACATGAAGAAACGAAAGGTTCGGTTTATATCAACCAATATTTCAATGATTTAAATATAGATGCACATTACAATTCTACAGGTCCTGAAATTTGGGAACAAACAGGAGGGAAAATTACACACCTTGTAGCTTGTAGTGGAACTGGAGGAACTATTTCGGGAACGGCTCGTTTCTTAAAAGAGAAAAATCCAAATATTAAAGTTTTAGGAGTTGACGCTTTTGGTTCGGTTTTGAAAAAATACCACGAAACAAAAGAATTTGATAACGCTGAAATTTATCCATACCGTATAGAAGGTTTAGGTAAAAACTTAATTCCAACAGCTACTGATTTTGATGTGATTGATAAGTTTATCAAAGTTTCTGACGAAGACAGTGCGCACACGGCAAGAGAATTAGCTAAGAGAGAAGGTTTATTCGTAGGATATACTTCTGGAGCTGCTTTCCAAGCGGTGAAACAATACGCTGAAGAAGGAGAATTTGATACTAACAGTAATGTAGTAATCATCTTCCCAGACCACGGTTCAAGATACATGAGTAAAGTATTTAGCGATGATTGGATGAACGAGCAAGGTTTCTTTGATTCGGTTAACCAAGAAGAAGCTTTAAAAATTGAAATTATCAAGTAATTTGATTTTAGATATAAAAAAATCCCAATCGAAAGATTGGGATTTTTTTGTTTTGTGGGCACGGAATGCAATTCCGCGCTATCGGGCGGGATTCTACGTTATAGTTTTTTTATTCTGGTTTTGTCCAAAATAGATTTGGATTATTCGTTTTATAATAAATGAATTTTACTCCTGTTGAATTATTTGTTTGTTCTTTCATTTGTGGTGTTTGTTCAATACCATCTAATGGTAACAATTCAACATACGTTACTTCTTTACCACTTTTCCAAGTTTCAGAGTCATATTCACTAACTAAAGGAGTTTGAAGTCTGTACAAATTTTTTGCCATATAATTTTCAAGATAATCTTCTTTTGTCTGTAAGTTTTCTCTATTCCAATTAGAATCTGCATTAAGAACCAATGGCAGTCCTTTTACAAGTCTTTCTCTAACTTCTTGTATTCCTAATAAATTTCCTTTTTCATCCATTACATATGAGTCAAAAGTTGGATCAATCCAAATCCATTTTTTCAATTCTTTGCTGTAAACCATATTGATTACGTGACAGTCATCAAATTTTGTTTCTTTTGGCATGCAAGTAATGTATCTTGATTTTATCCCCATTGAAAGGTAACATTCATTAAGAATTGTGGTCAACATTCGGCAATTCACTCCACGATTTTCAACTTTACAAACATTGATTAACTCAATTGCATTTTTAAGTGTTGGATTATCTGAACTTCCGTCGTGTTTAACCAAGTTATGTACCCAATGAAGTAAATTAAATATTTGAGAAAGTTCGCTTCCTTTTCCTGCAATGGAATCTAATTTTAAATCTTGTCTGATTTTTTGTAGGTTAGGATTTTCAGCTGATTGATAAGTGAATTTCGGAACAAATCGATTGTCAGTATAATCATATTTTCCAGCATTTTTTAAAATATCCAATCGTGAAGGCTTATGTTTAATTTGCGTTCGTGCAGAATCCTTTCCATTTAGTAAAATAATAAAATTGTATTGTTTTTTTGGATCAACTTTAAATGATATAGAATCAATGTCAGTGTAAAATGTAACTTTTTTTGCAGAAGTTGTATAAATATCTAATTTTTCCTCTGGAACGATTGTCCAAGCGTTTTTTCTTAATTGGTTGTCATCTTTTATATCAACGCTTTTTGAGTGTGCTTTGATAATTGGTAATTTCTTTTGTGCAAAAATTGTTTGTCCAATTAAAATTGAAAAAAGAAAAGTAAAATAAATTGTATGTTTCATTTTGTAAATTTATGTTTATTCTGTTATTATTTAGTGCATTTCGTTTAGCACGACCTCAATCTTATATGCCCTTATTTATAGAATTTAAATGATTCTAATGAAGTTTCTTCTGTGTTGAATTTAAAAATTAATTTTAAAACGGATGTTTCATTTTTAATTTCATCAAAGAAAGCAAAGTTAATATATAATAAATTTTTCTCTTTTGAATAAGAAGCGCTAGCTCCTGTTATCATGCAATTTAAATAGTTCTTTCTTAACTCTTTAAGGTTTTTCAACTCTTCTTTACTTACTGTTATATTGGTAGAAATAGTATCTGTATTATGACTTAAATAAGCTACAACAGCATTTGAGAATGTTTCTAGTTTAGTACCAACATTAATTTTGAAATAACGATTTTTATTAAAAATAGAAGTATCATTCTTATTCCAAATATCATTTAACCTTGATGTTTGTAAAATTTTATAAGATGGATCTACAATTATTCTATTAATGTTTTCAATATTGATTTTTTGTTCTTTTGAAAAAGATAAAGTTTTTAAAGACTTTTGATTGTTTGAGTCTACAATGCTTATTTCAACGTCATAATTCTTTTCAGTATTTGATTTTATACAAACTTCATTAGGAGAACATTCTGAAATAAAAAAATCAGGAAATAATTCTTCAGTTGAAATATTTTCATATCCCTTTGATTGAAAGAATTTATTGATATCATCAAGGCTTGTTTTTCTTTCTTTTTCTTTGTTTTTATATAAGTCTGCAAGTTCATTAATAAAGTTTGAATTTCTTAATTGTCTTGAATGGAAATACATTGGTAGTAATCTATAGGATAATGAATTTATTTGTTTCAAGTCTAAATTTTTTTTCTTTAAGTTATATAATGATTTTTCTCCTTCTAAATTAAATAATCTTTCATTAATAGATTTGTCAAGCCCTTTTTCACCATATTGTGATATAACATATTGCATAGAAAGAAATTCAGCAATACCCTCGGTTACTGGTCTTTCTTTTATTATTAATCCATCTTGACCAAACCAAATATGAGCTATTTCGTGAGATACTGTATTTTCTTTATTTTTACCCTTAACCACGTCAGAATTAAAGACAATTAAGTTTTCGGTAGTTTCACTCGTTTCATTATTAGGAGCAAATACAATTTTTGGTTTTCTTTTTTCTCCAAAATATTTCGCATAATAGTTAAAAGAGTTGTCCATTCCTATGGTGGCTTTTTTTATCTCGTCTAAATATTCCTTTTCCAAATAATATACTTTAAAACCATTTTCTTCAAAGAAATTAAAATCTCCAGCAACAATTTTTGGAGAAGTTGTATAAGTTTCTTTTAAATCATCTTTTGATGGAAAAATAATTTTATATTTTTTTGATGAAATTTCAAGATTGAATTTTTTCAAATCGAAGAAATCTTTTCTTTTTATTCCTGTATACTTCAAATCAGTAATAAAAAAATCATTTTTTAATCTTGAAGCGTTTGTAATGATTTCAAAATTGATATTATTTACATTTTGAATTTCGTACTCTTTTAATTTACCTATTTCTCTTAAAAACTTAAATTCTTTTGGATTTAATGAAACTTCTTTTGGAAATAAATAAATGTCATTATTATTTTCATTAAAAATTTGAGTTACTTGTAAGTTTAAGTATTCATCAATTGTAACTTTAGCAGTTATTTCTTCTTGTGCAGATAATAATAAGCAATTTAAAAATATTGTGTAAAATAAAAATTTTCTTTTCATAGATTTATTTTGTTGATTTTTTTGAACAACATAGCATACAGCTATCAAATAACTTAACGAAGTTTATATATAGCTAATATATAAAAAAATCCTCACAATTTCTTGCAAGGATTTCAATATTAAGATATAAAAAGAATTACTCAGCGCTTTCTTGCATCGTATGATATACGTTCATTACGTCATCGTCTTCTTCAATTTTTTCTAATAGTTTTTCAACATCTGCTACTTGTTCAGGTGTTAATTCTTTGGTTACTTGTGGTATTCTTTCAAATCCAGAAGATAAGATTTCTAATCCACGAGCTTCAAGTTCTTTTTGGATAGCACCAAAGCTTTCAAAAGGAGCATACATTAAAATGCCGTCTTCATCTGCAAAGATTTCTTCTACACCAAAATCAATCATTTCTAATTCTAATTCTTCCACATCTTGTCCTTCTGCTGGAATTCTAAAATTACAAGTATGATCAAACATAAATTCAACCGAACCTTGTGTTCCCATTGTTCCATTACATTTGTTAAAGTAACTTCTAATGTTAGCAACCGTTCTGTTGTTGTTATCAGTAGCCGTTTCAATCAAAATAGCAATTCCGTGAGGAGCATAGCCTTCAAATAATACTTCTTTATAGTTAGCTGTATCTTTATCCGATGCTTTTTTAATGGCACGCTCTACGTTTTCCTTCGGCATATTCGCTGCTTTCGCATTTTGAATAACCGCTCTTAAACGTGCATTAGTTTCAGGATTTGGACCGCCTTCTTTTACGGCAATTACGATATCTTTTCCAATTCTTGTAAACGTTTTAGCCATTGCTGACCAACGTTTCATTTTACGGGCTTTTCTAAATTCAAACGCTCTTCCCATTTCTATATAATTTCAATATTCTTAATTCGTTGTTCAATATTCAAAATTTCAGTGCAAATGTAAAAAATCAAGTTTAATTTTTAAATTTTTGGAACACAGATTAAAAAAATTCCAGAAATCAAAAAAATCTTTTATGAACTTGTATTCGCAATCTAATTCAACTTGAAAACTTATATGACTTATATGTTTAAAAAGTCTCGACTTCGCTCGACTTGACAAATTGTTTTAGATTATTTCTTGTAAAATGGCATTTTAACCACTTTCGCTTTAATATCTTTATTTCTAATTCTAATGTAAATTTCAGAATCTGGTGTAGCTAAAGCCGTT
>RXJZ01000209.1 GCA_003963025.1 Flavobacteriaceae bacterium
TAATCACGAGTCATTTAAAGAGGCGGTTTATTTAGCAATTGATATTTTTAAGAAAAGAAATGACTATCAAGAGCTGATAAAGAACCCTTTAAAAACAAAAGAAAAACAGTTATAAACAAAAAAATGTTTACAACTAGTTTGAATTTATAAATATTTTATATCTTTGCACACCTTTTAAAAAGGTAAAACTGTTGTTATGAACAATTTAAAAGAATATTTAATTCCATTCGTGGGATTAAAAATAGGGAAGCATCAGTTTGATTATCAAATAGATAATACGTTCTTTAAAAACTTTGATTACGAGGAATTTAATGACGTTTCAGTCAAAGTTGATATTGTTTTAGAGAAAAAAAGCACCATGCTTGAGCTTGATTTCAAACACAAAGGAACTGTAAATGTGCCTTGTGATGTATCGGGTGAAGAGTTTGATTTGCCAATTAAAGGAAAATTGAAACTTTTAGTCAAGTTCGGAGATGTCTTTAATGATGAAAATGAGGAGTTGCTCATTTTACCTCATGGTGAATTTCAAGTAAACGTAGCACAGTATATTTATGAGTCTATCATATTATCGGTGCCTTTACGAAGAATACATCCTGGTGTTAAAGATGGTTCGCTATCTGATGTAATTGAAAAATTAGAATCGCTTTCTCCAAAAGAACATAAGAAAGAAGAACAACAAAATAATGATATTGACCCTAGATGGGAGAATTTAAAAAAACTATTAACGGATAAATAAAATAGAACAATGGCACATCCTAAGAGAAGACAGTCGTCTACAAGAAGAGATAAAAGAAGAACGCATTACAAAGCAACAGTTGCTCAAATTGCTACTTGTCCTGTAACTGGTGAGGCTCACTTATACCACAGAGCTTACTGGCATGAAGGTAAAATGTACTACAGAGGTCAAGTTGTAATTGATAAAACAGAAGCTGTAGCTTAATTGTATCAAAAAAATAGAGAAAACTCTCACGTCGTGAGAGTTTTTTTGTTAAATACCTATTCGAGTTTGTAATAATACAATTCGAATAGGATTCGTTTGAAATTTTTTTTGTAATTTCCACCACTTTTTGAATTTTTAAAATTCAGAAAGAAAAATTAATCGAAGATGAATAAAATAACAGCAGCAATTACGGCAGTTGGAGCTTATGTTCCTGACTATGTTTTGTCGAATCAAGTGTTAGAAACATTAGTAGAAACTAATGACGAGTGGATTACTACTCGTACTGGGATTAAAGAAAGAAGATTATTAAAAGAAGAAGGAAAAGGAACTTCTTTCATGGCAATCAAAGCCGCTCAAAATTTATTTGAGAAAGCCAATTTAGATCCAAAAGAGATAGATTTGGTAATCATGTCAACAGCAACTCCAGATATGCCAGTAGCTTCAACAGGAGTTTTTGTAGCAACAGAAATTGGAGCAACAAATGCCTTCGCTTTTGACTTGCAAGCTGCTTGTTCAAGTTTTTTATATGGAATGTCAGTGGCTTCTGCATATATCGCATCTGGAAAATACAAAAAAGTTTTATTGATAGGTTCTGATAAAATGTCATCGATTATCGATTACACAGACCGCGCTACTTGTATCATCTTCGGTGATGGAGCAGGAGCGGTATTGTTTGAGCCTAACACAGAAGGATTAGGACTTCAAGATGAAATCTTAAAAAGCGATGGAATCGGAAGAGAATTCTTAAAAATTGAAGCAGGTGGGTCTATTTTACCTCCTTCGGAAGAAACCGTAAAAAACAAACAACATTTTGTTTTCCAAGACGGAAAAACGGTTTTCAAATATGCTGTTTCTGGAATGGCTGATGTAAGTGAGAAAATCATGGAGCGCAACAATTTGTCTCACGACGATATCAATTGGTTAGTAGCGCATCAGGCTAACAGAAGAATTATTGATGCTACTGCAAATAGAATGGGATTAGACGAATCAAAAGTTTTAATCAACATTCAAAAATACGGAAACACCACTTCGGCAACCCTACCATTATTATTATCGGATTTCGAAAACCAATTGAAAAAAGGAGATAACATTATCTTTGCAGCTTTTGGTGGCGGATTCACATGGGGTGCTATCTATTTAAAATGGGCTTATACTAAATAATAACAAAACTAAACTAAATCAAATATTATGGATATTAGAGAGATTCAAAACCTAATCAAATTTGTGGCAAAATCAGGTGCTACAGAAGTAAAATTAGAAATGGACGATTTTAAAATCACCATAAAAACTACTGCAGAAGGCACAGAAAGTACAACTACTTATGTACAACATATGCCAATGGCAGCAGCTCCTCAGGTTGCGGCTCCACAAGTTGTAGCTAGTCCAGCAGCTTCTGTTGAGGCTCCAGCAGCAGCTCCAGCGGCAGACGACAATTCAAAATATGTAACAGTTAAATCGCCAATTATTGGTACTTTCTATAGAAAACCAGCTCCAGACAAACCAATGTTTGTAGAAGTAGGTTCAACTATTGGAAAAGGAGATGTTCTTTGTGTAATTGAAGCAATGAAATTATTCAACGAAATCGAATCTGAAGTATCAGGTAAAATCGTGAAAATTTTAGTTGATGATGCTTCTCCAGTAGAATTCGATCAACCATTATTCTTAGTTGATCCATCATAATAAAGTTAGAAGTTAGCCCTTCGACGTAGCTCAGGATGACAAGAAGGTAGAACATCTATCTTTATAATTGTCTAATTGACACATTGTCTAATTATCTAATTAAAAGAACATGTTTAAAAAAATATTAATTGCCAATAGAGGAGAAATTGCACTACGTGTAATTAGAACTTGTAGAGAAATGGGCATTAAGACTGTTGCCGTTTATTCTACGGCTGACGCGGATAGTTTGCACGTAAAATTTGCTGATGAAGCAGTTTGTATTGGACCTCCTCCAAGTAATTTATCGTACTTAAAAATGTCAAACATTATAGCAGCAGCAGAAATTACAAATGCTGATGCTATTCACCCAGGATACGGATTCTTATCTGAGAATGCGAAATTTTCAAAAATTTGTCAAGAGCATGGTATCAAGTTTATTGGTGCATCTCCAGAAATGATTGAAAAAATGGGAGACAAAGCTACAGCAAAATCAACGATGATTGAAGCTGGAGTTCCTTGTGTTCCAGGTTCTGAAGGAATTTTAGAATCTCTTGAAGAAGCTAAAAAAGTAGCAAAAGAAATCGGTTACCCAGTGATGATGAAAGCTACTGCAGGTGGTGGTGGTAAAGGTATGCGTGCCATTTGGAAAGAAGATGAGCTTGAAAAAGCTTGGGAAAGTGCACGTCAAGAAGCAGCTGCAGCATTCGGAAACGATGGTATGTACATGGAAAAACTGATTGAAGAACCACGTCATATCGAAATTCAAGTAGTTGGTGATTCTTACGGAAAAGCATGTCACTTATCAGAAAGAGATTGTTCGGTACAACGTCGTCACCAAAAATTAACTGAGGAAACTCCATCGCCTTTCATGACAGATGAATTACGTGAAAAAATGGGAACAGCAGCAGTTAAAGCAGCAGAATATATTAAATATGAAGGTGCTGGAACAGTTGAATTCTTAGTTGACAAACACAGAAATTTCTACTTCATGGAGATGAATACACGTATCCAAGTAGAGCACCCAATTACAGAGCAAGTTATTGATTACGATTTAATTCGTGAGCAAATTTTAGTAGCGGCTGGTGTGCCAATTTCTGGTAAAAACTATTATCCACAATTACACTCAATAGAATGTCGTATTAACGCGGAAGATCCTTATAATGATTTCCGTCCTTCGCCAGGTAAAATTACAGTTTTACACGCGCCAGGAGGACACGGAGTACGTTTAGATACACACGTTTACGCTGGATATACAATTCCACCAAATTATGACTCTATGATTGCTAAGTTGATTACAACAGCTCAAACAAGAGAAGAAGCTATCAACAAAATGAAGCGTGCTTTAGATGAGTTCGTAATCGAAGGAATCAAAACTACCATTCCATTCCACAGACAATTAATGGACGAACCCGATTATGTGGCTGGAAATTACACTACAAAATTCATGGAATCTTTTGTAATGAAAGATCCTCAAGAATAAAAACTAAAAAAGCGATTTCAATTGAAATCGCTTTTTTTATTAACTTTTGTGTTGATTTGTTTTTTGAAGTTGTTCTTGAACTTTTAAAGCGTTTCTTTCAACCAACCAAAAAATTCTCTTTGCCAAACTAACGCATTTTGTGGTTTTAAAACCCAATGATTTTCATCTGGGAACAATAAGAATTTACTTTTAATTCCTTTTAATTGTGCTGCTTGAAAAGCTTCTTGTCCTTGTCCAATTGGTACACGGTAATCTTTTCCGCCTTGGATAATTAAAATTGGTGTATTCCAATTGTTAATTAATTTAATTGGATTGAATTCATTATACGTTTTTTGAGCAGTAGCATTATCTTTTTCCCAATAAGCACCACCGGAATCCCAATTCGTAAAGAACACTTCTTCTGTAGTTCCATACATACTTTCTGTATTGAAAATACCACAGTGCGAAATGAAGGTTTTGAAACGATTTTTGTGAATTCCAGCTAATTGAAATACAGAGTAACCTCCATAACTCGCACCAACAGCACCTAAACGTGTTTTGTCTACGTATGCTTCTTTTGCTACATCATCAATTGCTGCTAAGTAATCATCCATAACTTGTCCACCCCAATCGCCTGAAATTTGTTCGTTCCAAGCCGTTCCGTGTCCTGGCATTCCTCTACGATTTGGTGCCACAATTACATAACCTTGCGAAGCCATTAATTGGAAATTCCAACGGAAAGAATACGATTGTGTTAACGCACTTTGTGGTCCACCTTGGCAGTATAAAAGCGCTGGATATTTTTTAGTTTTATCGAAATTTGGAGGTAAAATTACCCAAACCAACATCTTTTTACCATCGGTAGTTGTAACCCAACGTTTTTCTGTTTTACAAGAAGCGATTTTAGCATAAGCTTCATCATTTACTTTCGTAATTTGTTTCCAAGTTTTCTTAGCTAAATCATACGAATACACTTCTGGAGCATGGTTCATGTCATTTCTAGTCATTAAGACCGAAGTTCCTGAAAAACCTACGATTCCATTCACATCAAAATCACCATCAGTTAATTGCGTTACACGAACTGCAATTTTTGTTAAACCAGGAAAATTAACTTCAAAAAGTTGTTTTGTTCCTTTGATTGGTGCAATGAAATATACTTTTTTGCCATCGGTACTCCAAGTGAAACTATCAACCGTTCCATCCCAACCAGCTGTCAAATTAATATCTAATCCTTTATGGCGAACGATAATATCATTTTTATCGGCTTCAAAACCATCGCGTTTCATTTGTAACCAAGATAAATCGCCTTTTGGAGAAAAAATCGGATGCGTATCGTAACCTAAATTGCTTTCGGTAAGGTTTTTTGTGGTTTTGGTTGTTAAATCGTATTCGTATAAATCGGTGTTGGTGCTTGTTGCATAAGCAGTTCCAGCTTTCTTTTTACAAACGTATATGATTTTGGTTCCATCAGGTGACCAAATGTAATCTTCATCACCACCAAAAGGTTTTTGAGGCGCATCATAAGGTTCGTTTGGCATAATGTCAATTCCAACCGCATCTTTTTTGTTCACTGAATAGAAAACGTGGTTGTGTGTTCCGTCATTCCAAGTGTCCCAATGACGATAATCTAAACCTGTGTATACTTGAGCTGTAGTTTTTGATAATTCTGGATAAATGTCTTTTCCTAATAATTTCTCTACTTTCACCTCTTTTGAAGATAATAGTAACTTCCCATCAGGAGATATATTTTTATCAACTAATAATGATTTATAATCTTCCACCAAAGTAGCATTTCCACCCTGAACCGGAATCGTATAATATTTTGAATTGATTTTATTTTCTTCAATAGAAGGTGTTCCTACTTTGTAAACTAAAAGTTTTCCATCTTTCGAAATTCCTAAAGGGGTAACTCTTCCTAATTGCCATAAGGTTTCTGGAGTTAGGTTTTGCTGTGCTAATGTACTCATACTTATCATGCTGAAAATGAGAAAAATGTAATTTTTCATATCTGTTATTTTTAAAACGAAGCTAAATGTAGCAATTT
>RXJZ01000161.1 GCA_003963025.1 Flavobacteriaceae bacterium
GCTTCAGGTGGAGCATTAGGAATTGGAGTAGGAGATAGAGTATATATGTTAGAAAATACTTGGTATTCTGTAATTTCTCCAGAGTCATGTTCTTCCATCTTATGGAGAAGTTGGGAATATAAAGAACAAGCAGCCGAAGCTTTGAAATTAACTTCTTTCGATATGAAAAAACAAAAGTTAATCGACGATATCATTCCAGAACCTCTTGGTGGTGCTCACTATGATAAAGAAACTACTTTTAAATCGGTTGCCGAATATGTAACAAAAGCTTACAACGAATTAAAAGATTTATCAACAAAAGATTTAGTGGCAAAACGTATGGATAAATATAGCAAAATGGGTGAATTCAAAGAGTAGTCACTTATTTTCAAATTATAAAAAAAATCCGAAACTTGTGGCTTCGGATTTTTTTTGTCTTATTAACAAAATTTTGAAGTTATTAACAGCGCAGTATTAAGAACTCGATTTAAAATTTTATAAAAAAAGAGTACCTTAGCAATATGGAAAATGTCAGAAATATGAACCCGATAAAAGTAGATAAAACTACGATTATCAATTTGGAAAAAGGAAAGTTACCCCCACAAGCATTAGAACTTGAGGAGGCAGTGATTGGTGCCATGATGATTGATAAAAAAGGGGTAGATGAGGTAATTGATATTTTACAACCCGACGCCTTTTATAAAGAGGCACACCAATATATTTTTGAAGCCATAGTTCAGTTGTTCAATGAAACACAACCAATAGACTTATTAACCGTTTCGGCTCAATTGAAGAAAAATGGAAAATTGGAATTGGCGGGTGGTGATTTTTATTTAATTCAGTTAACACAAAAGATTTCTTCTTCGGCTCATATTGAGTTTCATTCACGTATTATTCTACAAAAATACATTCAAAGAAGTTTGATTAAAATTTCTAATGAAATTATTGAAGAATCGTATGATGAATCTACAGATGTATTCGATTTACTAGACAAAGCCGAATCTAAATTATACGAAGTAACGCAAGGAAACATCAAACGAAGTTCTGAAACTGCTCAAAGTTTAGTAATTCAAGCTAAAAAACGAATTGAAGAAATTGCGGGGAAAGAAGGTTTGAGCGGAATCCCAACAGGTTTTCACGATTTGGATAAGTTAACTTCAGGATGGCAACCTTCGGATTTAATTATTGTGGCAGCACGTCCGGGTATGGGTAAAACGGCATTTACGTTATCGATGGCACGAAATATGGCCATTGATTATGGTGCGCCAGTAGCTTTTTTCTCACTAGAGATGTCTTCGGTTCAGTTGATTACACGTTTGATTTCTTCCGAAACAGGATTATCTTCCGAAAAATTAAGAACGGGTAAATTAGAAAAACACGAGTGGGAGCAATTGTCTATCAAAGTAAAAGACTTAGAAAAAGCGCCTTTGTTTATTGATGATACCCCATCACTATCGATTTTCGATTTACGTGCAAAAGCCAGACGTCTTTCTTCACAATACGGAATCAAAATGATTGTAATCGACTACCTTCAGTTGATGACAGCAGGAGGAAACGGAAAAGGTGGTGGAAATCGTGAGCAAGAAATCTCGACTATTTCCCGAAATTTAAAAGCCTTAGCCAAAGAGTTGAACGTTCCTGTGATTGCACTTTCGCAGTTATCTCGTGCGGTAGAAACCCGTGGTTCAAGTAAACGTCCATTACTTTCCGATTTAAGGGAGTCAGGAGCAATTGAGCAAGATGCCGATATTGTATCGTTTATTTACCGTCCAGAATATTATAAAATTGACGAATGGGATGATGAAGAACGTTCACCAACACAAGGTCAAGCCGAATTTATTGTAGCAAAACACCGTAATGGAGGTTTAGATAATATTCGTTTAAAATTCATAGGAAGTTTAGGTAAGTTTGATAATTTAGATGATTTTGGTTCGCCTTTTGATGCCTTACCTTCAAAAATGAATCTTGATGATACGAATCCTTTCATCACACCTAATTTGCCTACGCCTAATGAAGCTTTTGGAAGCGCAATGAATTCATTTGATGATGATTCTGACGTTCCTTTTTAGATGAGATTTATAAAGAATAAAAAAAAACAGACAAATCGTCTGTTTTTTTTATTAATTTTTTTACTACATTTATGACTCAATTATAAAAACTTATTATGGCAGATTTTACAATTTCTCTCGATGAAGCAAAAGCTTGGACAACTTCATGGAGAACCAATCCCCCGAAAGATTTAGCAAAAGGTCATTTAATCCCTGGTGATGCTCTTAGAGAATTATTAGCAACCGATGGAGTTGTTGATGTGAGAGCCTACATGGGAGTAGATGCAACCGGAACGCAAAAATTAGCGTATGTAGGCGTTGACGCAAATGGAAAAGACTTAATTAGCGCAGACCATTTGATTTACGATACAACGCAACCATGTCCTAAATGTTGTGATCCTTCAAGTCCTCTATTTACGCCTTAATTTTGTTAGATTCTAAATATTTATATTTTACGTCTGCAGTATTATGCTTACTTTATCTTGTAGGTTTTTTCAAAAATGGAAAAGCTTACAAGATTTTTACAATTTATATAGTAGGTGTTTTAATCATCGATTACATTAGTTCCAATTTGTGGAAATGGTTTCGTATTTACAATGTATTCTTGCATCATTTTTATGAGTTATTCCAATTTGTAATACTGAGTTATTTCTATTCTCTATTATTAAAAACAAAAGCACAATTAATTTCGGTTTACGTTTTATTAATTGTACTGCCTATTTTTTTATTTTCAAGGTACTTATTTAATCCTAATTTGTTTCTAGAGTTTAATCTTTTAGAAACTTATTTAACAACCATGCCTCTAATTATTTATTCAACTATGCATTTGTACAATAATCTTGGAGGAAAGTCAGAATATTATTTTACAAATATTGGACTGTTGTTTTATTTATTTACGAGTACTTTTATTTTTTTAATTTACAAGTTGGTTGTTATTTTAGAGTTCGATGAATTTAATGATATAATGATTGATATAAATATCATACTGCAATACATAAAATTTGCATTCTTCTTTTATCAATGGAAATTAATTTATTTTAATAAGAAATGAAAGAAATTAATTTAGAAAATAGCGAAATAATTCAAGTATTTTTCTTTGTCTTACTTGCATTTATATCCATGTTTATGGTGCTAATTATTTTTTTCTATTTTTCAAGAAAAAAAATTGTAAAAATAGAAGTAGACAAGAAAAATTTGGAAATTGAACATCAAAAAGAGTTGTTGCATTCCATTTTGTTTGCCCAGGAAGAAGAACGCAAACGAATAGCACAAGATTTGCATGACGATATTAGTTCAAAACTAAATATAGTTTCCTTAAACAGTCATTTGCTTAAAACACCTAATTTAAATGAGGAAGAGCAAATGGAAATTACAAATAACATTATTGAATTAACCCAAAATGCCATTGAAAATTCGAGGCGTATAGCACACGATTTATTGCCTCCAGTATTAGAAAAATTTGGACTTCATGCAGGTATTGAAGAATTAGTAGAAGAGTTTAATAGCACTAAAATTGTTAAAGTTTCATTTGATAATCAAATTAATTTTGACAACTATCCTATTGAAAAACATTTACATATATTTCGAATCTTGCAAGAACTGTTAAATAATTCAGTACGTCATGGAAAAGCAACTGAAATTTCAATACAATTCACTAACTTCGATGGCCAAAATAGTTGTACTTATATTGATAATGGTATCGGATTTGACAATTCAAGTGAGGAATACCAAAAAGGATTGGGAATGAAAAACATAGAAAGTAGAATAAACTTCTTAGGTGGTCAGTTTAGTTTTAATTCTCAACCTAATGAAGGTGTAATTATGATGTTTAACTTTAAGTGATGAATAATAAAATTAAAATAATTTTAGCTGATGATGAGGAATTGTTCCGTAAAGGAATCTATTTCTTACTTAATCGCGAACCCAATATTGAAATTATTTATGAAACTTCAAATGGGAGCGACTTAATTGAACATTTAAAAACGACATCGCAACTTCCAGATATTATAATGATGGATTTAAAAATGCCTCATTTAAATGGAGTGGAAGCCACAAAAATTATTCATAAAGACTTTTCTTCTATTCGAGTTATTGCACTTACAAGTTATAATACAAGGTCGTTCATAGCCAATATGATAAATGTAGGAGCTGCATCTTATTTGGTTAAGAGTGCTTCACCAACCGATATGATTAAAACGGTAAATGAAGTTGCCCAAAAGGGATTTTATTATAATGAAACCGTTATGGAAGTAATTCATCAAAATATAATCTCAAGCGTTTCTTCAAGAACTATTCTTGATGAGGATTTTTTAACGGAAAGAGAACGAGAAGTTTTAGAGTTAATTTGTAAGCAATACAGTTCGGTTGAAATAGGAGAGATGTTGAGTTTAAGCACCAGAACGGTTGACGGTCATAGAAATAATTTGTTAGTAAAAACAAATTCAAAAAATATGGCTGGATTGGTAATTTTTGCCATACAAAATAAAATAATAAACTTAGAAGACTCTAATAATATGGGGTCTTAAATGCATATTAGATGAATGGAATTAATAGTTTCTGCAAAATTGAAAAACTAAAATAAAATACACTAGAATTGTTATTATCAACACGATATATCCAATTTTTTTTAATAATTTCATTTCTCTTGAGTTTAATAGCGATGTGTTTTTGCTGTTTGAATCCATTCTCATTTTTGTTTATATCTACAAGTCAAAACTAGGATAAAAAAAAATCCTGTGTAAGCGTAAAAATACCTGATTTTCAAACCAAGTATTTTTACGGGGGTAACCAGGTATTTTTACGGGGGTATGACTTTAACATTTCTGTAAATGTAAATCCCCAAAAATGTTTTAAATTAGTCGATTATATATGAAATTCATGAAGTTTAAAAGCCTTAATTTATTTATAGTATTGTTTTTTCTTTGCACTTTTACAAGCAGAGCATCATTTCTATTGCTCCCAATGGAAGCCGAAGGACAGCAAAATCACTTAAAAGCATACGGAATTACCTATTGGGCTTTAGATAAAAGTTACAAAGTAAGTTGGTTGTTAAATTATAGAGGCGGCTCTTTTTTATTGCCCGATGCTCCCGAAATTAGAAAAGAATGTCAAATCAGAGGAGTAACTTTTGAAATACTATCGGATCCATCCGCCAATTCTATTTTAGATGATATTAGTTCGCCTTCTCAAAATATGGAAACGGTTGTCTTAGAAAAAGCACCTAAAATAGCCGTATATACTCCAAAAGGAAAACAACCTTGGGACGATGCGGTGACAATGGTGTTGACCTATGCTGAAATTCCATATACAGAAATTTATGATGAGGAAGTATTGTCTGACCAACTATTATTGTATGATTGGTTGCACTTGCATCATGAAGATTTCACTGGTCAGTACGGAAAATTTTTTGGAAATTATCGCAATATGCCCTGGTACATTCAACAAAAAGCAGATGCGGAAGCATTGGCAAAAAAGTTAGGCTATAACAAAGTATCAGAAGAAAAGTTAGCGGTTGCTAAAAAAATCAGAGATTTCGTGATTGGTGGAGGTTTCATGTTTGCCATGTGTTCAGCAACGGATAGTTTTGACATTGCACTTTCAGCAGAAGGTGTAGATATTTGCGAACCCATGTTTGACGGTGATGACGCCGATGCCAATTATCAAACTAAAATAGATTATTCCAGCACATTTGCTTTTAAGAATTATAACCTAGTGCGAAATCCTATGGTGTACGAGTTCTCAGATATTGATACTACAGAGCAACACGGAAAAGGAGTTTTCACTATGGATAAAGATTACTTTACTTTAATGGAATATTCCGCAAAATGGGATCCAATTCCTACGATGTTATGCCAAAATCATACCCAATTAGTAAAAGGTTTTATGGGACAAACCACTGCTTTTAATGCAGAGAAAATAAAATCCAATATACTTGTCATGGGCGAATGTAAAATCAACGGAGAAGCAAGATACATTCACGGTACCAAAGGAAAAGGAATGTTCACGTTTTACGGCGGACACGATCCAGAAGATTACCAACATAGAGTAGGAGATGCACCCACGGTTTTAGATTTACATCCAAACTCTCCAGGCTATCGTTTGATTTTAAATAATGTGTTGTTTCCTGCTGCTAGAAAGAAAAAGTTGAAAACTTAGTTTATTTCAAAATATCCTTAATAATCATCAAATGATGTTTGGTGTGCAATAGTAAAAAGTTTTCCGTTTCTTTCTTATTTAAAACCCCAAAATAAGGATGCGGAAAATGAACATTTTTATCTAAACTATCCCAATTCATAAGATTTTCTCTTACATTTTCTAAACTCAAAGTCAAGATTTCAAAAGAAATATCACCTTCAGGTCTAACAATTTTAGGAGCTTTTGCTTTTCCTCTCGGAAATTTTTTAGCAATACTTAAAAATAAAAAGCGTTTGAAATTAAAATGCCATTGGTATTCCGTTGGATTCGAATTTTTACAAGCGGTAACAATTTGGTCAATTGTTTTTAAACTATGCGCAATATGCCAACCCACGCTTCCCGAAGAAACCGCTAAATTCACTTTATCAAAAGACGAAATGTCCGATTGTAATTGATCTATAAGCTTGTTTAATTCTTGCATAATGTTATTTTAATTGTATTTTTCTTTCCGTCACTTCGAGTGTTTTGTATTTGTAAATCCTAAGATTTATAAATGCAAAATGTATCGAGAACTATAATAATGCTTTAAACCATTTCACTGTTAACTAATATCTTTATAAGAAATTAAAGTGACTTTGATATTTGTCAAGCTGAACTCGTTTCAGCTTCTCAAAGTAGATTTCGAAACAAGTTCGGAATTACAAAAAATATCATTTAACTTTATGACCAAATACCACTCCCGTCACTTCGAGTGTTTTGTATTTGTAAATCCTAAGATTTATAAATGCAAAATGTATCGAGAACTAAATAACCAATTACCTATTACCCAATACCTTTCACCCTTTAAAAGCCCAAAACAAAATTCTACTCACTTTATTCCCGTGTTTCATTTCCACAATTTGATACGTAGCTTTTACTTTTTTAAGATGCGAAAGCAACGGTTTCAAATTATCTTTTTTCGAAACTAGCGACGAAAACCATTTGACTTGTGTTTTAAAATGTACACTTTCATAAATCATATTGCTAATGAAAGTCAATTCGCCACCTTCGCACCAAAGTTCTGAATTTACGCCACCAAAGTTCAACGTTGGTTTTTTCGAATCTTCAATGCCTAAGTTTTTGTTTTTGCGGATCGTGCCTTTATTCGCTTCTTCTTTCGAACTATGAAAAGGCGGATTACAAATCGTCATATCAAATTGATCTTCTGGAAGAATGATATTCTTGAAAATATTTCGTTTTGAAGTTTGAAATCGCAACGTAACGTTTTCTTTTAATTTCTGATTCGAATTGATATTTTCCTGAGCCGCTTCAAAAGCTTGTTTGTCAACTTCGCTACCCACAAAACGCCAATCGTATTCTGCAACACCAATGATTGGATAAATACAATTCGCTCCAATTCCGACATCTAAAATGCGAATTTTATGCTTGGTTTGAATAGTTCCATACGTATCTGCTAAAACATCGGCAACTTGATGAATATATTCTGCGCGTCCAGGAATCGGCGGACAAAGAAATCCTTTTGGAATATCCCAACTTTTCAAACCATAATAATGCAACAACAAGGCTTTGTTCAACATTTTCACTGCATCAGGATTTGCAAAATCAATCGTTTCGGTTCCAAATTCATTCTCCGCAACAAATGGCGCTAAATCAGGATTAGCTGCAATTAAGGTTTTGAAATCGTATTTGCCGTGGTGCTTGTTTTTCGGATGAAAACCGGTTATGGTTTTGGTTGTATTCAAAGTAGTATTTTTAAAGTGTAAAGGTATTGAATTCTGAGTATTATATAAATAAAAAACCCCGATTTTCATCGGGGTTTAATATATAAGTAAGATAAACTGAGTTAGACGTAATTATTTAATTTTGTTAACGATAGCTGTGAAAGCAGCTGGGTGGTTCATAGCTAAATCTGCAAGAACTTTACGGTTCAATTCGATATTGTTAGCTTTTAATTTCCCCATAAACTGAGAATAACTCATTCCGTGTAAACGAGCACCAGCGTTAATACGCATAATCCATAATGCACGGAAGTTTCTTTTGTTTTGTTTTCTATCACGGTAAGCATAAACCATTGCTTTTTCTACCGCGTTTTTAGCTACAGTCCAAACGTTTTTACGTCTTCCAAAGAAACCTTTGGCTTGTTTTAATACTCTTTTTTTTCTAGCTTTAGTAGCTACTGAATTTGTTGCTCTTGGCATAACTTTAAATGTTTTTTGTAGTAAGGCGATCTTTCGATTCTTCTAAATTCTAAACTCAAAATTCTGAATTCAAAACAGCCCACTCCAGGGTTACTAAATTGTTTTAACCAACAACGATTAAATTAAATTTAATTGTTGTTTAATGCTTCTCTCATCTGTTGGGTGAACCAATGTAGAGTGAGTTAAAGCTAATTTACGCTTTTTAGATTTTTTAGTCAAAATGTGACTTTTAAAAGCGTGTTTTCTCTTGATTTTTCCAGAGCCAGTAACTTTGAATCGTTTCTTAGCACTAGATTTTGTTTTCATTTTAGGCATTTTCTTCCTGTATTTATAATCTATCTTACTTATTATTTTTTAGTTTTCAGTCTCTGTTTTCAGATTAACTACTGAACACTGCGACTGTTAACTGTTTACTTTTTCTTCTTCGGAGCAATGTACATAATCATACGTTTTCCTTCTAAAACTGGCATCGCTTCTACTTTTCCAAACTCTTCCAATTCTTGAGCCAAACGTAATAATAAAATTTGTCCTTGCTCTTTGTAGATAATCGAACGCCCTTTAAAGAATACAAATGCTTTTAATTTAGCACCATCTTGTAAAAATTTAATCGCGTTCTTTTTCTTAAACTCATAATCATGCTCATCTGTTTGAGGTCCAAAACGGATCTCTTTAATTACAATCTGAGTAGATTTTGCTTTAAGTTCTTTATCTCTCTTCTTTTGTTGGTACAAAAACTTACCATAATCCATCAATTTACAAACGGGTGGCTCAGCATTTGGAGAAATCTCTACCAAATCAACTTCTTGCTCTTCAGCTAAACGAAGGGCTTCCGCTATTTTGTAAACTCCAGGCTCAATGTTTTCGCCTACTAAACGTACTTCAGGTACACGAAT
>RXJZ01000110.1 GCA_003963025.1 Flavobacteriaceae bacterium
GTTCTTCGTGGATGATTTTTCTATCTGAAGTCTTAGTTGAACCAGTTAATATTTTTATATTGATATTTAATTCTTTAGCTAAATCAGTAATTCCGTTGAAATGTTGATTGGCTAGAATTTCGGTTGGCGCCATTAAGCAACTTTGAAAGCCATTATCTTTTGCTAGAAGCATGCACATTAAAGCCACAATCGTTTTTCCAGAACCTACGTCACCTTGAAGTAAACGATTCATTTGTGCATTGCTGCCTAAATCGTTACGGATTTCTTTTAGTACACGTTTTTGCGCATTGGTTAAATCGAAAGGCAAATGATTTTTGTAGAAATTATTAAAGTTTTCACCTACTTTTTCAAACGGCATTCCTTTGATTTTGTGTTTGCGAATGAGATTTTTCGTAATCAGTTGCAATTGAATGAAAAACAACTCTTCAAACTTCAATCGGAATTGTGCTTTAGCTAATAAATCTTGACTTTTCGGAAAATGAATATTGAACAAAGCTGCATTTTTTGGAATCAATTTCAATTCATCTAAAAGATAATTCGGTAAATTTTCAGAAAACAAAGCTTGTGTTTCCACAAACAATTGTTGCATCATTTTATTGATGACTTTATTAGAAATTCCTTTATTAGTTAATTTTTCTGTACTCGGATAAACCGGTTGCATTGCCGATCGAAGACTGGCTTTATGTTCTTCCAACAATTCCATTTCAGGATGCGCCATGTTGTAAGTAGCGCCAAATTGAGAAACTTTTCCAAAAATCACATACGGAACATTAATCTTAATGCTTTCGCGAATCCATTTTTGACCTTGAAACCACACGAGTTCCATTTGACCTGTTTCGTCTACAAAAGTTGCAACTAATCTCGATTTTCCTTTTCCTTGTTCAACCGTTTTAATATTGATGATTTTTCCAATAATTTGTACTTCGGAATTGCTGTTTTGTAGTTCGTTAATTCTGTAATAGCGAGTTCTATTGATATAACGATTGGGAAATAAATTCAGTAAATCCCCATATTTATGAATGCCCAACTCCTTGCGCAATAAATCGCCACGCTGCGGACCAACGCCTTTGAGATATTCTATGGGAGTTTCGAGTAGATTCAAATTCAAGTGCAATTACAAGTTCAAAATTCAATTTTTGGAACACTGATTTAAGAAATTTTAAAAATTTATCTAATTACTTTAATCTGTGTTCCTAATGCAAAGCGAAGATAGTTTATAATTTGTTAATTTAGAAATCAGTGAAATTGAAAATGTTTATATTCGTACAATATTAAAATCCATCAAGATGTTTCGTATCCTGTTTTCTTTATTAATAGTAAGTTTTTCCTTTGCCCAACAAACGGATAAAGTTGATTTTATCAAATGTGATGCTTTTATCTCTCCCAACCATATTGAAAAATCAATTTCCGGAACTGTTACTTATGAGTTTAAAGTAAAGAAAGTAATCGATACCATTAAAATTGATGCAATAAAAATGGAATTTTCTGAAGTATTGATTAATGGTAAATCGGTTAAATTCACAAATTCTGGTAAAACATTAGATTTGTTTGAGGGATATAAAAAAGGAAAGAACAAACTAACTTTCAGTTATTCAGTAAAACCTAAGCAAACTCTTTATTTTACGGGTAAAGAAAAAAATCTTCAAATTTGGACACAAGGACAAGGACGCTATACTAGCCATTGGTTGCCGAGTTTTGATGATGTAAATGAGAAAGTGATTTTTAATCTCAATATTTCATATGATTCTAATTTAACTGCTATTTCGAATGGGATTCATGAGTCAAACGGACTTTATCCAACGCTTTCCAATTCCAATTCTATACGGAATTTCAGAATGCAAAAACCCATGTCTTCTTATCTCGTAATGTTGGCTATTGGTAATTTCGAAAAACAAACGACAACAACTAAATCTGGAACACCGTTAGAATTTTACTTAGATAAAAACGATGTTTCTAAATTTGAACCCACCTATCGCTATTCTAAAGAACTATTCGATTATTTGGAGCAAGAAATAGGAGTGAAGTATCCTTGGGGTATTTACCGACAAGTTCCGGTGCGTGATTTTTTATATGCAGGAATGGAGAATACGACTTCTACGATTTTTGCACAAGATTTTGTGGTTGATGAAATAGGGTTTAATGATAGAAATTATGTGAATGTTAACGCACATGAATTAGCCCATCAATGGTTTGGCGATTTGATTACGGCTCAATCTGGAAAACATCATTGGTTGCAGGAAGGTTTTGCTACGTATTATGCGTTATTGGCGGAACGTCATTTATTTGGAGACGATTATTTCTATGAAGAATTAAACGATTATGCCGAACAATTAAAACGCGCTTCTAAAACCGATACGATTCCAGTGATGAATGAAAAGGCGAGTTCGTTATCGTTTTACAAAAAAGGCGCTTGGGCATTACATGTGATGCGAGAAGATATTGGTGCGAAGAATTTCCAAAAAGCGGTAAAAAAGTATTTAAAGAAATACCAATACAAAAACGTGAACACGGATGATTTCTTGAAAATTGTAAAAGAAGTTTCGGGTTATGATGTGGAAAATTTCAAAAAAGTTTGGTTAGAAAAGTCTGGATTTGAAATGGAAATTGCTCAAAAATATCTTTCTAAAAACAAATTCATTCAAGATTATTTTGCTTTAAAGAAAAGTAAAAAATCATTAGCTGAATTAACAGAAATTCTAAAATCAGATGCGTATTATCCAATCAAAAAATACATCGTATATCAAACGCGAAATATACCTTTTGAAGAGCGAAAAGTCATTTTAGAAACTGCTTTAGCAACAAATGATATTTTGGTAAGAAGAGCCGTTGCAGAATCTACACCTGTAGTTCCTGAGGCATTTAAATCGCAATATGAATCATTATTAATGGATGATTCCTATCAAACGAAAGAAATAGCATTAACCAATCTTTGGAAAAACTTTCCAGATGAGCGTTTGCGTTTTTTAGAACAAACCAAAGAAATTGTTGGAAATAATGATAAAAGTTTCCGATTAACTTGGTTAGCTTTGGCAATGAATACGGAAAATTTGCTGGAGCAAGTGAAAGCTAATTCGTATAATCAATTGTTGGATTTTGCTTCTGAAAACTACGAAAGTTCCCTTAGACAAAACGCTTTAGAATTGTTATTGCAACTAAATCCAAATGATGAAAAAGTAATTGAGTTATTGTTTAAAGCAACAGTGCATCACAAATGGCAGTTCACTAAGTTTGGAAGAGATAATGTTCGCTTATTACTCAAAAAACCACAATACAGAACACTAGTTGAAAAATTAGCATCGACTTCAGATGAAACCATGAAAGAGTTGTATTGGAAGTTCTTAAACGAAAAATAAAAAAAATCCCGAGCTTCAACTCGGGATTTGTATTTAAAAAACTCTTTTCAATTCTTCTTTCAGATAGCTAATTCCAATTGTACTTGGAGCTTCATTTTCAGTCATTTCTATCATTATGGATTCTCTTAATTTATCAGCATTTGTAATGTCTTCTCGAGCTGCATTTTTACGAATAATTTGTACCGTACTATTTTTAGCTTTCAACACAATGTCCCAAGTTTCTGAAGTTAAATATATTTGTTGTGTTAAATTGTGCTCATATTCTGTTTGAATGTGATGAACTAACAAGGTAGCGTAATCATCTTTTGATTGACTAATTGGTGCTACACGTAACAAGAGTTGCGCAGGGTTAATTCGCTCTAAAAATAAAACCATACGCTCATACGCTTGCAATCGAATTGGTAAGGCTTGTTTTTGATTTTCTCTTAACAATTCAAATTTACGTTTGCTTTCTTCATTGTTATAAAACTTTTGCATCATTACAAATGCAACACCTCCCGTAATAAAAGCGGGTAATGTGTATGCTGCGATTTCTAATAATTTATCTTCTATGGCCATTTTTAATTGATTTAAATATGTCGCAAATTAAGATTAAAATTATTAAAATTCAAATAGATTTTCTTTTGTTGGTATTATCTTAAAAAGAGTTGATAACTTCTTTTGTATTAACACTAATCAAAGTGTATTTTTGTAAATTAGTTAAAAGTTATGGAATCCTATGAATGAAATGCAGCGTTATATTAGCCAATTGAATGAAGCACAACAACTTCCAGTTTTACAAAAAGACGGACCTATGATTGTGATTGCAGGTGCAGGTTCTGGAAAAACCCGAGTGCTAACCGTTCGTATTGCTAATTTGATGAGTCAGGGTGTAGATGCTTTCAATATTTTGGCGTTAACGTTTACCAATAAGGCTGCACGTGAAATGAAAAAACGTATTGCTGATATTGTAGGAAATAACGAAGCCAAAAACCTTTGGATGGGAACCTTTCACTCTGTTTTTGCTAAGATTTTACGAAGCGAAGCCGATAAATTAGGTTATCCTTCTAATTTCACGATTTACGATTCGCAAGATTCTTTACGTTGTTTAGGTGGCATCATCAAAGAAATGCAGTTGGATAAAGATATTTATAAGCCAAAGCAAATTTTAGGTAGAATTTCATCATACAAAAACTCATTAATCACAGTAAAAGCTTATTTCAACAATCCTGAATTACAGGAAGCCGATGCGATGAGCAAAAAACCGCGTATGGGGGAAATTTATCAGCAATATGTAGAACGTTGCTTTAAATCGGGTGCGATGGATTTTGATGATTTACTATTGAAAACCAACGAATTATTGAATCGTTTTCCTGATGTTTTAGCGAAATATCAAGATAGATTTCGATACATTTTGGTGGATGAGTATCAAGATACAAATCATTCGCAGTATTTGATTGTTCGCGCTTTGTCTGATAGATTTCAAAATATTTGTGTAGTAGGTGATGATGCGCAGAGTATTTATGCTTTTCGAGGAGCCAATATCAACAACATTTTAAATTTCCAGAAAGATTACGACAACGTACAAATGTATCGTTTGGAGCAAAATTATCGCTCTAGTCGCAACATTGTAGAAGCTGCGAATAACGTAATCGATAAGAATAAAACCAAGTTAGATAAAATCGTTTGGACATCCAATGATGACGGACCAAAGATTAAAGTCCACCGCAGTTTAACCGATGGTGAAGAAGGTCGTTTTGTTGCAGCAACTATTTTCGAGCAGAAGATGCAAAACCAAATGTTAAATGGACAATTTGCTATTTTGTATCGAACGAATGCACAATCTCGTGCTATGGAAGATGCGTTACGTAAACGCGATATTCCGTACCGAATTTATGGTGGTTTATCTTTCTATCAACGTAAGGAAATTAAAGATGTTTTGGCGTATTTGCGTTTGGTGATTAATCCAAAAGATGAAGAAGCTTTAGTACGTGTTATTAATTACCCGGCGAGAGGAATTGGTGATACAACGGTTGAAAAATTGACGGTTGCAGCCAATCATTACAAGCGTTCTATTTTTGAAGTAATGGAACACATTGATAAAATTGATTTGAAACTAAATGCAGGAACAAAAGCCAAGTTGAATGATTTTGTAACGATGATTAAAAGTTTCCAAGTCATTAACGAAAATCAAGATGCGTTTTTCTTAACCGATCATGTTACAAAGAAAACAGGATTAGTTCAAGAACTTAAAAAAGACGGAACTCCAGAAGGAATTGCGAAGATTGAAAATATAGAAGAATTACTAAACGGTATCAAAGACTTCACCGAAGGACAAAAAGAAATCGACGGAGCAAGAGGTGCGTTAGCCGAATTTTTAGAAGACGTAGCGTTAGCAACCGATTTAGATAAAGACACAGGTGACGACGATAGAGTAGCACTAATGACGATTCACTTGGCGAAAGGATTAGAGTTTCCACATGTATTTATTGTGGGGTTAGAAGAAGATTTGTTTCCAAGTGCGATGAGTTTGAACACCCGAAGCGAATTAGAAGAAGAACGTCGTTTGTTCTACGTAGCTTTAACTCGCGCCGAACATCAAGCGTATTTGACATATGCACAATCGCGTTACCGTTGGGGAAAATTAGTAGACAGTGAACCATCCCGTTTTATTGAAGAAATAAACGACCAATATTTAGAATATT
>RXJZ01000156.1 GCA_003963025.1 Flavobacteriaceae bacterium
ATAAACCAGATATTGTTGTATTTGGATTAGTATTAACCGTTACAAAAGTTCCTGTACCTGGAGTAAAACCTTGAGGTCCATACTCAACTTCCCATGGTCCACCAGGGAAAGTACTAGTCCAAGATAATTGTGCAGTAGTTGAAAAAGGAGTAACATTCAATCCTGTAGGAGCCAAACATTGTTCATCAACCTTAACATTGTCAATCAACCATCTATCACCTGCATTATTTTCCATTACGAATGCAATGTAGATATTCTGACCTACATAAGCATTAAGGGGTATAAATTTTTGAATACAGTTTTGATAATCGAAATCAGTCTCTGTATAGGTTTGGATAATAGTAAAATCCGCAGGGTTTGTCTGCGAAGCTGTTGATACTCTTACCGTATATATACTTCCAAAATTACCCGATTGGGAATCTTTTGCATAAAAACGAACTTGACCATTTGGTGGAACAGTAACTTGTGGTGTTACCAAATAATCTATGGAAGTTTGCCCAACAGGAAATGTCTGTGGATTTATCCTAGCACTACCCACGCCTTGACAAACAAGAGAGGCCGTTGTATTTCTAATCCACAAATTAGAACCTACACCGTTATCAAACGTAACCCAACCTGTTGGTGGAAAAGTTGTTCCTTCAAAACCTTCATTTAATACTTGAGCATTGATGAAAGTTGAAAAAAGAACAATAATAAAAAGTAATAATTTTTTCATTAATATTTTGTAGTTATGATTGGTTTAATTATCAAATTTAAATATTTTTAGTTAAGATTTTAAATAAAAATACTAAATAAATAAACAAACACTTAGTCCTTTGAATTAAGAGCTAAGTGTTTGTAAAACATTTTTTACTTTTTCACAATTAAGAATTCACTTCTTCTGTTTTGTGCATGTTCTTGTTCAGTGCAAGGTTTACATGGAACTTTTGGTTCAATTTCACCAAAACCTTGACCAGAAATTCTCTCTTTAGATATACCTTTACTAATCAAATATTGAACAGTAGATTTTGCTCTTCTATCAGATAAATTTATATTGTATTTATCGCTTCCTCTACTATCCGTATGCGATTTAGCAAAAATAACCATCGTTGGATATTCATTCATAACTGCAACTAGCTTATCTAACTCTGCAGCTCCTTCAGCAGTAATATTACTCTTATTAAATTCAAAATAAATAGGCTGTAATATTACTTCACGCTCTGTAATTATTGGCATAATTGGGTTTAATAACGCCTCAACTACTACTTGAGAATTTTCTCCTTTTGCGACTTCAAAAACTCCGCTTTCATAACCTTGTTTAGACACCTGTGCACTATAAGAAGTATAACAAAGAACTCCTGTAGAAGATTCACCATTAGCTAAAGTAGTTTGATTTGAAACTGTTTTTTGTTTCTCATCAACTAATACTACAGTTGCACCATCAATTGCCATTCCAGATTTTGCATCTTTTACTTTTACCAATACTTGAACATTACAAACTGGGTCAGCTTTATAAATATTATCCACACCATCTCGATTACTAGAAAAGAAACCTACTTTCTTTGCTGAGTTGAATGTAAATGCAAAATCATCTTTAGAAGTATTTACTGGTTCCCCAACGTTAATTGGATTGGTCCCCTTATTTAAATCCATCATAAACACATCTAATCCTCCAAAACCTGTTTTACCGTTTGATGAGAAAAACAATACGTTCTCATCTGTTACAAATGGAAAACTTTCATTAGCTTCAGTATTTACTTTAGCTCCTAAATTTTCTGGAGTACCAAACTCATCCCCATTAACAGATACTTTCCATATATCTTCGCCACCAAAACCACCAGGCATATTAGATGAAAAATACAAAGTCTTACCATCTTTACTTATACTTGGATTTCTTACAGAAAACTCTTTATTGTTAAAAGGAAGCGGTTTTATGTTCCCCCATTTATCACCTTCTTTTGAAGCTTTATACAAAAATATTTTACCAAACTTCGCCTTTTTTTCTTTGTCTTTCACATATTCCTTTTCATTAAAACTTTCACTTCCATAGTAGATAGTGGTACCATCTTTAGTTATACTTACTGGACCATCATGCCATTTAGTATTTAAACTTTCAACTGCTAAAGCATCGCTAATTGTTCCATTAGCATTGTAAGTAGCTTTATAAATATCTAAATATGGCTCCTCGTTCCAACCATTATTTCTTCTTGAAGTGTTTCTGGCGCTTGAAAAATAAAAATTATTATCATTTGTAAGAACAGCACCAAAATCAGATTTATCACTACTAATATCTGACTTTGTTACATCATATAATTTAGATTGCCCTTTTAATTCTGGTAGATAATTAGGCTTACTTAAAAATGATTTAGCTCTTTGATCATTTGGCTGTAATTGAGCAAATTGTTGCATTTGCTTATCAGCTTCTTTAAAGTTTCCCTCTGCTTTTAACATTTGGGCATACTTATAATAAGTCTCAGCATCTTGTTTTTGTTCTACAACTTTAGCAAACCATTTTACAGCTTCTTTAGTATTAAAAACATTGTAATAACTTTCTGCCAATTGCTTATAAACATAATTGTCAGCCTTACTGCTTTCAGCTAGTTTTAAATATTCTTTAGCTGCATCAACATATTCATATCTATCGAATAACTTATCAGCTACTTTGGTATATTGATTTTGTGCGCTTAGTATTCCACTAGCCAACACAAAACTTAATGTTACATATAATTTTTTCATTGGAATTTATTCGATTTAGGTTAGAAGAATCTTGGTGAACTCGATACTTTTCTTGGGAAATTCAAATCAAACAACAATATAATCTCATGTGAAGAAGGAGTTGTTACGTTCAAATCAGAAATAATATGATCATATGCATAACCTAATTTTAAATTAGGTGTTAATGCATAATTAACCATAGCACCGAAACTATCATCTAAACGATAAGTAGCTCCAACTTCAAACTTTTGATTAAATAAAAAATTTGATGATAAATCCAATGATGTTGGAGCTCCAAAGGCAGATTTCATCATAAAAAACGGTTTGAATTTCAAATTTTCATTAATATCAAATACATATCCTCCAGTTAAAAAATAGTGAGAAACTTCTGATCCGTATTCACGCCCATTAAAATCTAAATGCTTAGACTTCATAAGATTAGGAACAGACAAACCTAAATAATACTTGTTAGTATAATAGAAAAAACCAGATCCTATATTAAAATAAGAATTACTAGTATTTTCAGAAAATGCTGGATCATTAGCGTCAGGCAATGTAGGATATACATCGTCAAATAAACCAACTTTATGAAAAGTAAGACCTGTTTTAATCCCGAATGCTAATTTATGCTCACCACCTAAATTCAAGGTATAAGAAATATCAGCATAAACATTATTCTCCTCTACTGGACCAATTTTATCTTTAATAAATGATAAACCTAATCCTAAATTTTTACCAACAGGTGTATGTCCAAAAAAAGTTCCTGTCGTTGGTGCATCTTCAATATCTACCCATTGCTTTCTGTACAACAAACCCATTGATAAATTTTCTTTGCTACCAGCATATGCAGGATTCATAACACTCATATTATACATATATTGTGTATAATGTGGATCTTGCTGAGCCTGTAAATCAGACGAAAAGGATAACAACCCTATAATTGTTACTAAAAATAATTTTTTCATTATTTTTTATTTATATTTATAATAAGCTGAGCCTATTTATTATACTAATATTAATGTTCTCTGTTAATGTAAATCCAACCTGACTTAGTTTCTAAATCTGTAAAATCGATTACAAAATAATACGTTCCATCTGGCAAATCATTACCATTATCAGATTGACCGTGCCATTCATTTTCATAATTTGATTTAGAATAAACTTTAGTTCCATATCTGTTAAATATTTCCACTTTCTTAATATCAAAATTAGATAAATCCCAAACATCATTTTTGCCATCTCCGTTTGGTGAAATACCTTTTGGTATAGAACAAAGCTGAACTGCAACTGTTGCAGAATTTGTTAAAGCTAAAGAACAGTTTCCATTGTTTATATTTAACAATTGAATTGAAACATTTGCACTTGAAGTTACAACTTCAACAACTCCAGAACCTTGCGTATTTAGTGTTATTTCTTGTTGGCTTCCACCATCAATTGAATAAGTAATTACATTATTAGGAGTTCCATTTAATACAAAAATTGCTCTTTCTCCTGAACAAACAAGAACATTTTCTACTGATAAAGTTGGCTCAGAAGGACTACTTAAAACATCTAAATTAGAAAAACTTGAAGATGTTAATGATGAACAAGTACCATCAGAAGAAACTAAAGTATAAGTTGTTCCAATATTCATTCCTAATATTAATCCTGTAGCATCTATTGAAGGACCACTTGGAGTAAAAGTATAATTCAACGAAGTATTATAATTAGAAACTGAAGAACTTCCTTGCTGAGTACAAGTTGGTAAAACAGAAGAAATAATAGGAGTTGAAGGACTTGTTAACATAGCTGCAATTGAAAAAACAGATGAGTCTGGCGAAGAACAACTTCCATTACTTGCTGCAACAATATAATTAACACCTACAGACATTCCAGAAATAACACCTGATGAATTAACTGATGGACCAGAAGGAGTGAAAACGTAAGTTAAACCTGCTACATAATTTGTAATTGTTGCAACTCCATTTAATGAACAAGTAGGTGCAGCAACAGAAATAGTCGGAATAACTGGTATAGTTAATTGTAATGCATTTGTAAATGGAACTGAAGAAACTGATGTACAAACCCCATTATTAGAAACAACGGTATAACTAGTTCCTGTAACCATTCCAATGATTGCACCACCCGCGCCAACAGAAGGACCAGCTGGTGTAAATATATAAGTTAAACTTGAATTATAATTAGAAATTGTACTTGAACCATCTACAACACATGTTGGAGTCAATGTAGTTATAGTTGGTATAGCTGGTGTAACCAACATTGCATTAATACTAAAAGAAGAAGAAGCAATTGAAGTACAAGACCCATTCGAAGCAACAAGTGTATAATTAGTTCCAGGGACCATACCTGAAATAGCACCAGAAGCACCAACAGAAGGACCTGTTGGATTAAAAGTATAAGTTAATGATGCATCATAATTTGTTACTGTAGCTAATCCATTTGAAGCACATGTTTCAGATTGAACAGCAACAGTAGGTGTATTAGGTGTAGCTAATATTAAATTATTAACAAATGGTGATGAAGCTGCTGATGTACAGCTTCCAACAGTAGCTGTAACCGTGTATGATGTACCTATAGTCATTCCTGATATAAGTCCACCAGCTCCAACTGTAGGACCAGAGGGAGAAAACACATATGATGCTGCTGCATTATAATTGGTAATAGTACTTACACCATCAGAGGAGCAAGTTGGCAACGTCGTGCTAATAACAGGTACTGAAGGTATGCTATTAACAACAATAGTACCATTTTGTGACAACTCAGGAGAACAACCCACTGTAGTTACTGTATAGTTAAACGTTCCCGTTTGAGTTGGCGTACCACTGATTGTAAAAGTATTAGAAGAAAAATTAGTAGTTAAACCTGATGGTAAACCTGAAACTGTTACATTAGTTACTGTGCCAGAAGTTGTATATAAAATATTAGTCAATGCATCTCCTTGACATATATTTTGATTGTTAGTTCCAGCTGGTGAAGACAAACTAATTGAACATGCTGTAGGAATACAATTTATAACTACATCAAAATATTGTTCAGAATTACTACATGAAGGATTTCCAAGATTTTCAACTCTGACATATATCGTTGTTGTACTACTAACAGTAAAGGCTGTAGGATCAACAATAAAATTACCATTTCCTGCAAAACAATCCCCTTCATCTAAATAGTATTTAATAACATAGTTAGATGGTAATGCTGGATTCAACATATCAAGTTCTACATCACGCAAATTAAACGTATGACTACACGCACCGTTTGGAGCATTTAAATTATTTGGCGCATTAAGTACTGGTGGAGCTGCAAATCTGATTTCAACTTCATCA
>RXJZ01000251.1 GCA_003963025.1 Flavobacteriaceae bacterium
GTTCCACCACGTTTTAATTGGGTTAAAGGCTGCCGGCTGTATCGGTTTCGTTTTGTTGTAGGCTTTTTGTCCTTCAGGCAAACGGTGTTCATAATACCATACTTCTTTGGTAGGGGTGCCTTTGGTAAAAAACAATAAATTAGTAGCTACAGTAGCATATGGTTGAAACACCGAGTTAGGCAAACGGATAATGGTATGCAAATTACATTCTTCCAATAACTTTTGGCGCACACGTTGTTTGACACCATCACCTGTTAACGAGCCATCAGGTAATACAATTCCTGCTCTTCCGCCTTGTTTTAATAAATGAATCATTAAAATCAGGAACAAGTCGGCACTTTCTTTGGTTCTATAATTCTGCGGAAAGTTGTTTTCGTTGTTATTGGCAACAATCCCTCCAAACGGTGGGTTAGCTAAAATAGCATTCACACGGTGCTTTTCGGTAAAGTTAGACAACGGTTGGTCTAAAGCATCGCCAAAACGAATGTTAGGCACTTCCATATCGTGTAAAATCAAGTTGGTCGTAGCTAACAAATACGGTAGTGGTTTGTATTCCCAACCCATTACGTTTTCAGCAATACTTTTGCGGTCTTCAACGCTGTTGGCTTGTTCTTTTAAATGTTCAATAGCACAAGTCAAATATCCACCTGTTCCACAAGCAGGGTCTAATATTTTTTCGCCCAATTGTGGGTTAATCATTTCGGTAATAAAACTCGTAATGGCACGAGGCGTGTAAAATTCCCCACTTTTACCGGCACTTTGTAAGCCTTTTAAAATGGTCTCATACAATTCCCCAAACGCATGACGGTCTTTGGCAATATTAAAATCTATTTCATTCAACTTGTTCAACACCTTACGAATGTTGATACCGCTTTTCATGTAGTTGTTGTTCCCTTCAAAAACTTCACGTACAATCAAAGCACGGCGATTGCCAGAACTTACGTCAATATTACGCAACGCAGGAAACAATTTTCTATCTACAAACTCTAGCAATTCGTCACCTGTCATTCCTTCGTCATCGCCTGCCCAATTGCCTTTTTCCTTTACCCAATGAAATTCATCAGGTATAGGCGATGTATAATTGTCGTCAAGTAATTCGAGTTCTTTGTCTTTATCGGAAAATATTTTTAAAAACAACATCCAACCGAGTTGTTCTATGCGTTGGGCATCACCGTTAAGACCCGTGTCTTGCCACATGATGGTTTGTATGGATTTTAGGATGGAGGATATGTTTGACATGTTTGTATATTAATTTGTTTTGTTTATTTCAATTGGGATGGGTTTCAACCCATCTGATAATAATATTAATGTTTGTTTTTATTTTAATCGGAATGGGTTTTAACCCATTTGATGATTTTTATTTTTCAATTGGGATGGGTTTCAACCCATCTGATAATAATTTTAATTTCTATTTTTCAATTGGGATAGGTTTCAACCTATCCGATAATAATTTTAATGTTTGTTTTATTTTCAATCGGAATGAATTACAACCCATTTAATAATATTTATTTTTCAATTGGGATGGGTTTCAACCCATCCGATAATATTTCAATTATTTAATTTAATAATCATATGTTATTTTAATTTAGGATTAAAACCCATTATTGGAATCATTGTTTTTATCCATTATACCAAATGGGTTGAAACCCATTTCTATTAATTCAGATTATCATTAAATTTTTGAAATCCATATACATCAATCATTTTGTTATATTCGTCATCAAATGATTTTATGGAATGATGTGTTTCTTGATTTCGGATATAATTTCTAACATTTTCAATCATTGATTCCGAAACCGAAACCGCAAAATATTCGTCTTGCCAACCAAATTTTTCAAGAATAAAATTTTGATTATTAAACCAAAATGCAGACTCTCCCTTTATCATTTGGATTACCTTTTGAATTGTCTGGTCAGATTTCAATGAAACCAAACAATGACAATGGTCACTATACCCATTTACAAAATCAATAAAAATTCCTTTTTCTTTTCCATTTTCTTTGATGTGTTTCCACATTTTCTCTCTCAACTCTAATGAATTAAGAAATGGAAATCTATTTTTGGTACTCCAAACAAAATGAATATATACTTTGATGAATGGCATCTATGCTTTTCTATATAATTCGTTTTCTAATTCTTTAACGGCTTCTAAATAATGTTGTTTATTTCCAAAATGACTTATAATCTCAATAGGAGAACCATATTCATCAAAAGGTTTTACACGCAATACTTCAATACTTTCTATATTTTCAACACCTTCATCTGCATATTTGTCTAATAACGTTTCTAAAACTTTACGAGCTTGTTCGCCATATTTAGTGAAATAGTTGCGTTTCTTGACATTATTTGCTCGTTCTTTTCTAGTCAATGGTGGTTGGTCGTACGCTACGTGGCAAATCAAATCAAACAAATCTACTTGCTTATCAACCGCATCATACAAAGCTTCTACCATTACGCCTTGCTCTTGTAATTCTTTGATGATGGCTTCTTTTTTATCCGCTTGGTTCCAAGTCAATAAGAAATCATCTAAAGAAGCAAACTTTTTCTGTATGATACTTTTCGTGTAATCTTTTAAACTTGTAGTAATAGGCTTGCCATCATGGTCAAAATACAATTCTCTACTCACCAAAATAGAAACATCCACCCCATTCACATATTGTTTCGGTCTCTTTTGATATTCGTTAGTGCTTGATGGCTCTCTTACTACAGCTGGTGCCATTATAATTTCATCTCCTGTAACTTCATCAATAATTGGAGTGTCTTCAGTTTCTTCTTCGTCAATGATAGTTTCTAAATCAATTCCCTCTGTTATTGGTTTAACTCGTAACGGATGTCCATCAAACTCAGGGTCGGCAAAATTATCCGTAGCATTTCTAAAATCTAAAATCGTAAAATACAATTTGTTGAACTCTTCATTGATACGCGTACCACGACCTACAATTTGTTTGAATTTCGTCATGGAATTAATGTTAGCATCAAGCACAATTACTTTACACGTTTGCGCATCAACACCAGTGGTCATTAATTCAGAGGTCGTAGCAACTACAGGATATTTTTCTTCTGGGTTAATAAAGTTGTCCAGCTCACGTTTTCCTTCTTCATTATCGCCTGTAATTTGCATTACATACTTATAATTTTCTGCTACCAAATCAGCATTATGGCGAGCAATAGCATTTCGCATACGTTCGGCATGGTCAATATCTACACAAAAAATAATAGTTTTAGCAAAACGGTCAAATCCTTTAAGATACTCTGTTACTTTTTTGGCAACCGCATCCGTTCGCTCTTCAATGACTAAACTTCTATCAAAATCTTTTCTATTGTAAATTCTATCCTCTACTTCGTTACCTTCTTTATCGGTTTTACCTTGTTCAGGTCGATATCCTTCTGCATCTACATTCAAAGCCACACGAATAACTTTGTAAGGAGCCAAGAATCCATCGTCAATTCCTTGTTTTAAAGAATACGTGTACACTGGGTCGCCAAAATATTCGGTATTACTAGTCTCTTTAGTTTCCTTTGGTGTAGCAGTCAAACCAACGTGTGTAGCATTTTTGAAATATGTTAAAATTTCTCTCCATGCACTATCTTCTTTGGCACTTCCTCTGTGACACTCATCAATAATAATTAAATCAAAAAAATCAGGTGAAAACTGTTTGTAAGCATTCGCATCTTCATCCGCACCCGATAAACCTTGATATAAAGCCAAATAAATTTCATAACTTTTATCAATCATACGGTTTTTAACCACCGTCATTTTATCTTTAAAATGTTTGAAATCCCCACGTTTGGTTTGGTCAATCAAAGCAGTTCTATCGGCAAGAAATAAAATTCTCTTCTTAGCACCACTTTTCCATAATCGATGAATAATTTGAAAAGCCGTATACGTTTTTCCAGTACCTGTTGCCATGACTAACAAAATTCTATTTTGTCCGTTTGCTATGGCTTCAACAGTTCTGTTTATTGCAATTTGTTGATAATATCGTGGTTTTCTTCCCGAACCATCCGAAAAGTATTTTTGTAAAGCAATCTTTTCGCCTTGTTCAGTAACTATACCTTTATAGTGTTTGTACTTCATCCATAATGCTTCTGGAGAAGGAAAGTCTTCCAAAGCTAATTCGGTTTCAATAGAATCATCATTTACGGTTCTATCATGATATACAAAACCATCACCATTACTACTAAACACACTTGGAATATCTAATATTCTAGCATAGTTAAGCGCTTGTTGAATACCTGCACGAACCGAATGCTTGTTATCTTTTGCCTCAATAATGGCAATAGGATTATCCTGATAGTACAATAAATAATCCGCTCTTTTTCGTTCACCACGAGCAGTCAATTTACCACGAACATAAATTTTACCATCGGTAAAAGTCACTTCTTCAAGTACTTGTGTTTGTAAGTTCCATCCTGCATTTTGAATAGCAGGTGTTATAAATTTTGTACAAATATCGCGTTCTGATAATTTCTTTTTATCAATCATTTTAATAGCATTGAATTCTTCAAATTTAATAAAAAAATGGTGTTAAACAGTACTTATTAATATGTATTTTTGTGACATATAAAATATTCATAAAAAGAAGTTTTTTATAAATAAGATTATTTATACCTCATTATTTCGACACAATTGGCTGTAACTATTCAAGGCTTTCGAAAGCAATTTAATTCAAAAACGGGTAATTAGCCCCATTTTTTAGAGTTTTTTTATGTTTTTTTTTCTAAATTAAATAGCTTTTTAAAACAAATGGTCTTCATTTAAGCTCCAAAATTAAACGTAAAAAATTGTCAGGTTAAAATTTTCAACTCGACAGGTCGAATTGTAAAACTCGACAGGTCGAATTGAAAAACTCGTCAAGTCCATTTTTTAGCAAAAAAAGAAAAAAAACGAACTCAAGAACGTTCTAGGCTTTCATAAGAGAGTTGTATTAAATGCAGAGAATTATGGCGCTTTTTGGTAACTTAAGTTCTCAACATGTTTTTCGACTTTATGGCATTTCAAAGAAAATATCAATTTACAATAAATAAATAACACACATTGTTGTATATTTGAAAGCAGCTTTAACTAGCTGCTTTTTTTATGCACTCAATTAATCAAAAAATACCATTATCTTTTCCAAATAATATAGAGCTCTTTATTAAAAGAGAAGATTTGTTACATCCAATCATTTCTGGAAATAAATTTAGAAAACTCAAATATAATATTCAAGAAGCTAAACGATTGGGTCATTCTACTTTGTTAACTTTTGGTGGAGCTTTTTCAAATCATATATTAGCAGTTGCTGGAGCGGGTGCTGAATTTGGGTTTTCAACTATTGGTGTAATAAGGGGAGAAGAAATAGAGTGTAAAATTCATGAAAACCCTACTTTAATAAAAGCACAAGAATTAGGAATGAAGTTTTATTTTGTTTCTAGGTCGGACTATCGTGAAAAAGAAAGTACTAATTTTAAAGAAAAATTACAGACCATTTTTGGAAATTTTTACTTAATTCCTGAAGGAGGTACTAATAATTTAGCTATTAAAGGTTGTGAAGAAATATTGACAAAAGAAGACAAAGAAGGGTTTTCTCATGTGGTTTGTTCAGTTGGAACAGGAGGAACATTGTCGGGTTTAATAAATTCATCTAATAAAAATCAATACATAATCGGATTTTCTTCATTAAAAGGGAGTTTTTTGTCTGATGTAATTCGTAATTTTGTAACCAAATCAAATTGGATTATCAACGATGATTATCATTTTGGTGGATATGGAAAAGTAAATTGCGAATTAATTCAGTTTATAAATGCATTTTACAAGCAAACAAAAATCCCTCTCGATCCCATATATACAGGAAAGATGGTATATGGCGTAATGGACTTGATTGAGAAAGATTTTTTTCCACCTAATGCTAAGATTCTTATGATTCATTCGGGTGGTTTACAAGGCGTTAAAGGAATGAATTTGGCGCTACAAAAAAAGAATAGAGAAATAATCTGTTATGATGAAATGTAAGCTTTTTTAATGGCTTAATGATTTCTAAAAAAAAGTATGCTCCTGTCTGTCATCATAATTATTGTTTGATTTATGAGGGGGTATAATGAGGGTAATTTCGATAAATTTAAATGGTATAGAAACACAAACAAATGAAAAGTAAATTCGTCATTTTTATTTTAGCACTCTTAGTAATAAGTTGTAAAAGTACTAATCCTGTTGTTAGAACAACTAAAAAGAAACCAGTTGTACATTCAAAATCAACTGCTACAAAAGGACTTACTAAAAATCCCAATTCAAAAACTTCAGATAATAATGCTCAAGTTTCTTTAGAAGCAACTTCAAACATTAAAACCTATGCCGAAGAGATTCAAAATTACGTTGAAAACTTTAAAGAAATCGCTATGAATAACATGAAAAATCATGGAATTCCAGCAAGTATTACTTTGGCTCAAGGAATTTTAGAATCGGGAGCAGGAAAAGGCAAGTTAGCACAATCTGCCAACAATCATTTTGGGATAAAATGCCACACAGGATGGACGGGAGATAGTGTTCGTCATGATGATGATGCAGAGCAAGAATGTTTCAGAAAATACGAACATCCTTCAGAATCTTACAGAGATCATTCTTTGTTTTTAACTTCTAGAACACGATATGCAAATTTGTTCAAATTAGACAAAGGAGATTACGAATCTTGGGCAAGAGGTTTAAAAGCAGCAGGATATGCTACGGATGTTAAATACCCCGATAAATTAATTGGATTAATTGAGCGTTTTGAATTGTATAAATATGATAATCAAGTGCTGAGTCGCGATTTTAAACCTACTAAAAAAGAAGTTGTAGCAGCTCAAGGTGGCGACTATTATACCGTTCAGCAAGGAGACACCTTGTATGCATTGTCAAAAAAATTTAATCTTACAGTAGACGATTTAAAAAAGTTAAATAATATGTCTGATACTACTATTTCAATCGGACAACAAATTAAAATTAAATAATGCTATATAAAAGAAGTAGTGAATTATTTGTTGAAGCTAGCAAAGTAATTCCAGGAGGTGTTAATTCACCAGTTAGAGCTTTCAAAGGAGTGGGAGGTACTCCGATTTTTGTGAAAGAAGCTAAGGGAGCTTATTTGTATGATGAAGATGGAAACCGTTTAATTGATTATATTAACTCATGGGGACCAATGATTTTAGGTCATGCTTACGAGCCAGTAGTTAATGCAGTGGTTGAAAAAGCAAAAAAAGGAACATCATTTGGAATGCCTACAGAGTTAGAAACACAAATTGCAAAATTAGCAGTTTCGATGGTTCCAAATATCGATAAAATTCGTTTTGTAAATTCGGGTACAGAAGCTTGTATGAGTGCCATTCGTTTAGCACGTGGTTATACAAAACGAGATAAGATTATTAAATTTTCGGGTTGCTATCATGGACACTCAGATTCTTTTTTAATCGCAGCGGGAAGTGGTTTGAGTACATTTGGTGTGCCTAATTCTCCCGGAGTTACAGAAGGCACGGCTAAAGATACATTATTAGCCGCTTACAATGATATTGATAATGTTAAAGCTCTTTTTAAAGCTAACGAAAATCAAATTGCAGCGATTATTATTGAGCCTGTTGCTGGTAATATGGGATGTATTCCTCCAGTAAAAGGATTTCTAGAAGCGCTTAGAGATGTTTGTACTGCTAATGGAGCGTTGCTTATTTTTGATGAAGTAATGACCGGATTTCGATTAGCAAAAGGAGGAGCACAACAATTATTCGACATTCAAGCAGATATTGTATGTTTTGGAAAAGTAATAGGTGGAGGATTGCCTGTAGGAGCTTTTGCTGCAAGAGAGGAAATTATGAATTATTTGGCACCACTTGGTCCTGTATATCAAGCAGGAACTTTATCTGGAAATCCATTAGCCATGGCTGCTGGCTATGAAATGCTAAAAGTTTTAAATGAAGATGAAACCATTTTTTCTAGATTAGAAGAAAAAACAGCTTATTTAGAGAATGGGATTAGAAGAGTCTTAAAAGAAGCCAATGTGATGTTTACAATAAATAGAGTAGGATCAATGATTTCAGTTCATTTTGATGCTAACCCTGTTTATGATTTTAATACTGCTAAAAATGGTGATAACGAAACTTTTAAGCTTTTTTTTCACGGATTATTGAAACGTGGAGTTTATATCGCACCTTCTGCTTATGAAACTTGGTTTATAACAGATGCACTGTCTTATGAAGATTTAGATTTTACGATAAATGCTATAGCAGATACAGCTAAAGAATTATAAAAAAAAGTCCCAAGATTGGGACTTTTTTTATTTAATTAAATTCTCGTAAAGAGCTTTATTGTTTTTAAGTTTTCTAAACACATCAGGTGAAAAAGTTCCTTCAAGTTTACTTTTTATGGTTTCATAAATTTGATTTCTCTCTTTTTCTGTAGTAGCTTTAGATAAGGCTTGATGCTTATATACAAGTAAACTGAAGATTCCATTTTCAAGCGAACTTTCTAAAGGAATTTCTTTTACCAATGCACTTAATTCTGATTTTGCTAAAGTTTTAGGGTCATTATCATTTGATTTCCCTTCTTGTGCAAATGCAATTGTACTAAAAGAAAATAGTAATAATAAAGAAAAAAATATTTTTTTCATAATTGTAAATTTTTATTTTGGTTCGTCAAATCTAAATTAAATTTGAGATTAAAACAAAAGAATACAGAAAATATTTAGTTAGCTTGTGATGTTCTTTTTCTTTTTTGCATTCGTTCTTCAACTTTTTCTTTTTTAGCAGCGCGCTTTTCTTCCCATTTTTTATATTGTTCAGGAGTTAATATTTTTTTCATTTTGGCTTTCATTTCAATTTGATTGTTAAGCATCTCATTTTTAATTGAATACTTTTCATCAGCAGTTGGTTTTTCTCCATTTTCTCGCTTTGATTTCATTTCTTCAACTTTCGTTGTTCTTTTTTTAGCCTGCTCTAGCAAAAGGGCCTTTACATCTTTTTGCTGCTTGGCATCCAAATCTAAATCTAATGTCATTCTTTTGACTTGAAGTTCGGTTTGTTGTTCTGGAGTTAACTTTTCTCTTTCTTGTTTTCTGTTTTGCGCAAAAGTTAATGTCGTCGTCACTAAAGCAATTGCTAAAATTAATTTTTTCATCTTTTCGTTTTTTTAATTGTTTGATGATAAGACCTTGAAAAAATAAAAAGGTTTAATTGATAATAAAAAAAAGCGAAACTTTTTTAAAAAAGTTCCGCTTCAAATATTTAAAGGTTAAAAATTATTTTCCTAAGTACTCAGCAATTTTGTTTTCGCCATCTACAACAACTCGCATTAAGCCATGTTTGCTTAATCCTTTACTGGCAGCATCCCATTTTTTTCCGCTTAATTCTGTTTTAGTTTTTAAATCACCAATCGAAATTCCTTCGTTAGCTTTTAAAATTTCAATGATATGTTTTTCGTCTTCTGTTAATTCTGGACCTTTTTTCTCTGGGCGCATTTGCGGGAAGAACAACACTTCCTGAATCGATTGATTGTTCGTTAAAAACATAATTAATCTATCCATTCCAATTCCTAAACCAGAAGTTGGCGGCATTCCGTATTCTAATGCTCTTAAGAAATCTTCATCGATAATTCCGTTCGCTTCATCATCACCTTTTGCGGCTAAAGCCATTTGGTTTTCAAAACGCTCTCTTTGGTCAATTGGGTCATTTAATTCCGAATACGCATTTGCAATTTCTTTTCCACAAACCATCAACTCAAAACGCTCTGTCAATTCAGGATTATCGCGATGCGATTTACATAAAGGTGACATTTCTTTTGGATAATCCGTAATGAACGTTGGCTGAATGAAGTTGCCTTCACATTTCTCACCAAAAATTTCATCAATTAATTTTCCTTTACCCATGGTGTCGTTCACTTCGATTCCCATAGATTTTGCAGCTTCACGCAATTCATCTTCCGATTTTCCAGTAATGTCAAAACCTGTGAATTGTTTAATAGCATCCGTCATGGTTACTCTTGCATAAGGCGCTTTAAAGTTTACTTTATGTTCTCCAAAAGTAGCTTCAGTTGTTCCGTTTACTTGAGTAGCACAATATTCTAATAAATTTTCAGTCATTTCCATCATCCAGTTGTAGTCTTTGTAAGCTACATAAATTTCCATTGCGGTAAATTCTGGATTGTGCGTTCTGTCCATTCCTTCGTTACGGAAGTTTTTCGAAAATTCGTAAACTCCGTCAAATCCACCAACGATTAATCTTTTTAAATATAATTCGTTAGCAATTCGCATGTATAAAGGAATGTCTAAACTGTTATGGTGTGTAATGAAAGGTCTAGCAGCTGCTCCACCTGGAATCGATTGTAAAACCGGAGTTTCCACTTCCATATAACCTGCTTCATTGAAAAAAGTTCGCATAGCGGTGAACAATTTTGTTCTTTTCATGAAAACTTCTTTCACATGTGGGTTTACCACTAAATCCACGTAACGCATACGGTAACGCAATTCTGGGTCGGTAAATGCGTCAAATACATGGCCTTCTTCGTCAGTTTTTGGTAACGGAAGCGGTTTTAATGTTTTGCTCAACATTTTGAAATGATCCACACGAACACACATAGCGCCTACTTTTGTCATGAATAATTCGCCTTCAATTCCAATAAAGTCACCTAAATCGGTTAATTTTTTGAAAACTTGATTGTAAAGTGTTTTGTCTTCACCTTCGCAAAGCATATCACGATTAAAATACAACTGAATTCTTCCATCGCTATCTTGTAATTCAGCAAACGAAGCTTTTCCTTGATCACGAACACTCATTAAACGTCCAGCCAAAATAACCTTCTTACCTTCTTCAAAATTTTCCTTTACCTGCTTTGAAGTGTGATTCACCGGAAATAAATCCGCTGGATAAGGGTTAATTCCAAGTTCGCGTAAAGCGTTTAATTTGTCTCTTCTAATGATTTCTTGTTCCGAAAGTTGCATAATATTGTATTTAAGCGTGCAAATGTAACTATAAATTAAAAAACTGCCAACTTTCAACTGAACACTGAATACTTTTTTTAAGAGCGAATGGTTCGGGCTTTTTTGCTTTCCATATTCCTGCCATCCGTTATATCTTTTTTTCAAAAAGGATGTCACTCCTGTCAGGGCTAATTAGTAAACTATTCGTATCTTTGCTTCACTTTTCAAAACACAATTTCGTTCACTATGAATAAAAAAGTCCAACTTCAAGATTTAGGAAACAAAGATTACAAAGACACTTGGGATTATCAAGAAGCATTATTCAAAGAAATTGTGGATATTAAAATTAAAAACAGACAATCCAACTCCCAACTTCCAACTCCTAACTTTCTACTCTATGTAGAACATCCACATGTTTATACACTAGGAAAAAGTGGTGACATCACAAATTTATTACTTTCCGAAAAACAATTGGAAGCAAAAGGAGCCACTTTTTACAAGATCAATAGAGGAGGCGATATTACCTACCACGGACCAGGACAAATTGTGGGTTATCCTATTTTAGATTTAGAAAACTTTTTCACCGACATTCATAAATACTTACGTCTTTTAGAAGAAGCTATAATTTTAACATTAGCAGAATACGGTTTACAAGCAACTCGTAGCGAAGGAGAAACCGGAGTTTGGTTTGATGTAGGAACACCATTCGCAAGAAAAATTTGTGCTATGGGAGTTCGTGCTTCTAGATGGGTAACCATGCATGGCTTCGCACTAAATGTTAATGCTGATTTAGGATACTTCGATAATATTATTCCATGTGGAATAAAAGGAAAAGCGGTTACTTCAATGCATGTTGAATTAAATAGAAATGTAGATGAGCAAGAAGTAAAGAATAAAATTCTTAAACATTTTCAAAATCTATTCGAAGCCGAGATTGTTTAAAATTCAAGAGCAAGTTCAATCTCAAGTTTAAAGTTAAACAACTAAAGTGCTCTGTGTTTCTCTATTCAACACAATCAAAATCAAAAAAAACTCTGCGAATCTCTGTGTAAAAATCAAAATTCCAATTCCAGTTGATCAGGCAACAATCGAAAACTCATTCGATGATATTTGCAAGGGCCATATTTTTTTATGGCTTCTCTGTGGTCTTTTGTTGGGTAACCTTTGTTTTTTTCCCAATTATACATGGGAAACTCTTCATGAATTTTATCCATGTACTCGTCACGGTAAGTTTTGGCTAAAACCGATGCAGCTGCAATACTTAAAAATTTACTATCACCTTTAATAATACTTGTGTTTGGAATGGATTTTAAAAGTTCGATTTCTTCAACAGTAAATATCTTTCCTATTTTCTGTTTCATACCTAATTTTCCATTTAATGGACGATTTCCATCTACTATTATGTATTCAGGTTTTTGATTTAATTTTAAAACAGATTCTTGCATTGCTTTCAGTGAAGCATTTAATATGTTTATTTCGTCAATTTCATTTGGAAAAATATGAGTAACGGCAAAAGAAATTGAAGTTTTTTCAATAAGTGGGCGCAACTCAAACCTTTTTTTATCAGAAAGTTGTTTAGAATCGTTTAGTTCTTCAAAAAGTCTTTTTACAGCATCGTTGGTAATTCCCCCTTCGGGAGTTAGGGGGCTTATTGCTGCGGCAGCTGTTACGGGCCCAGCCAAACATCCTCTTCCTGCTTCATCTGTTCCGCATTCTAATATTAAATTACTGTAACTTTTGCTTAGCATCCTTGTTTTTTTGACAAAAATACAACTTTAGGCGCAACCTTTTTACGAAATTTTCATCTTTGATAAGAGAATCTTCCGTAAAATGTTTTTTTAAAACTAAAACTTTAACAAAAATAAATTAGTAATATTCCGAAGTATTATTTGTTTATTTAAGAAATAATTAAGAAGTTTGCGGAATAACTAACTCAAATAAATTTAATATGAGATCGAAGTTCAAATGGATTTTTACGCTTTTAGTAGCGTTTACAATGCAGTTTTCGTTCGCGCAAGAGAAAACTGTTACGGGTGTGGTTTCTGATGAACTAGGCCCAATTGCAGGTGCTAACGTTGTTGTTGATGGAACAACTCGTGGTACTACGACAGATTTTGATGGTAACTATACTATCAAAGCTAAACAAGGAGAAGTTTTAGTAATTTCTTACACAGGAAAAAAAACTGTTAAAATTACTATTGCTGCCGCAAGTTCTTACAATGTGTCTTTAAAAGACGATGTTGTTGAGGGTAAAGAAGTTGTTGTTACAGCTTTAGGTATTAAGAAAGAAGAAAAAGCGGTAACGTATGCAGCTCAGTCTGTAAAAGGATCTTCTATGACAGAAGCTAGAGAGTCTAACATCGTTAATGCTCTTTCTGGTAAAATCGCAGGGGTTCAAGTTACTAACTCTTCTGGAGCTGTAGGTTCTTCTTCAAGAATTGTATTGAGAGGGGCTTCTTCTATTACGGGTAACAACCAAGCTTTGTTTGTTATTGATGGTGTTCCATTTGATAACACAAACTATGGTAATGCTGGTTCAGGTGGAGGTAGAGATTTACCTAATGGTGCAGCGAGTATTAATCCTGATGATATTGAGTCAGTTACTGTGTTAAAAGGGCCTACTGCTGCTGCTTTATATGGTATCCGTGCAAGTAAAGGGGTTATCTTGATTACTACCAAATCAGGTAAAAAGAAAGATAAATTTGAAGTTTCTTTCAACTCAAACATTACTTTCTCTAATCCATTATTGTTGCCAAATTATCAAAACTCTTATGGTCAAGGAGCTACTTCTGATTTCTTTCAATTCGTTGATGGTGCTGGAGGTGGATACAATGACGGAGTTGATGAAAGTTGGGGTCCTGCTTTAGACAGAGGTTTATCTTTTGTACAATGGGATTCTTATAAATATGGAGGTATGCCAACTCCATGGATTTCTCATCCTAATAACGTGAAAAATTTCTATGATACAGGTGTAGCTCAGTCTAACAGTATTACATTAATTAGCGGTGGAGAAAATAACAACTTCAGATTATCTATTGGTAATTCTGATGAAAAAGGTATGATTCCTTTTACTGATTTCAAAAAATTCAACGTTGGTTTCAACGGAAACATGAAATTAGGTGAAAAATTAACTGCAGGTGCAAATGTAACTTTCTTTAACAACAAAAGTAATAACTTGCCTCCTGTAGGTTATAGTTCATCTAACGTTGTTCAACAGTTCATTTGGTCTGCAAGAAACGTTAATTTCCCAGATTTAAAAAATTGGAGAAACTTACCATTAGCTCCTGTAGGAACAGCTTCTGAAGGAACTCCATTAAACTGGAATAACGTTTTCCAAAATAACCCTTACTGGGTATTGGAAACTAATAGAAATACTTTTGATCAAGACAGAGTAACTGGGTCTACTTATTTAAATTACAAATTCAATGATAAATTATCTATCAATGGTAAATTAAGTTTAGATCACTACTCTCAAAGAGAAACACTTAGAGCAGACAAAGGTTCTAATGAATACAAAGATGGATACTATGCTGAAGTAGCAAGAAGATATTCTGAAATCAATGCGGAAGCAATTTTAACATACCAAACTGATTTAACTTCTGATTTAAAATTATCTTTAAACGGAGGTATGAATACTTTAAAAAGAGTTAGAAATACAGTTGTTGGAGAATTAACAGGAGGTTTAGAATTACCTGGATTGTTTACTTTATCAAATGTTAAATCTGGAACAACTCCAACTATTGATAGTGATTCTTTTGATCAAAGAATTAACAGTGTTCTTGGTTTTGGTCAATTATCATATAAAAATTATGCTTTCTTAGATTTCTCAGGAAGAAATGATTGGTCAAGTGTTTTACCTGTAAAAAATAATTCATTCTTCTACCCAGCGGTATCAGGATCTTTTATTTTATCTGAAGTTTTAGGTCTTCAAAATGCTAAAGTTAACTATGTTAAATTAAGAGCAGGTTGGTCTAAAGTTGGGGGTACTGGTCCATTAGGAGAGTATTCTACTAACAGAACTTTTGCATTAGGTAATAGTAATTTTGGTACTCAATCTTCTATTCCAAATACACAATGGAATCCAAATATCAAACCTGAGTCAACTGTAGGTACTGAGTTTGGAGTAGACGTTAATGCTTATGGAAATAGAGTTCGTTTAGCTGCAACTTATTATTCTCAAACATCTACTGATTTGATTTTACCTCTTCAAGTTGAAGCGGCTTCAGGTTTTACATCTTCTTGGGAGAATGCTGGTGAAATGACAAACAGAGGTATTGAGTTACAGTTAGGTTTAACACCAATTAAAACAGATAATTTCTCTTTTGATATTGATTTAAACTTTGCTAAAAATAAAAATGAAGTTACAAGTTTAGGTGGAGCTGATTCTTATACATTAGGAGGTCAATGGGGTATGGAATTACAAGCAATTCCTGGTCAAGCTTATGGATCAATCGTAGGTTTCCCTTATGCAAGAACTGAATCTGGTGATATTATTTATGAAAACGGATTACCAAAAGTTAACAATTCGCAATTAGAAATTTTAGGAAATATTACTCCAGATTGGACCGGTGGTGCTAACTTTACATTCAAATACAAAAACTTTGACTTAAGTACTTTAGTTGATGCTAAAATTGGTGGTGATGTTTTCTCTATGACTTATATGTGGGGTAGATATGCTGGTACTTTAGACGAAACTTTAATTGGTCGTGAGACAGGTGTTGTAGGTAATGGTGTTGTTTCTGACGGAGCTGGAGGATATACAGCTAATAACGTTGTTGTTGACGCTAAAACATTCAACCAATACGCTTATAACTATTCTAACTTTACTGAAAGTGGTGTTTTTGATGCTAGTTATGTAAAATTACGTCAAATTGTTTTTGGATATTCTTTACCTAAAAATTGGTTAAAAGGAACTTTTATTCAAGATTTCAAAGTATCAGTAGTAGGTAGAAACTTAGCTTTATTATACAAAAAAGCACCTCATATCGATCCAGAATCTGCATTCAGTAATGCTAATGGTGAGCAAGGTCAAGAATTTGGTCAATTACCATCTGCAAGAACTTACGGATTTAATATTAATGTTAAATTTTAATAAAATTAAATATGAAAAGAATAATTTATTTATTTATTGCATCAATGGCATTTGTTGCTGTTAGTTGTGATAAGGATTTTGAAGAGATTAATACCTCTCCAAACAGTCCTTCTTCAACTGATCCAAATTTGCTATTGTCGACTGCTATTACTGCTACGCAAAATACTATGTATAATGCGCAGGTTGGTGGTGATATGGGATTATGTTGGGCTCAACATTGGTCAAAAGTTCAGTACAACGATGAGGAAAAATACATTCCTAGAAGAGCTCTTATGAATGCTGTTTGGACTAACTTATATGCTGGTGTTATTGCTGAATCTAAAGCTGCTTATGAATTTGCTGGAGATCTTGGAAATACTAATTTACAAGGTGTTTCTTTAGTTTTACAAGCGAATGCATTTCAAATATTAACAGATGTTTATGGTCCAGTACCTTTTTCTGAAGCTGTTGTTCCTGGAAATGTTAAACCAAAACATGATTCTCAAGAAGAGGTTTATGATGGTATTTTAGATTTATTAGATAGAGCTGAAGTATTATTTGCTTCTGGTACTGGTGACTTTACTTCTTCTGCAGATTTAGTTTATGGTGGTGATGTTACTAAATGGAGAAAGTTTGCTGCTTCATTGAAACTTAAAGCTTTAATGAGAATTTCTAAAAAGAGAAATGTTTCTGCTGACGTTCAAAGTTTAGTAGCTTCTGGTTTATTGATGTCTTCAAATAGTGATTCTGCTGAGTTAGCTTATACAGCTTCACAACCTGATGCAAACCCAATTTACGAAACAATCGTTTATGGAAACAGAAATGAGTACAAAGTAAGTTCTGTTTTAGTGTCTACTATGAATGCATTAAGTGATCCTAGATTACCTATTTACGCTCAAACAAATAATGCAGGTCAATATGTTGGTAATACCCCTGGTATTGAAAATCCTGGAAATTATAATGGATTCTCATCTCCTGGAAATAAGTATTTAGACCCAACTTTACCTGGTGTATTCTTATCTTATGCTCAAGTTCAATTATATTTGGCTGAAGCTGCTAATGAAGGTATTATACCAGGTGGTGTTACTCAAGCTAAAGTACATTATGTAAACGCTATTGAGGCTAACTTCCAGTTCAATGGTTTAGGTTCAGCTTCAGTTTATACTTCTAATGCTAGTGTTGATTTTTCAACTCAATCTGAGGCTAGAGAAAAAATTGGTACTCAAATGTGGATAGCATTATATGGTCAAGGTATTGAAGCTTGGACAGAATGGAGACGTACTGGATATCCAGCTTTATCTCCAGTTGCTAATGCTGCAATTGCTCAAATTCCTAGTAGATTCTATTTTTCAACAGACTCTCAAAATTACAATCAAGTAAACTATGCAGCTGCTAGTGCTACATTAAGTAATGGAGATACTATGTTGTCAGATGTTTGGTGGATGAACTAAAAAAAAAATGATTATGAAAAAAATATTAAAATTATCTTTATTTTCATTTTTAGCACTTGGAATGTTTTCATGTGTTGATGATGACAATGATACTCTTACAGGAGATAAAAATGTAGGAGGTTTGTTAAGTGTTGAGACACTTGCAATTACTTATGCTCAGGGTAGTGCTCCTACTGATGCTTTATCAGCAAGTTTGTCTGTGTTTCAAGGTAGAGAAAAAGTCGAAACTGTTGATGTTTATAAACAATATTTTCGTTTAGATGGTAGTACTTTATTAAAGTCAAACAATGTATTGCTTAAATCTGTTAATTTTCCTGTTGAAAATCAACATGAATCTTTAACTTTCAGTTTTAACTATAATGAATTAATATCAGGAGTTGTTTTTGAAGGACAGCCATTACCTGCTGATGATGCTACATTAGAAATTGGTGATTACTGGTTATTAACGTACGTTGCAAAATTAACTGACGGTAGAACTGAGCATTTAAATGTTAAGTCTACAAAAGTAAATGTTTCATGTGGTTCTTTCTTAGCGGGTAATTACTCTAACAGTACTGTTAGAACTGAAACAGGAGCTGTTTATACTTTTGCTAATGATTTAGTAACTCAAATTGCTGATGGTTTATATGTTTCTTCATATGTAGGACCTTACTATTGTGCTGGTCAAGCCCCTGGATCTGCAAATACTATTCAATTACCTGCAGGTACTAGAGCTGGTTATACTTTTAGTGATGTTTGTAACGTTATTGGTTTAGATACTCAAAATTTAGCTAGCGCTTTTACTAATGAAGTAAGACAAAGTGCAGCTCAAAAAGCATTGAGTAATGTAAACCCTGTTACTGGTGTTATTACTGTTCATTATTCAATTTTCTTTTCGGGTAATACAGTTGAAAGACCTTTTGTAACAACTTTAACGCCACTATAATCTAATTATTTAACTACTCAATTAAACAAATTAAAATTTGTTTAATTGAGTTAATACAGATTTTTTATGAAAAAAAATAAATTAAATATTTTTGCTTTAATCGCATTATTTGCTGGAAGTACTTTTTTTACTTCATGTAGTAATGATGATGCAACAGATGATTCTGTTATTGAAGTAAATGATGGAAGTGCATCTGTATCAGCAGTATCTCCATATTTGAATGTTAACTCTGTGAGTACTTTCAACGAGGGAGGATATGATAAAACCATTGAATTTGCTGTTAATTTAGTTACTCCGCAACCAGTTGATACTTATGTAACAGTTTCTTTAGTTTCTGGTACTGCTACAGAAGATGTAGATTTTGAATATGACCACCAAGTTTATATTCCAGCTTGGAGTTCTTCTGGAATTGGTACTGTTAAAATCATTGGAGATAGCGAAGATGAAGCTACTGAAACTTTTGTATTAAAAGTTGGTAGTGAATTTGATGCTAACATCAAAGTTGCTAATACTAACTTGTCTTTCAATATCACTGACTATGGTGATTTAACTTTAGAGTTTGCTTGGGACAGAAATATTCCGGGTTATCCTTTTGGATTATGTGATATAGGTTACGATGTTGACGTTTATGTATTAGACGAAAACGGTGATGATATTACAGGATATGCTGCTGCAACAAGTGCTTGCCCAGAAGAGTTTACTGTAAGTTTAGGAGATGTTGAAGATGGTGTTTATACAATCTATATGAATGTATATGACGACGCAACACTAGCTTCAGTTGGTATCCCAACTTTTAATATTCCAATGACTATTAATTACTCTAGATACAACTCACCTTTTGCTGGAACTTTTGTTCAAGATGCTGCTGATGCTGTAGATTCTGATTTTGGAAATACTCCAAACTATGATCAAGAGTTTATTTATGTTGCTACATTAACTGTAGAAAATGGAATTTTTACTTTCTCTAAAAACGGTCAGTTTGTTGCCTCTGGTAGAGCAGCAGCTCCAAGAGTAAATATTACTAAGCCAGTTAAAAATATTCAAACACGTAATTTTTTTAACTAATAAATAATATTTGTTTTAAAAGCCCCTTTATGGGGCTTTTTTTATTCCCCTTTTTCTCATTACATTTGCTAATATTTTATTGTAATGAAAATTTATTTATCCATTTTATTTTTGTTTCTTTCTTCTTTTGTTTTTTCACAAGTTGTTGATGAGGGTGATTTAGAAAAGGGACTACAACAAGGCAAAGAAATAAAGCCTTCTATTAAACTCTATAAAATTTATTCTTTAGAGAAAGATACTACTTATGTGGATACTTCTTTGTCAATAAAAAATGAGTATAAATATAATTTTCTTAGAAAAGATATTTTTGGATTGATTCCTTTTGCTAATGAAGGGCATACTTACAATGTTTTAAATTTTGGACTTATTCAAAAGAGTATATTACCAAGTTTTGGATTTTCAGCTAAACACTTTAATTATTTACAAGCTTCTGATATTAAATATTATTCTGTTCCTACACCGCTAACAGAGTTATACTATAAAACGGTGATGGAGCAAGGTCAGTCATTAGATGCTTTTCTAACAGTTAACACTAAGCCAAATTTTAATTTTTCTATTGCTTATAAAGGTTTGCGATCTAATGGAAAATACATTAATAACATATCTAGTTCGGGTAATTTTAGATTTACAACAAGTTATTTTACTAAAAACAAACATTATTTTTTAAATGCTCATTTTACCGCTCAAGATATTTCAAATCAAGAAAATGGAGGTATAATTGATACTAAATTATTCGAGCAAAGTAATCCACCAAATGATCAACGTGATAGACTTGATGTATATTTTAAAGACGCAACCTCACTATTGAAAGGAAACCGTTTGTTTCTTGAACATTCTTTTTTCCTAAATAAGAACAATCCAAATAGTTTAGTCTTTACCCATACTTTTAATACTGAATATAAGTTTTTTGAATTTACTCAGTCAAGTGCAAGCACTCGTTTTGGCGATGCATTTTCAAATAGTATTAATAATAAAACCCGTTTTAATAATTTTTACAATAAAATAGGGCTTGGCTATAAAACTAAAAATTTTGGAAGTTTAAATTTTTATATTGATGATAACAACTACAATTATTATTATAATAGTTTAGTTTATGATAACTTAGGGAATATTGTAGTTCCAAATGCTATCTCTGATAGAATAAATATGTTAGGTGGAAATTATACTTATTTTACAAGCAATTTAACTGCAAAAATTGAATTGGCTCAAACGATTTCTAATCAGTCAATTTCAAATGTACATGCAATGCTTAATTATACACCTAATGATAATATTAAACTTGAATTTAAATATCAAAAATTAAACAGTTTACCTAACTTAAATTATACATTATATCAAAGTAGATATGTAGATTATAATTGGTTAAATAATTTTAAAAATGAAAAACTTAACCAACTTTCTTTTTCTGCCTTTACAAAATGGTTAAATACTAGTGTGCAATATAAAGTTTTAAACGATCATTTGTATTTTGATAATATAACTGATGATATAACTAAACTTACTGTTAAACCTATGCAATATGACAAAACCATTAATTATTTTTCAGTAAATGCTAATAAAGACATTAAGTTTTGGAAATTAGGTTTAGATGTCACAGTTTTATACCAAAAAGTAGATCAAGCTTCTGATATAGTTAACGTTCCAGAACTTACTACACGTAGCACTTTATACTTTTCAGATCATGTTTTTAAGAAAGCAATGTTCTTGCAAACTGGAGTTACATTTCAATATTTCTCTAAATATTATGGAAACGATTATAATCCATTAATTGGAGAATTTTATGTTCAAAATGAAACAAAGTTTGGTAATTTTCCAATGTTTGATTTTTTCATAAATGCTAGAATTAAACAAACTAGAATTTATCTAAAAGCAGAACATTTTAATTCTTCTTTTACGGGTTATAATTATTATTCCGCTCCAAATTATCCATATCGAGATTTTATGGTTCGTTTCGGTTTAGAATGGAATTTCTTTAAATAATAAGAAGCCTTTTGTCTTGGT
>RXJZ01000153.1 GCA_003963025.1 Flavobacteriaceae bacterium
AATCAATTTTGATGTAGTTTTTAATGCGATTCACGGAACACCAGGTGAAGATGGTTTGATGCAAGCGTATTTTGAATTATTGAATATGCCACAAACGTCTTGCGATTATTACCAAGCGGCATTAACATTCAACAAACGCGATATGTTATCGGTTTTAAAACCTTACGGAATCAAAACGGCGGAATCATATTATTTGAATTTAGGCGATGAAATCAACGTAGATACAATTTTAGCAAAAGTAGGTTTACCTTGTTTCGTAAAACCAAACAAATCGGGTTCGAGTTTCGGAATTTCAAAAGTAAAAACTAAAGAAGAATTTCTTCCTGCTATCGAAAACGCTTACAAAGAAGACGACGAAATCATTATTGAAAGTTTCCTTGACGGAACAGAAGTTTCAGTTGGTGTGATTAATTATAAAGGAACTGTTACGGTTTTACCAATTACCGAAATCGTATCGGAAAACGACTTTTTTGATTACGAAGCGAAATATTTAGGCAAATCAAAAGAAATTACGCCTGCTAGAATTTCGGATGAATTGAAGGTAAAAATCGAAACGGTTGCCAAAAGAGCTTACGAAGTATTAAAGATGAAAGGTTTTTCGAGAAGTGAATTCATTATCGTAAATAATGAACCTCACATGTTAGAAATGAACACCATTCCGGGTTTAACTACAGAAAGTATTTTACCACAACAAGCTCGCGAAGCAGGAATTTCATTACCAGAATTGTTTGAAAACGCTATTGAATTGGCTTTAAATAAGTAAATTATGAGAAAAGCAATATTTCCAGGTTCATTTGACCCAATTACCAACGGACATTTCGATATAATCAAAAGAGGTGTTTCCTTATTTGATGAAGTCATTGTAGCGATTGGTGTTAATGCTGAAAAAAAGTACATGTTTTCCTTAGAAGATAGAAAACGTTTCATCGAAGAAGCTTTCAAAGACGAACCAAAAGTTAAAGTCATTACGTATTCAGGTTTAACGATTGATTTGTGCAAAAAAGAAAAAGCAGATTTTATTTTACGTGGACTAAGAAACCCAGCCGACTTTGAGTTCGAAAAAGCCATTGCTCATACCAATCGTGTGATGTCGAAAATTGAAACCGTTTTCTTATTAACTGCTGCTCGAACTTCGTTCATTTCCTCAAGTATCGTTCGTGATGTGTTGAGAAATGGTGGTGATATTTCGCAATTGGTTCCGGAATCGGTTTTGGATAAAAAATAAACTTAACACGAATTTCACTAATTTTCACTAATCATTTGTGCTAATTCGTGAAATTTGTGTTTTAATTTTCAAACACAATCAACTTCTCCTTTATAATTAAATCCGAAAATTGGAATTCGGTTTTTATCCATTCTAAAGTTTTGGATTGGTAAATAAAAACGTGGGTGAAATCATCTTTGTAATACCAATTCTCAAAAGGTTTTTGGTTGTTAAAAACTTCTGTTTTGCAGTATAATTTTCCTTTCGGAAATAATAAGCTTTTTAGCAATTCAAATTCTTTGTAAGGTTGATGAAAATGCTCCATTACCTCACAACACGAAACGTAATCGTATTTTTGATTCAAAAGTGCTACATCATTCGCAAAAAACAAATCGTAATTCTGCACTTGATAGCCTTTATCCGTCAACATTTTAGCAATTACCGGACCCGTTCCTGAACCAAAATCCAAACCTTTAGCTTCTGTAGAAAAATCATGTAAAACAGCATTAACTATTGGTGAAACAAAGTTTTGATAGCGTTCATCAAAAACATCATTATTGTGTTTTTCGTAATGTTCTTTTTCTTCTACAGCGGTTAAAAAAGTATGTTTTGGTCTGAAAATACCCTCGCAATTTGTACATTTATAAAACAAATGCTTTGGTTTTTCGCAAAAAAGCGTTGCAGCGGAATTACAAAGTAGACAGATTGGAGAAGTCATAAATCACAATTATTGATTAAGTTGAATAATCTTCTGTTTTAACTAAAAACCAATCATTATTAACTCTTTTAAAAGTTAATTTCACTAAAATTCCGTTGTCGTTACCTCTGTAATAAATATTTCTAAAGTTATTATGGGAATCAATATTAGCTAAAAAAAGTAAACTTTCTATTTCTTCTACAAGATTAAAATGATTCCATTTTTCTTTTTCTATTTTCTGTGAAATGGTCTGATAATCATCATCAAGGGAATAATCTTCTAAGGGAAATAAAATGTGTGATTTTTGATAAATACTATCTTTTGAGAATTTAATTAAAAAATCAACAAACTTTTTTTCGGACAAATTATTAATGGAAATGGCACTAGAACCTGAAAACATCCATTTCTGATTTATCTTTTCAAACTTGTACTTTAAATTTTTAGTTTTTTTAAAATCGATAATTATTAAATCTTGTTTATCAGAAAAGTTTGTCTCATCAAAAACCGACAATGTATCCGAATTCAAGTAGGCAACAAAATCTTTCGATGAGAAGGAATTGTAGTCAATAGAATTATCTTTATTACTCTTTTGAAGTCTTTTATCAAAAATGAAATTTTCAAAAAAATCCATAAAAGAAGTCGTATCAATTTCGGTTCTATTCTCAATTAACTCCGTTTTTATTTCATCTTGCTGCAAATCATCTAACTTTTTATTATCAGATTTACATGAAAACAAACCAAATATTACAATTAAAATCAAGTATTTCATAGATAAATCTATTTTATTCCTCTTCTTTCTTAATCACCTTTCTTGCTACTTCAATTTTATATTTCTTCCCTTTCATTTTTTCGTCTTTGATGTTTTGCAATAGCGATTTCACTTTTGGATATTTCACCGCTACAAACGAAATAAAATCTTTGACTTCGATTAAGCCTAAATCGTCTTTTTCTAGTTTCCCTTTTTGAGAAAAGAAACCTACAATATCAATTTTATTTAACTTGTTTTTCTTTCCTCCGCTGATGTAAAGCGTTTGATATAAAGGTGCTTTTGGCAACGATTTCGCATTGGAAACATCTAATCTACGTTTTCCGTAATCAAAATAATCGGCTTTCTTTTCGGTTTCGTTTACCAAAACGTAAGCGGTTCCGGTGGCTAACATACGAGCCGTTCTTCCGTTTCGGTGGGTGAATTCGTCTTTTTTGGCTGGCAAATGGTAATGAATTACGTGATTCATTTCGGGAATATCCAAACCTCGTGCGCCTAAATCGGTTGTAATCAAATAAGAAACACTGCCATTTCTGAACTGAATCAAAGCACGTTCGCGTTCGTCTTGGTATAATCCACCATGATAAAACGTAGAAATAATGCCTTTTTGAGTCAACATATCATGAATACGTTCTACCGCTTCTCTATGGTTGCAAAAAATAATCGCTGCTTCGGAATTCAAAGAACAAATTAATTGAAACAACGAATCAATTTTATCCTTAGATTTCGAAAATACGATACGAATATCTAAATTGTCATTTTGCTTCGTATTCGGAATAAAATCCAAAACTTTCGGATTAACAACTTTAGTGTATTTCGGAATTTCCACACCCGAAGTCGCAGAAACTAAAACACGTTTGTTTGCTTTTGTAATTTTTCCAATGATATACGACATTTCTTCATGAAAACCCAATTGCAACGATTTGTCAAACTCATCTAAAACATAGGTTTTTACATTTTCGGTAGCAAAACTTCCTCGTTCAATATGATCGGCAATTCTTCCTGGCGTTCCAATTAACAACGCTGGCGGATTGCTTAAGTTTTTAAATTCCGTTTCTATCGAGTGTCCACCATAACACGTATTGACTTTGTAATGCGTGCCCATTTTTTTCCAAACTTGTTCAATTTGCAACCCTAATTCGCGTGATGGTACTAAAATTAAGCATTGCACACCTTTTACTTCTTCATATAATAATTGAAAAATAGGCAACAAAAATGCTAACGTTTTCCCAGAACCTGTTGGAGAAAGCAATAAAATATTATCTTCATTCAAAATAGCCTTTTGGGCTGCTTCTTGCATTTTGTTTAAACTTTGAATACCAAGATTCAATAGTACATTGTTGGAATATGGATTTTGACTCATGCGGCAAAGATAAAGCCAATTATTTAAATAAGTGATTAATTGCCACGGATTACACAGATTAGCACAGATTATTTATATAAAACAATCTAAAATCCTTTTAATCCTTTAATCTGTGGCTAAAAATAATTATACATCAAAAAGATTCTTTATTTTTGAAAATCAAATACAATTCAACTATGCGTTTTTTACAAATAAGTTTACTTTTCTTTTCTATTTCCGTGTTTTCACAAAACAATTTCACCACACCTTTTGAACGTGGTAATGGCAATCAATCCTCTACTTATGAAGAATGTATTTCGTTTTATGAAAAATTAGACGAAAGTTTTGCCAACATCCAAATGATTCACAAAGGCACAACCGATAGCGGAAAACCATTGTATTTGGTACTTTTTTCAAGCGAAGGCAAATTTGATTTTGATGAATATTTTACTAAAAATAAAGCCGTAATTTTAATCAACAACGGCATTCACGCAGGTGAACCTGATGGAATTGACGCGACAATGATGTTAATGCGTGATTTAGCTATGGGAAAAATCAAAACAGCTAAAAACACCTTAATTGCCGCTATTCCGGTGTATAGCGTTGGTGGCATGTTGAACCGAAATTCGCATTCCAGAGCCAATCAAAATGGTCCTGAAGAATATGGTTTTAGAGGAAACGCGCGCAATTACGATTTGAATCGCGATTTTATTAAATCGGACACTAAAAACTCGAGAAGTTTTCAAAAGTTGTTTACTGAATTAAATCCTGATATTTTCTTAGACAATCACGTTTCTAATGGTGCTGATTATCAATATACATTTACTTGTATTGCAACCCAACACGAACGTTTGGGAAACAAATTAGGGAATTATTTCATCAACGAATTGTATCCTTCGGTGGTGAAAGACATGAACAAAAAGAAAATCGATGTGGTTCCATATGTGAATGTGCACAGCACCACGCCAGATAACGGTTTTGAGCAATTTACCGATACTCCAAGATATGCCACAGGTTATTCAACTTTGTTTCACACTTTAGGGTTTGTTCCTGAAACACACATGTTAAAAGTGTACAAAGAACGCGTGAAAGTGACTTATGAATTTATGTTAAGCACTATTAATTTCGCCGATGCGAATTGGCAAAAAATCAAACAAATGCGAAAAGATGCTTTGAACGAATATCAAGCTGGAATGCCATATCCATTAGACTGGGCAATTGATTCAACTAAAGTATCTTACATAGATTTTAAAGGTTATCAAGGCGGTTACAAACCAAGCGATATTTCAGGGAAAGACCGTTTATTTTACGATAAAAGCAAACCATTTACCAAGAAAATTCCTTTTTATGGGAATTATAAGCCAACGAAATTTGTAAACATTCCGAAAGCGTATGTTATTCCGCAATCACAATGGCAGGTTTTGGATATTTTGAAATTGAATAATATTAATGCACATCGTCTGCAAAAAGATACCATTATTGAAGTAGAATCGTATAAAATTGAGAGTTATCAAACTTCAAAATCGCCTTACGAAGGGCATTACGCACATTACAATACGAAAGTTTCTAAATCGATTCAAAAAGTAAAATTTTTCATGGGAGATTATGTGTTTTACACGAATCAACCTGGCGTTAAATATTTAGTAGAAACCTTAGAACCTGAAGCAGTAGACAGTTATTTCAATTGGAACTTCTTCGATCCTATTTTACAACAAAAAGAATATTTTTCGAGTTATGTTTTTGAAGATTTAGCCAAAGAATTCTTAGACAAGAATCCAAAAACAAAAGCCGAATTAGAACAAAAGAAACAAAACGACAAAGCTTTCGCAGAAAATGGTGCAGCTCAATTAGATTGGGTGTACAGACAATCGCCTTATTATGAGAAAGCGCATTTGCAATATCCGGTTTATAGAGTTAATTAGTTATTAAACACAAATACACAGATTTACACGAATTAATTGGTGATAATTCGTGAAATTCGTGTTAATATCAAAACTAAACCACCTTTTCCGCCTCAAACAACAACTTAATATTTTCGTACGAGTTCTCTAGTAAAAACTTAATATCCTTTGGATTTACCCATTCCACTCGTTCAATTCCTTCATCGGCTTGACCTTGTGGTGTGCCATCGTATTTGGTACGCATTTCAAACCATTGTGTAATTTTTAGTTTGTAGCGACCGTTGCGTTTGAAAATATGATACGTTCTTTGTAGTTTTTCGGTGATAGCTAATCCAGTAACGCCGGTTTCTTCCTCTACTTCTCGGATAGCGGTTTCTTCAATGGTTTCAGTTTTCTCCATTCCACCTTTTGGTAAATCCCATTTGCCGTTCCTAAAAATAAAAAGCACATCGCCGTCTTTGTTATAAACCAATCCACCACCTGCTTTTTCAACGGGTAATTTCGCACGAAGCGTTTTCATTATCAATTTTTCATCGGGATGATACAGAAAAGCTTTCTGAATTTTATTCTGAAAAATTTTAACGATTAACTTTTTGATATCAACACTTTCCAATAAAAAAAGTTTGAAATCGGTTTCTTTTTGAACCTGATTTGTCAAAAAAAGTGGCTTATCGTTCACAAAAACTTTATACATTTGCAATATGATTTTTAATAACAACACAGCACAACAAACAGCCGAATTGCTTTTACAAATAAACGCAATTAAATTAAATTCTAAAAATCCTTTTACGTGGGCTTCAGGCTGGAAGTCTCCGATTT
>RXJZ01000207.1 GCA_003963025.1 Flavobacteriaceae bacterium
TTAAAAAGTTTTTGTACAGTGACCACGAAATTTTTCTTCGTGAATTAGTATCGAATGCAACCGACGCTACTTTAAAATTAAAACATTTAACTAGCATAGGCGAAGCAAAAGTAGAATATGGAAATCCTATAATCGAAGTAAAAATCGATAAAGAAGGCAAAAAACTTCACATTATCGATCAAGGTTTAGGAATGACAGCTGATGAAGTAGAGAAATACATCAACCAAATCGCGTTCTCAGGCGCAGAAGAATTCTTAGAAAAATATAAAGATTCTGCCAAAGATTCAGGTGTAATCGGACACTTTGGATTAGGATTTTATTCTGCGTTCATGGTGGCTTCTAAAGTAGAAATCATCACTAAATCATACAAAGATGAGCCAGCCGCGCATTGGACATGTGATGGTAGCCCAGAATTCACTTTAGTTCCACATGATAAAACCGAAAGAGGAACTGAAATCATCTTACACATTGCAGAAGATTCTGTTGAGTTTTTAGAGGAATTCAAAATCCGTGAATTGTTGACCAAATACAACAAGTTCATGCCGATTCCGATTAAGTTTGGAACCAAAAAAGAAGCACTTCCAAAACCAGAAGATGCTCCAGAAGATTACAAAACAGAATATATTGATGTAGATAATTTCATCAATAATCCAAATCCGGCTTGGACAAAACAACCAAGTGAATTATCAGAGGAAGATTATAAAAATTTCTATCGCGAATTGTATCCGATGCAATTTGACGAACCGTTATTCAACATTCATTTGAATGTCGATTATCCGTTCAATTTGACTGGAATTTTATATTTTCCAAAATTATCATCGGATTTACAAATTCAGAAAGACAAAATCCAATTGTACCAAAATCAGGTTTTCGTAACGGATAACGTAGAAGGAATTGTACCTGAATTCTTAATGATGTTAAAAGGTGTTGTGGATTCACCAGATATTCCATTGAACGTATCGCGTTCTTACTTACAAGCCGACGGTAATGTGAAGAAAATTTCAAATTACATTACTAGAAAAGTAGCAGATAAACTAAAATCGTTATTCAACGAAAACCGTGAAGACTTCCAACAAAAATGGAACGACATCAAAGTGGTATTGGAATACGGAATGCTTTCGGAACCAAAATTCTATGAAAAAGCAGGCGATTTCGTTTTATATCCAACGACAGAAGACAAATATTATACGTTGGCCGAATTAAAAGAAGCTTTAAAAGACAACCAAACCGATAAAAACGGAAAATTAGTTATTTTATACGCTTCAAATAAAGATGCACAACACAGCTACATTGACATTGCAAAAGAAAAAGGCTATCAGGTATTGTTATTAGATTCGCCAATTGTTTCGCATTTGATTCAAAAATTAGAAGCGGATAATGAGAATGTAACTTTTGCTCGTGTAGATGCAGATCATATCGATAAATTAATTCAGAAAGAAGAAGAAACGATTTCGAAATTATCAGATGACGAAAAAGAAAAACTAAAATCCTCTATTGAAACAGTAGTTCCAAAAGAAAACTACACAGTACAATTAGAAAATTTAGATAGCAATGCAGCGCCTTTCATTATTACCCAACCCGAATTCATGCGTAGAATGAAAGAAATGAGTGCAACGGGCGGTGGTGGCATGTTTGGCATGGGTAACTTCCCAGATATGTACAATTTAGTGGTGAACACCAATTCAGAATTAGCAACTACTATTTTAAACAGTCCAGAAGACGCACAAAAAGACTTGGTTAAACAAGCTTTAGATTTAGCAAAACTTTCTCAAGGATTGCTAAAAGGTGAAGAATTGACGGCTTTTGTGAAGAGAAGTTTTGAAACGTTGAAATAAGAAATATTCATTTATTATCAATCCTGATAGGTTTTTGAAACCTGTCAGGATTTTTTTTGTAATTTTATATTTTATAAAAATTGTATGACACTAACAATAGAAACCCCCGCTTTATTATTCTCAGCAACATCTTTGATTTTATTGGCCTATACCAATCGATTTTTGACAATTGCACAAATCATTAGGAATCTTAAGAAAAACTACGAAGACAATCACAACAAAAGTATTTTACTAGAAATTAAAAACTTGAACTTACGTTTAACATTGATTCGTTACATGCAATTGTTTGGCGTAATGTGTTTGTTTTTATCCGTTTTTGCTATGCTATTGCTTTATGTGAATCAAGAAGGCTTCGGAATTTACTTTTTTGGAGCGAGTATGCTTAGTTTGTTGATTTCGTTAGGAATTTCGTTCTGGGAAATCAGCATTTCTGTGAATGCGCTACGAGTTCATTTAAAAGATTTATCAGAAGATATGGAATAATATTTTTGAATCTATTCCCATTTTTCAATTCTCTTTTTCCTTTTTACCTTATCTTTGCGCCCCCTTAAAATTTAGGATATGTCAAACAACAATATAATTAAAGGTGTTTTCCTGGTTGCATTAGGCGCTACGAGTTATGGAATGTTAGCTACGTTTGTTAAATTAGCTTATAAAGAAGATTTTACAACAGCTGAAGTAACTTCTTCTCAATTCATTTATGGAATTCTTGGCGTCTTAATTATTAACTTATTCCAACGCACCAAAAATAAAAATACAGCATTAAAGGCTTCTCCAAAAAACATTTTCCATTTAATGTTAGCAGGAACTTCATTAGGAATGACAAGTGTTTTCTATTATTTAGCAGTAAAATACATTCCCGTTTCTATTGGAATTGTATTGTTAATGCAAACCGTTTGGATGGGCGTTTTACTAGAATGGTTTTTAGATAAAAAAGCACCTTCTTTTCAAAAAATAATTTCAGTAATTATTGTTTTAATTGGAACGGCTTTAGCTATCAATATTTTTAAAATTGATTTCAATGACCCAACAATAGATTGGGCAAACGGATTATTTTGGGGATTATTAGCAGCTGCATCTTTTACAACAACAATGTTTACCGCTAACAAAGTAGCATTAGGAATTTCATCTGCACAAAGAAGTTTGTATATGTTATTAGGTGGAGCTATTATCGTTTTTGGTTTTAGCTTATACACCCAAGTTACTCCTTTTAACTTTGAAATTTTTACGAAATGGGGAATTGTATTAGCATTATTTGGCACAATAATTCCACCTATGTTACTAAACGCGGGGTTTCCTCATACAGGAATTGGTTTGGGAAGTATTGTGTCTTCATTAGAATTACCCGTTTCGGTAATGATGGCATTTTTCCTTTTAAACGAGCAAGTATGGTTCATTCAATGGATAGGAATTCTATTAATTATTGCCGCAATTGTAATTATGAACATACAATTCAAGAAAAAATAAATAAATTAGCGATGTAATTCATCGCTTTTTTTATGCTCGATTTATTTCCAAAAGAAAAAATAATTTTACCGTTACCCGATGCTGTTTTCGAGTTTTATCCAAATTTCTTCAACAAAGAAGAAGCCGATATGTTATTTAATAAACTGACGAACGAAACGCCTTGGCAACAAGACGATATTACCATATTTGGAAAGAAAATAGCCCAACCCAGATTAACCTGTTTATTCGGAAACGAAGGAAAACCTTATTCGTATTCGGGATTAACGATGCAACCTCAACTTTGGAATCCTACATTGATATATATTAAAGACAAAGTAGAACAAATTGTACAACAAAATTTTACTACAGTTTTAGCCAATTTATACAGAAACGAAAAAGACAGCAACGGTTGGCACGCTGATAATGAAAAAGAATTGGGAAGAAATCCAATAATTGCATCTGTTAGTTTTGGGGAAGCACGCAAGTTTCAATTAAAGCACAATACTATTTCTGAAGCAAAAATAAACTTGATTTTAAATCATGGAAGTTTATTATTAATGAAAGAAGGCAGCCAAATTCATTATAAACACCAAATTCCAAAAGCTACACAAGCTAAAAATCCGAGAATAAATTTAACGTTTAGAACAATTCTATAATTTTTTTTCAAAAACTATCATCAACTTTAGAATAATTTTAAAAATTCCAAAAAAAGTGTTTGGCCTAGTTTTTGAATTTATTTTTTTACTAATATTGAATTATTAACCAATAAACTAGAGAGAAATAGTATTTACTTCATGAAAAAGAAGAAAATTTCAGAATTCGACAACGAAACACTAGATAGAGTTGTTGCTATGGCGCAAGAGGAAAAAAAACCTTTTGAAGTTTTAAAAGAGGAGTTCGGAGTAACAGAAAACGAAGTTACCGAATTAATGCGAAAAAGATTGTCCAAAGATAATTTTGAACTTTGGAAAAAGAAAGTAACCGCAAGTAAGCCAAAACCGAAGCCAATAAAGTATAACGAATTGGAAGACGAAGACTTAGACAGCAAATATTATTTCAAAAATAAATTCGACTAAAAAAATTTAACTCTTGTTCAACAAGAGTTTTTTTATTTTATGTAGAAATTTGTTTCATGGAAAAGAGAAAATTCACCGAATCACAAATCGACCGCATCATAGAAATGGCTTGGGAAGACCGAACCCCTTTTGAAGCCATTACATTTCAATTTGGAATTTCCGAACAAGAAACTATTGAAATCATGCGTCGCGAGATGAAACCATCTAGTTTTAGAATGTGGCGCGAACGTGTGCAAGGAAGAGCAACAAAACATGCAAAATTGCGCACAAATGGCATTGACCGATTCAAATGCAAACTGCAAAGACAAATTACAGGAAATAAAATTTCCAAACGTTAATTGTAACAATATGTTTATTTTATCTACTTATTGACAATACAATTAAGATAAAATGAAAAAAATAGTACTTTCCCTAGCTTTAGTGGGATTTTTATGGAGTTGTAGTCCGACTCAAACGGCTACCAAACAAAATGATGTAGCCGTTACAATAGATTTAATCAACGTAAAAGACGATAAAGTATTAGTAACTGTTACACCTCCAACATTTACAACAGAAACAGTTACATATCACTTTCCAAAAACTGTTCCGGGAACATACTCAGAAGACGATTATGGTCGTTTTGTAGAAAATGTAAAAGCATTTGATGCAAAAGGAAATACACTTAAAATTGCAAAAATTGATGAAAATTCCTATTCAATTTCAAACGCTACTAAACTTGCAAAAATTACTTATTTAGTAAATGACACGTTTGATACTGAAGGTGGCGCTGGTTTTGGAGCAAGCGAAGATGTATTTTCTCCTGCTGGAACCAACATCAATGCAGGAGTTAACTTCATGCTAAATACACACGGATTTATTGGTTACTTCAAAGGAAAAGAAGAAACACCATACAAATTAACAGTTACACATCCTGAAACTTTAATGGGAGTTTCAGCCATGACCGACGCTGATGCAAGCGCAACATCTGATGTGTTTTTAATGCCTAAATATGCAAGCTTGGTAGAAATGCCGATCATGTACTCAAAACCAGACTATACTACATTTATGGTAGATGATATGGAAATTATCATCAGCGTGTATTCTCCAACAGGAAAATATACGGCAGAACAAATTACTCCGAATATGGAAAACATGATGAAAGCGCAAAAACGTTTCTTGGGACCAATCAACTCAACAAAAAAATATGCCATTTTATTATACTTATCAGATATGGCTGCAAAAGATGCAAAAGGATTTGGTGCATTAGAACACCCTACATCAACCACAGTGGTTATGCCAGAAATGATGGGATTAGAAATGTTACAAGAGCAGTTAAAAGACGTGGTTTCTCATGAATTCTTCCATATTGTAACCCCTTTAACGATTCATTCAAACGAAATCCAAAATTTCGATTTCAACAACCCTCAAATGTCAGAACATTTATGGATGTATGAAGGAGTTACAGAATATTTCGCAAACTTATTCCAAGTAAATCAAGGCTTAATTGACGAAAAAGAATTCTTTGAAAGAATGGCTGGAAAAATTGCACAATCGCGTCAAATGAACGACAATATGAGTTTTACAAAAATGAGTAAAAACGTATTGAATCCTCCTTATAAAGACCAATACTTAAACGTGTATCAAAAAGGAGCTTTAATTGCCATGTGTGTTGATATTTTAATTAGAGAAAACAGCAACGGTCAAAAAGGAATTTTAAACCTAATGCAAGAATTATCTAAAGAATACGGAACAGCTAAAGCATTTAAAGACGAAGAATTATTCGATAAAATTACAGCTTTAACCTATCCTGCCGTTGGTGAATTCTTAAAAAACCATGTTGCGGGTGAAACACCAATTCCATACGAACAATATTTCGCTAAAATGGGAGTTACTGAAGCGTCAATTGAAGTAGCAGGAAATCCATTCTTAAAAGGACAAAGAGAACCTTACATCACAGTAAATCCTAGCACAAAAGAAATCATGATTTTACCTGAAATCGAATTGAATGTGTTCATGACCACTTTAGGATTAAAAAACAACGATACCCTTTTAGCTTTCAACGACAAAAATTACAACTTAGACAACATCTACGATTTAATCATGACAAGCATGAACTGGAAAGATGGTGATTCGATTTCCGTTAAAATCAAAAGAGATGGTAAAGAGCAAATCGTTAAAGGAAAAGTGGTAATGCCAAAAGAAAAACAAGAAGGCTACCAATCAACAGATACCGCTAAAAAAGCAGTTCGAGAGGCTTGGTTAAGAGGCTAAAATTTGAAATTGAATTTTGCAATTGACATTGCACTTGAAAATCCTCAAAGTACT
>RXJZ01000098.1 GCA_003963025.1 Flavobacteriaceae bacterium
CAATTTCTTTTGCCCAAAATGTTACTTTCGCAACATTGTGAAAGGGTTGTATTCGATGAATTGCTTCTTGCACTTTTGGCGAATAATCTTGCACTCCGAAACTTACTCTTCTAAAACCTAAATTGTAAAGTGTTTGCAAATGTTGTTTTGTAGTATTGTTTGGATGTCCTTCAAAGCTAAATTCATGCTCTTCAGCTTTAGTGGCGTATTGAAATATTCCTTTTATTAAGTATTCAAGATTTTCTGGAGAAAAGAATGTTGGGGTGCCACCACCTAAGTGAATTTCTTTGATTATAGGTTTTCTTGGAAATAAATCGCAATATAATTTCCATTCTTTAATAACAGCTGCAATGTAGGGGTCTTCCACTTCATGACGTTTGGTAATGCGCTTGTTACAGCCACAAAAGGTACATAAACTTTCACAAAACGGAAGATGAATGTATAAGCTAATACCTTCTGTATTGTTAGATTCTTTGAAAGATTGTAATAAAGTTCTTTTCCAATCTTCTAAATGGAAATTTTCCTCTTCCCAGTAAGGAACTGTAGGATAACTGGTATAGCGGGGACCGGGAACGTTATATTTTTGGACTATTGAGACTGACATTAGTATAGATTTTTAGCACCATACAAACTTATTGCGCTTCAAAACAAAAAAAAATGATAATTATCATATTACGTTTGTGTAACAAATATTACAGATGAAAGTTATTCCAAATCGTATCTTTGAATTAGAAAAAAATCGATTATGAATGCAAAATTTAATGATATTATAAATGGTAACGATTTGGTATTAGTTGATTTCTATGCCGATTGGTGTGGACCTTGTAAAATGATGTCGCCTATCTTACAAGAAGTGAAGTTAGATTTGAAAGATGCTGTTAAAATTATAAAAGTGAATGTTGACCAACACCAAGATTTGGCGAGTCATTTTATGGTTAGAGGTGTTCCAACGTTAATGTTGTTTAAAACAGGAAAGATGTTATGGCGTCAATCGGGAGTGTTGAGTGCTAAAGATTTAACAACTATAATTAGCAATCATTTGAATTAATTTTTTTTGTATATTTATAAACGAAAACAAACAAAAACATAAAAAGAATGAAATTTAAAGTATTGAGTTTGGTCATCCTATTTTTCGGATTGACTTCTTGTTTGAAGAATCAAGCAGATGGTGTTCAAGTATTGGATGTAGCCAAATATGAGAAAAAAATGGCTCAACCTGATGTGCAATTGGTAGATGTTCGTACGCCAGAAGAATTTAATGAGGGTCATTTAGAAAATGCAATAAATATTGATGTTACGGCTGATGATTTTGATGCCAAAGTAGCTAGTTTAGATAAAGAAAAACCAGTAATGGTTTATTGTAAACTTGGAGGAAGAAGTTCCAAAGCGGCTACTCGATTAAAAGAATTGGGATTCAAAAATATTTCTGATTTAGAGGGTGGAATTACCAATTGGACAAATGAGAACAAACCAATAGTAAAATAAACTTAATACTTTAGATTATGAAGAAAAATGTAGGTACTGGTGATCGCTTTTTACGAGTTATGATTGGAGTGATTGCTTTAATTTTAGGACTTTCAGGAATGTTAGACGGAACCATGAAATGGGTTGCATTAGGTGCAGGAATCATGATGGTTGTTACAGCTTCTTTAGAGTTTTGCCCGCTTTACACGTTTTTAGGCATCAATACATGTAAGGTAAAATCAAAAAAATAAAATCAAATTAAAAATTAATATAAGTATGATTTACTTCGGTAAATTGTACTTTTTTATTTTATACCCTATGATAACTTGGAACGATTTTGAAAGAGTAGAAATGCGCATTGGAACTATCTTAGATGTACAAGATTTTCCAAAAGCAAATAAACCAGCGTATCAATTAACGATTGATTTTGGTGTTGAATTAGGAATTAAAAAATCTTCTGCACAAATTACCAAGCGTTATACAAAAGAAGAATTGCATGGGAAACAAATTATTGCCGTGGTCAATTTTCCAAAAAAACAAATTGCGGATTTTATGAGCGAGTGTTTGGTGTTGGGTTCAGTAGGCGAGGAAAACGATATTGTTTTGCTGACTTCTGATATTCCTGTTGAAAATGGGTTGCGTATTGGATAAAAAAATTCCCAAATTCTTAATAGAGTTTGGGAATTTATATTATTTATTCAAAAGATTAAATATCGTCGAAATCAATATTAGTAAAGCTCTCAGCTGATTTTACTTCATCGTTTCCTTCAGTATAAACTTCTCTTTTGAAATCTTTTTGATGTCTTTCTGAGATTACTTCTTCTCCTTTTTGGTCAAGAACAAAATCCGTCATTTCATCTAAAATTTCTCTGAAAGCAGCAAAATCTTCTTTGTACAAATAGATTTTGTGTTTTTTAAAGTGAAATGAACCATCTTCTTCTGTAAACTTTTTACTTTCAGTAATGGTAATGTAGTAATCATCTGCTTTTGTAGCTCTTACATCAAAGAAATACGTTCTTCTTCCTGCACGCAATACTTTAGAAAAAATATCTTCTTTTTCTAACATGTCATTTTCTCTCATAATCCTACTGTCAATTAATTAGTGTTATAGCGTCTCAAAAATCTAAAAAAAAATCGGATTAAACAAAAGTTTATTCAATTTCTTTTTCCGAAAGTTGTTTTAAGTATAACTCTTTGTAATAACCATTAAGGTCTAATAGTTGAGAATGAGTACCTTGCTCTATAATTTTACCTTCGTCTAAAATGATAATCCAATCCGCATTTTTGGCAGAAGAAACTCGGTGACTCACAATTATAGTTGTTTTGTCTTTGCAATAGTCTAATAAGTTGTTCAAAATGGTTTCTTCAGTTTCGGTATCTACAGCGCTTAAGCAATCGTCTAAAAGAAGTACAGGAGCATTTTTAATTAAAGCTCGAGCAATAGAAACACGTTGCTTTTGTCCACCCGATAGCGTAATACCTCGTTCGCCTAAAACCGTTTCATATTGCTGATTGAAATTCATGATGTTATCATGAACTACGGCTTTTTTAGCGGCTTCCATAACTTCTTCATCAGTAGCATGTTCGTTCCCGAATTTGATGTTATTTTTGATACTATCCGAAAACAAGAAAGCATCTTGTGGCACTACACTAATTTGATTGCGTAAATCAAATAAATTTAAGTCTTTGATGTCTTTATTGTCAATTGAAACCGCTCCTGAAGTCGTATCATACAAACGACTAATTAAGGTTAAAAGAGTCGATTTTCCAGAACCTGTTTTTCCTAGAATCGCTAACGTTTTTCCTTTTTTAACTTCAAACGAAATTTGGTCTAAAGCTTTGATTTTAGTGTCTTCATATTCAAAAGAAACTTTATCAAATTTAATTGCGCCTTCAATTGAAGTATGACTGCTAACCGTATTTTTAATTTCAGGTTCCTCTTTTAGGAATTCATTAATACGTTTTTGCGAAGCTTCTGCCTCTTGAACTAATGAAGAAACCCAACCCAAAGAAGCCACTGGCCAAGTCAACATGTTGATGTATAAAATGAATTGGGCAATAACTCCAATACTTGCAATTTCAGGATCGTTATTGATGTACATAGAACCACCAACATAAACTACAACCAAGTTACTCAATCCAATAAGTAAAATCATTAACGGACCAAAAAGCGAATTTACTCTCGCTAAATCCATTGCTTTTGTTCTACTCTCATTGCTTAAATCAGTAAATTCATTTTGTTTTTTACCTTCAATCGCATAGGCTTTAATTACTCGAATTCCAGAGAAAATTTCTTGTGTAAACGAAGAAAGCGTTGATAAATTCTTTTGAAATTCGCCACTACGTTTATGAATCATCGAACTAATTTTGAAAATACTATACGATAAAAGAGGTAATGGTAATAAAGAATATAAAGTTAGTTTTGGTGAAATGTTGTACATGTAAATCACCACAATTGTAAAACGCATTAAGGTATTTAACGAATACATTACGGCTGGACCTACATACATTCTCACTTTTCCAACGTCTTCGCTAATGCGATTCATTAAATCTCCGGTGCGATTGCGTTTGTAGAAACTTTGCGATAAGGTTTGGTAATGATTGAATATTTCGTTTTTCAAATCAAATTCCACATGGCGCGACATTACAATCAAAGTTTGACGCATTAAGAAGGTGAAAAATCCGGCGATAATTGTGGTTCCTAAAATCAGCAAAATGTTGTGAAATAATGATTTTTGAAAGCTAAGTAAGTCGCCATCTGGACTTTTTACGTAGTCTTCAATTACTTTTATGGAGTTTCCAATTAACTCTGGAGTAAATAAAGAGAAGATTTGTGCTACAATCGTAATAACTATTCCAAGTAGGAAGCGATATTTGTATTTGACAAAGTATTTGTTTAAATATTGTAATTCTTTCATAGTATTCTTTAGTGTGATACCATTTCTGTATCAAATTCATTAAAAAGATAATCAATTGATAATGAACGATTATCGAGTTTTTTCGCTTTTCATTGCTAAATTATTAAATTAAATATAATTTTTTGAATCATTTTAAAATTATTCGTAATATTGTAACTAAATATTGAATAATTTTCAACATAACTCAAATCGCATGACAGCAGAATTATTAAAAGCCAATGAGCTTCAAAAAGTAGACCCTGTTTTTGGTCAAGTATCTTTTGATGGTCATGAGCAAGTTGTATTTTGTCACGACAAAGATACAGGATTAAAAGCAATTATCGGAATTCATAACACAGTTTTAGGACCTGCATTAGGAGGAACTAGAATGTGGAATTATACAAACGAATGGGAAGCGTTAAACGATGTTTTGCGTTTGTCTCGTGGAATGACTTTCAAAAACTCAATTTCAGGATTAAATTTAGGTGGTGGAAAAGCAGTTATCATTGGTGACGCTAAAACTCAAAAAACACCTGAATTAATGCGTCGTTTTGGACAGTTTGTAGATTCATTATCAGGAAAATATATCACTGCAGAAGATGTAGGAATGGAAACTAAAGACATGGATACAGTTAACGAAGTAACAAAACACGTTGCGGGTATTTCAGTTGAAAGAGGTGGTTCTGGAAACCCTTCTCCTGTTACAGCTTACGGAGTTTTCATGGGAATGAAAGCAGCAGCTAAATACAAATTCGGTTCTGATAATTTAGAAGGTAAAAGTGTTTTAGTACAAGGAATTGGTCACGTTGGTGAATCGTTAGTGCAACACTTAACAGAAAGTGGTGCAATCGTAACGATTACAGATATCAACGAAGATAGAGTACACCAAGTAGGAGCTAAGTATGGAGCTAAAATTTTTACTGGTGCTGACATATACAGTGCTGATGTAGATATTTACGCACCTTGTGCTTTAGGAGCTACTATTAATGATGCTACTATAAACAATATCAAAGCTTCTATTATTGCTGGAGCAGCTAATAATCAATTAGCAAACGAAGCAGTTCATGGAAAAATCTTAAAAGAAAAAGGTATTTTATATGCACCTGATTTCTTAATCAATGCAGGTGGTGTTATCAACGTGTATTCAGAATTGGTAAAATGGACGAATGCTCAGGTAATGGAGAAAACAGAAAACATCTATAATACAGCATTAGAGATTTTTAAATTTGCAGATGATAACAACATTACTACACATCAAGCGGCTTTTTCAATGGCGCAAAAACGTATTGATGATGCAAAAAATGAATTAAAGAAGTAATTCGTTTTAAATAAAATTGTATTTTTGCAGAGCGAAAGAGGTAACTTTTTCGCTCTCTTAATTTTATAAAGTTCTTAATTAGTATGTTAAACAGAAGACATATCCGAGTAAAAGTGATGCAAAGTATTTATGCAATGCACCAACATCAATCTGATAATTTGGATAAAGAAGAAAAATTCCTTTTTCAAAGTATCGAAAACACCCAAAACTTGTATCTTTTATTGCTTTCAGCCCTAATCGAAATCAAAAAGAAAGAAGAGGAATACATCGATTTGGCTTCTAAAAAACATTTAGCTACTAAAGAAGAGCGCAATCCCAATTTAAAATTTATCAATAACAAAGTTTTGGTTTTATTATCAGAATCAGAAGCATTAGAAACGGCTTTAGATGATAATAATATCAATAACTGGAAATTGAATGATGATATTATTTTAGGTTTGATTGATACGATTAAAGAAAGTGAATTGTATCAAAATTACATGCAAAAACCTGTTGGTAGTTTTGAAGACGATAAAAACTTTATCGTTGATTTATATACCGAAGTAATTGCTCCAAGCGATCGTTTGTATGATTATTTGGAAGATCATAAATTGACATGGTTAGATGATTTACCAGCAATCAATACTTTAATTGTGAAGCAAATCAAGCAATTAAAAGGAGAGCACGATACATTAGTAATTCCAAAAGTATACAAAGACGAAGATGACAAAGATTTTGTAAAAAACTTGTTTAGAAAAACGGTTTTAAATGAATTGGAATTATCAAAAGAATACATCGATAAGACGCCAAATTGGGATGTGGAACGTATTGCCGAAATCGATACTATTATTTTAAAAATGGCGATTTGTGAGTTGTTGAAATTTCCATCTATTCCAACAAAAGTAACAATTAACGAATATTTAGAAATTGCAAAGGAGTATTCTACACCAAAAAGTAGTATTTTTATCAACGGAATTTTAGACAACTTGGTAAAAGAATTTACTCAAGACGGAAAATTAAAAAAATCAGGAAGAGGTTTATTATAAATTTTAAAAATATGATAAGAAAATCAGTTGGGTTATTCGCCCTTTCATTAGTTGTGTTAGCAACTTCTTGTAAACAAGAGAGTGCAGCAGATAAAATTACAGATGCTGATATGAAAACAATTGAGGCTGAAAGAGCTCTAATTGGAAAATTTCCTAAAATTGAATTAGACAAAGAAATTCATGATTTCGGAACTATCACAGAAGGTGATGTTGTAGAAACTGAATTTATAGTTAAAAACACTGGAGAAACAGACTTAATCATTTCTGATGCAAAAGGAAGTTGTGGTTGTACTGTTCCTGAACCACCAAAAGATCCAATTAAACCTGGAGATTCTGCACCAATAAAAGTATCTTTTGACTCTAAAAATAAACCAGGAGAGCAAGAAAAAACAGTAACGTTAACGACTAATACTGAGAATGGTCATGAAACGTTCAAAATTAAAGCAAATGTAAAACCAGCTGCTAAATAGTAGCTTTAATAATTAGTATATGAATTCAAGTTTAGCAATACAATTAGTATTAATGATTGCCGTGTTTTATTTCTTATT
>RXJZ01000136.1 GCA_003963025.1 Flavobacteriaceae bacterium
GCAGGAATTCCTCAAGAAGCGGAAATCAAACAAGCGATTGCTGATGCTTTAGCTAACGGTCCACGTGTAGCTATGGTAAACTCAGAAAAGGGAATTACGAATTTCCACGTTTCTTCTGACGTAATTGTAGATGCCTCTATGGCTGCTTTAGCACGTAGTGGTGGAAAAATGTGGAATGCAGAAGGAAAAGAAGAAGATACTATTGCCATTATCCCAGACCGAGCTTATGCTGGTTTCTATTCAGCTTGTATTGAAGAAATGAAAGAAAATGGGGCTTTAGATCCAAAAACAATTGGTTCGGTTCCAAACGTTGGATTAATGGCTCAAAAAGCAGAAGAATATGGTTCTCACGATAAAACTTTCCAACTAAATGAAAACGGAACAGTTAATGTGGAAGATGAAAACGGAAACATTTTACTATCTCAAAAAGTAGAAGCAGGTGACATTTTTAGAATGTGTCAGGTAAAAGATGCTCCTATTCAAGATTGGGTAAAATTAGCAGTTAACAGAGCAAGATTATCAGATACTCCAGCCATTTTCTGGTTAGACAAAGGAAGAGCACACGATAGAGAAATCATCAAAAAAGTAGAAAAATACTTAAAAGATTACGATACAACGGGCTTAGACATTCGTATTATGGATGTAAAAGACGCGATGAAAGAAACATTAAGAATCATCCGTCAAGGAAAAGACGTTATTTCGGTTTCTGGAAACGTATTACGTGATTACTTAACCGATTTATTCCCAATTTTAGAATTAGGAACTTCGGCTAAAATGTTATCAATCGTTCCTTTAATGAATGGTGGTGGATTGTTTGAAACAGGTGCCGGTGGTTCTGCTCCAAAACACGTGGAACAATTTATTGAAGAAGGGTATTTACGTTGGGATTCATTAGGTGAATTCTTAGCTTTACAAGCTTCTTTAGAACATTTAGCACAAACACAAAACAACGCAAAAGCACAAGTTTTAGCAGATACTTTAGACGAAGCGAATGCAAAATTCTTAGCAGAAGACAAATCGCCAGCAAGAAAAGTGGGTGGAATTGATAACAGAGGTTCTCATTTTTATTTAGCTTATTATTGGGCACAAGCTTTAGCAAACCAAACTAAAGATGCGGAATTAAAAGCAACATTCGCCCCTATTGCAGAAGCAATGACAGCAAATGAGGCAAAAATCGATGCAGAATTAATTTCAGCTCAAGGTAAAGAACAAAAAATAGGTGGTTACTATCATCCAAGTTTTGAACTAACGGAGAAAGCAATGCGTCCAAGTGAGACTTTAAATACAATTTTAGCTCAATTAAACTAATTTCAAAATCACAAATAAAACAAAAAAGCAACCATTAATGGTTGCTTTTTTTATTCTGATTTCTTTTGCTCTTCTTCTTTAATTACAATAATAGATGCTTTTACACCTATAGTAAGATTCCATTCATTAGATGTTATCAAATTGCCAGCATCATCATAAACACTAAATGCAGCCGTATTAGGACCCGATGCTCCTTGATTTAATGCCACAAAATCTAATTTATTAAATCCATCAACAACATCAATATAGTATTCTTTAGGAGCAGCCTCTAATAAGATATCATTAATTATAGATTTATCATTTAAATATAATCTTACTCGATCCCCATCAGGATATTCATGGTCTCTACAAACAATTTTAACATACTTTGTTTTAACCCTAAACTCGCCTAAAAATTGATTAGATCTAAATTCTGGTTTTATTTCTTTATCTTTATTATTTAATTTTTTTTTAATTTCTTCCCCAGGATTTTTAAATTCATTTTTCTGAACCATTACACTTTCCTCACCTTTCTTTTGATTAAGGATAGAATACCGTTTTAAATAATTATCCTCTTTATCAAAAACACTTTTATAGGGTAATGTAACCGTATTTTTATTGGACTCAACTTTAGATGGCTCATCCCATTTAAGCTTTAACTTAACACTTTTAAAAGGATTTTCTTTTTGTCCAAAAGTTGAAACTAAATGAAAAATAAATAATATAATTAAAAAATGCTTATTCATTTGTTCTTGTTGTAAGATGTAAAATTATAATATAAATTCATTTTCGGTTACAAATTAACATATGTTTTAAATTTTCATGCTTTTTTTTCATGAAATTTGCACAACAAAATCTATACCTAAATGATGTTTCTTAAAAAAATATTATTCTTTTTATTACTACCTTCTTTTGTTTTCAGTCAAGAGAAAGTTACTATAAGTGGAATTATTTCCGATACAAATAGCAATGAAACACTTATTGGTGTTTCAGTTTATGTCGCTGAGTTAAACATTGGCACTTATACTAACGAATACGGATTTTACTCTATTACCTTACCAAAAGGAAATTACACAATTCTAACTAGCTATATTGGTTTTGAAACACTTTCTGAAAAAATTGAAATCAATCAAAATGTTAAGAAAAATTTCAGCCTAAAAGAAAGTAAACAAGAACTAAAAGAAGTTGTCATTACAAGTAATATCTATAAAAACAATGTAAAAAAACCTGAAATGAGTATTAACAAACTCTCTGTTAATACGATAAAACAAATGCCTGCCATTCTTGGAGAAACAGATTTAATCAAATCTATATTAACACTACCGGGGGTTACAAATGCTGGAGAAGGACAATCGGGATTTAATGTTCGAGGTGGAGCTGCTGACCAAAACTTAGTTTTATTGGATGAAGCTACCATATATAACACTTCTCATTTATTCGGGTTCTTTTCTGTTTTTAATACCGATGCGATAAAAGATATAAAACTGTATAAAGGAGGTATTCCATCGAGATTTGGTGGTAGAGTTGCTTCTGTTTTAGAAATTTATCAAAAAGATGGAAACAGTTCTGATTTTCATATGAATGGAGGAATTGGTATCATTTCAAGTAGATTGCTTGCAGAAGGTCCAATCATTAAAAATAAAGGTTCGTTCTTATTTGCAGGAAGAAGTTCATATGCTCATTTATTTTTAAAATTAACGGATAATAAAAACTCGGCCTATTTTTATGATTTGAACACCAAACTAAGTTATAAACTTAACGAAAATAACAACTTATATTTATCTGGTTATTTTGGAAGGGATGTTTTTAGTTTAAATGAAAGCTTTGTGAATACCTATGGAAACTCGGTGTTTAATTTGAGATGGAATCATTTATTTTCAGATAAATTGTTCTCTAATTTATCCTTAATTTATAGTGATTATTATTATGGATTAACTTTAGACTTCATTGGATTTAACTGGGATAGCGGGATTAAAAATTATAATTTAAAGTATGATTTTAAGCACTATGTATCTGATAAAACAAAATTGTATTATGGTGTAAATGCCATTTATCACGATTTTAATCCTGGAAAGATTGAACCTACAAACAGTTCTTCAGGAATTAATCCAGATCAGTTAGCCAAAAAATATGCATTTGAACCTTCAGCTTACATTGATGTAGAGCAACAAATTACAGATAAGCTAAGTATCAATTACGGAATTCGTTATAGTAAATTCTACCGATTAGGAAACGAAGAAATAAATATTTACGCCAATAATCAAGCTGTTACCTACAATCCAGATTTTGATATTTATGAAAAAGCGACTCCAATTGGAACAAAATATTATGGAAAAAACGATATAATTTCGCAATTTGGTAATTTTGAACCTCGTTTCTCAGTAGCTTATATTTTAAACAATAACAGTTCTATTAAAGCAAGTTACAATAGAATGTCGCAATATTTACATTTGATCTCTAATACGCAATCACCTACTCCATTAGATGTTTGGGCTCCAAGTGATGATTATTTAAAACCTCAAATTTTAGATCAAGTTGCACTTGGATATTTTACTAATCTTAATGATGATAATTACACATTAGAAATTGAAACATTCTACAAAAAACTAAAAAATAGATTAGATTATATTGATGGAGCTGATTTAATTGCTAACGACGATATTGAACAAGTTGTCCTAAATGGTGAAGCTAGAGCTTATGGATTAGAAATCTTAGCTCGAAAAAACAACGGAAAACTAAACGGTTGGGTTTCCTATACTTTATCGCGTTCCGAACAAAGAACACCAGGAAGAAATTCGATTGAATCTGGAATAAACAATGGCGATTGGTACAAAACGGGTTGGGATAAACTACATAATATTTCCGTTACTGGAATGTATAAAATTAATGAAAAATGGAGTTTAAGTAGTATTTTTTCGTTACAAAGCGGACAACCGGTTACTTATCCAAACGGACAATACCAATATCAAGGCATTACTGTACCAACGTACGGTCTAAGAAATGAAAACCGACTACCCACTTACCATCGTTTAGATATTTCGGCTACATTAATTCCAGAAAAAAATAAAAATAGAAGTTGGTACGGAGAATGGGTTTTCGGAATTTATAATGTTTACAGTAGAAAAAATGCTGCTTCAATTAGTTTTAGACAAAACCAAGATTCAGGAAATAATGAAGCGGTTCGTCTTTCTATATTCGGAATTGTGCCAAGTGTAACCTATAATTTCAAATTTTAGTTATGGTAAAGAATTTATTAAAAATAGTAAGCCTGTTCATTATTTCAGTTGCATTTTTTAGTTGTGAAGATGTAGTTGACATTGATTTATCAACGGCACCTGCAAAATTGGTTATTGATGCCTCAATCAAATGGCAAAAAGGAACGGCAGGAAATGAACAAACAATAAGATTAACCACTACGACTGACTTCTACGCTTCAACGATTCCGACTGTAAGTGGTGCTACCGTTTTCATTACCGATGGAAATGGCATTCAATATGATTTTATTGAAACACCTGGAAGTGGCAATTATGTATGCACTAATTTCAATCCCGAAATCAGAAAAACCTACACTCTAACAGTTATTTATGACAGTCAGGTTTATACCGCAACAGAATCATTAATTGAAGTTCCAACAATCGATTATGTTGAACAAACCGAAAATGGTGGTTTTACTGGAGATCAAATAGAAGTAAAATTCTTTTACCAAGACATACCAAATCAAGATAATTTTTATTTGTTAATGTTCAATAGTTCTAATGTATCACTTCCAATATTTGATGTTGTTAATGATAGTTTTTTTCAAAATAATCAGATGTTTGGATATTTAGCAAATGAATTGGAAAAAGATGATATTATTTTATTTACACTACAAGGAATCTCTGAAAGTTATTACAATTATATGAACATTTTATTAGGAATTGCTGGTACTAATGGAGGAAGTCCTTTTCAAACACCACCTGCAACGGTTAGAGGAAATATTGTAAATCAAACGAATACAAATAATTTTGCTCTTGGATTTTTTAGATTATCTGAAACCGATACAATAAGTTACACCGTACAGTAATTATCGTTACATTCGTAATCTAAAAATTGAACTTAAAAAATGTCATCACATCATATTGTTAGAGACGATCAAGAACCAGCATTAATTATTGCTAATGGCGCTGCATGTAGCGAAGAGCTCATTGGGCAATTATTGGAATGGTCGCCACTTGTAATTGTTTTAGATGCTGCCATTGAGCGCGTTTTAGAACTTGGTATCAAAGTAGATGTACTTTTAGGCGATTTTGATAGAGATTTTAATCCAGAATATTACCTTCAAAAACAATATCCTTTAGAAATTGTTCATACACCAAATCAAGATAAAACCGATTTAGAAAAAGCTTTTGATTATCTTATTGAAAAAGGTCATAAAGCGGTAAACGTAATTTGGGCAACCGGAAAACGCGCCGATCATACTATTACCAACATAACCAATATAGTAGCTTATCGCAACCAATTGAAAATTGTAGTGCTCGATGATCATTCAAAAGTATTTTTGTTACCTAACAAATATGAAAAATGGTATACTGCTAATACAACACTCTCTTTAATTCCAATCGGAACCGTATCGGGTATTACCACCAAAAACTTATTTTATCCTCTAAATAATGATGAATTAACAATAGGATATCGAACAGGAAGTAGCAATCATGTTACAGATGACGGAATTGTTTCGATAGAACACACCGATGGTAATTTATTGTTGATGGAATGTTGGGATTAACTTCGTAACTTTGTAACTTATATTTTACACTTTGTACTTTAATGAAATTCCAAGTTGTTTCCGATTATAAACCTACAGGTGACCAACCGCAAGCTATTGAAAAACTTTCAAAAGGCATTGTTAATGGTGAAAAATACCAAACCTTGTTAGGAGTTACGGGTTCTGGAAAAACTTTTACCATTGCTAATGTGGTGCAAGAAGTACAAAAACCTACATTAGTTTTAGCGCATAACAAAACCTTGGCTGCTCAATTATATTCGGAATTCAAGCAGTTTTTCCCTAATAACTCGGTACAGTATTTTGTTTCGTATTACGACTACTACCAACCCGAAGCTTTTATTCCCGTTACAGGAACTTATATTGAGAAAGATTTGTCTATTAACGACGAGCTAGAAAAACTACGTTTAAGTACCACTTCTGCCCTACTTTCGGGTCGAAGAGATATTATTGTAATTTCTTCTGTATCGTGTTTGTATGGTATTGGAAATCCTGTTGAGTTTCAGAAAAATGTGATTAATCTAGAAGTTAATCAACAGATTTCGCGTACCAAATTATTACAT
>RXJZ01000019.1 GCA_003963025.1 Flavobacteriaceae bacterium
TAGAGGACAAATAATTTTGTTGTAAAAAATTATTGAATTCTTGGAAAAACGAACGAAAAATTAGTATTTTTGCAAACCAAATACAAAAACACAACTTTAGTTTAAAGATATGGCAAAGTTTGAATTGAAATTACCTAAAATGGGTGAAAGTGTTGCAGAAGCAACAGTTACTAACTGGTTAAAAAAAGTTGGTGATAAAATTGAAATGGACGAAGCAGTACTTGAAATCGCTACTGATAAAGTAGATAGCGAAGTGCCTTCAGAAGTTGCAGGAACACTTGTTGAAATTTTATTTAATACCGATGATGTAGTTCAAGTGGGACAAACAATCGCTATTATCGAAACCGAAGGTAGTGCAGTTGCATCAACTCCAGAAGTTAAAGCAGAAGCACCAGTTGCAGTTGCAGAAGTTGCGAAAGCAGTTGAAGTAGCAAAAGAAACTGTAGCGCCAGCTGATTTTTCGGCATCAGATAAATTCTTTTCACCTTTAGTTAAAAACATTGCGAAAGAAGAAGGAATTTCTTTAGCAGAATTAGAGTCTATTTCTGGTTCTGGTAAAGACGGCCGTGTTAACAAAGAAGATTTATTAAATTATATCAAAAATAGAGGAAGTCAGCCTGCTGTTGTTGCGACTCCAGCGGCGGCTCCAAAAGCAACTCCAGCTCCAGTAGCTCAAGCTGTTCCAGTTTCTGTAAATGGTGGTGACGAGATTGTGGAAATGGACAGAATGCGTAAGTTGATTTCCGGTTACATGGTAGCTTCGGTACAAACTTCTGCTCACGTTCAGTCTTTCATTGAAGTTGATGTTACCAACATCGTAAAGTGGAGAGATAAAGTCAAAAATGCTTTCGAAAAGAGAGAAGGTGAGAAGTTGACTTTTACACCAATTTTCATGGAAGCGGTAGCAAAAGCATTGAAAGATTTCCCAGGAATGAATATTTCAGTTGATGGTGATTTTATCATCAAGCGTAAAAATATCAATTTAGGAATGGCAGCTGCTTTACCAAACGGAAACTTAATCGTTCCTGTAATCAAAAACGCAGACCAATTAAATTTAGTTGGAATGGCAAAAGCGGTTAATGACTTAGGAAACCGTGCAAAAGCAGGAAAATTAAAACCAGACGATACTCAAGGTGGTACTTATACAGTTACAAACGTAGGAACTTTTGGTTCTGTTTTTGGAACACCAATTATCAACCAACCACAAGTAGGTATTTTAGCTTTAGGTGCTATCAGAAAAGTGCCTGCAGTTATCGAAACTCCTGAAGGTGATTTCATTGGAATCCGTCAAAAAATGTTCTTATCGCATTCTTATGACCACAGAGTTGTTGATGGTGCGTTAGGAGGAAGTTTTGTGAAACGTGTAGCTGAATATTTAGAAGCTTTTGATGTAAACAGAGATTTCTAATCTGAGAATAAATTATAAATGTAAACCCGATAGTTTTAAAAGCTATCGGGTTTTTCTATCTTTGCCTTATATAAAATCGCTATGGAATTAAAATTAACACGCCCTATCTGCTTTTTCGACCTTGAAACTACAGGAATTGATGTAGCAAGAGACCGAATTGTAGAAATCTCAATATTTAAAGTATATCCAAACGGAAATAAAGAAAGTAAAACTTGGTTGGTAAATCCTACCATTCCAATTCCGCCACAAACTACAGCGGTTCATGGAATTACGAATGAAAAAGTGGCGAATGAGCCAACATTCAAAGAATTAGCTTCTCAAATCCATAATATGATTAAAGATTCGGATTTGGCTGGATTTAATTCGGATCGATTCGATATTCCACTTTTAGCTGAAGAATTATTACGTGCAGAAGTTGATTTTGATATGAAAAACCGAGTTTCGGTTGATGTTCAAACGATTTTCCATAAAATGGAAGAACGAACTCTAAGTGCGGCTTACAAATTCTATTGCGGACAAAGTTTAGAAAATGCGCATAGTGCCGAAGCGGATACGATGGCAACTTACGAAATCTTAAAAGCGCAATTGGATCGTTACGAGAATTTAGAAAACGATATGAAATCGTTAGCTGAATTTACAACACGTAAAAAATCAGTTGATTTCGCAGGATTCATCGCTTTAAACAATGAAGGGAAAGAAATTTTTACTTTCGGTAAACATAAAGGAGCTTTAGTAGAAGATGTTTTTGACAAAGAACCCGGTTATTTTGGCTGGATTCAAAATGCTGATTTTCCTTTGTATACTAAAAAAGTACTGACAGGAATTAAATTAAGAAAGTTAAACACTAAAAGCTAGAAGTTTGAAGCTTGAAGTTGGGAGTTGTTTACTTCCATCTTCAGACTTCCATCTTCCTACAAGAATAATATGAAAATAATCTGTATTGGACGCAATTACGCTGACCATATTTCGGAGTTAAACAATGAAAGACCAACAGAACCGGTTATCTTCATGAAACCCGATTCTTCTATTTTACCTAACAAAAATCCATTTGTGATTCCTGCTTTTAGTAATGATATTCATCATGAAGTGGAAATTTTGGTTAAGATTTGTAAAGTTGGAAAACACATCGATGCTAAATTTGCTCATAAATATTATGAAGAAATCGGTTTAGGAATCGATTTTACAGCTCGAGATGTGCAGAATAATTTGAAAGAGAAGGGTTTGCCGTGGGAGAAAGCAAAAGCGTTTGACCATTCAGCGGTAATAGGAAACTTTACATCGAAAAAAGATTATTCTTCATTGGAAAATATTAACTTTGAGTTAAAATCAAATGGAGTAATCGTTCAAGAAGGCAATACAAATTTAATGTTGTGGAAAATAGACGAGTTAATTTCGTATATTTCTCAATATTTTACATTAAAAATAGGAGATATAATTTTTACAGGAACTCCTAAAGGTGTTGCTAAAGTAACGGAAGGAGATGTTTTAGAAGGTTTTATTGAAGGTGAGTCGATGTTTAAAATTCAAATTAGGTAGTTATGGCATTACAATATAATTTAGCGAAAGTGTATGAAATTTCAGAAAATGATATTGAATTTGCTTTGCAGATTGTTACTTTGTTTTTAGAAGAGGTTCCAGCTGAAATTAAATCTATAAAATGTGCAATAGATGATAAAGATTATGCAAGAACCTATTCTTCATGTCATAAAATTAAACCTACTTTAGATCTGTTAGGTATGGATTTGGCTTATGAAGAAAACCTTCAGATAATGGCTTGGACTAGAGTTGAAGGAAAAAGAAAAGAAATTAAAGAAGTTTTCAAATCCTTAAAGGAGAGAATTGATTTGGCGGTTAAAGAAATTAAAAAAGATTTCAAGCTGTAAGATTCTTATTTTAAAATTTCCCCAATTTATAAATATTTAAAATGAAAGCTGCTATAGTTACCATTGGCGATGAAATTCTTATTGGCCAAATTATTGATACAAACTCTTCTTATATTGCAAAAGCCCTCGATAAAATAGGGATTGCAACGTATGAAATGGTATCCATTTCTGATGAAAAACAACATATTTTAGATACGTTTCATTCGCTTCAAAATAAAGTAGAAGTCGTTATTGTAACGGGTGGATTAGGCCCAACAAAAGATGATATTACCAAAATGACTTTTTGTTATTATTTTAAGGATACTTTGGTAGAAAATGAAGCGGTTTTAGTTCACGTAAAATCTATTATTGAAGGGATTTATAAGCGACCAATTACGCAAATAAATAGAGATCAAGCATTAGTGCCAACCAAAGCAAAAGTACTTTTTAATCAAGTAGGAACGGCACCTGGGATGTGGATGGAAAAAGAAAATACGGTTTTTATCTCTTTGCCGGGAGTTCCTTACGAAATGAAATATTTAATTGATAATGAGGTAATTCCAAATTTGGTTCAAAAGTTTGAACGTCCATATATTGTACATCAGACTATTATGACATATGGTCGTGGTGAAAGCATGATTGCAGAGCAAATTGAGGAATGGGAAAATAATTTACCTGATTACATTAAGTTAGCTTATTTGCCAAGCCCAGGGAAGGTTCGTTTGCGTTTAACGGGAAGAGGAACAAATGAAGAAGTTTTAAAAACTGAAATTAAAAATCAGGTCGAAAAACTCGATTTATTAATTCATGATATAATTGTAGGTTATAATGAAGACGATTCAATAGAAGTAGTCTTAGGAAGATTAATGACCGAAAAAAGATTAACAATTTCAACAGTAGAAAGTTGTACTGGCGGAAAAATTGCAGCAACTTTATCAGCCGTGCCTGGAGCTTCAAAATATTTTAGAGGAAGTGTAGTGAGTTATGCTACTCAGGCTAAAATAGATGTTTTAGATATAGATGAAAATTTGATTATAAAACATGGAGTAGTAAGTGCTGAGGTGGCTTCTGAAATGGCTAAATCGATTCAAAGAATGATGAATTCTGATTATGCAATCGCCACTACAGGAAATGCTGGACCTACAAAAGAATCAGGTGAAGCAGAATTAGGAACTGTTTTTATAGGAATTGCTACTCCTGATGAAGTTTTTGTAGAAGAATTTAACTTTGGGCAACCTCGTGAAAAAGTCATTGATAGAACGATAGGTAAAGGTCTTGAATTAATTTATAAAGAAATTTTAAAAAAATAGCAAAAGATAGTTGTGTATATGAAATGGATTTTGTTTCTTTGCACCCTGATTTTAGATAACGAAATAAAGATTAGAAATAATGTCAAGAGTTTGTGAACTTACAGGTAAAAGAGCGATGGTTGGAAACAATGTTTCTCACGCTATGAATAAAACAAAGAGAAAATTCTCTGTTAACTTAGTTAAAAAACGTTTTTATATTCCTGAAGAAGATAGATGGGTAACGTTGAAAATTTCAACTGCTGCTTTAAAAACGATTAATAAAAATGGAATTGCTGCTGTATTGAAAAATGCAAAAGCTAACGGATTTGTTAAATCTGTATAATCCTTAAAACATAGATCAAAATGGCAAAGAAAGGTAATAGAATCCAAGTTATTTTAGAATGTACAGAGCACAAGACTTCAGGAGTTCCTGGAACATCTCGTTACATTACTACAAAAAATAAAAAAAACACTCCAGATAGATTAGAGATTAAAAAATTTAATCCAATCTTAAAAAGAGTAACTGTTCACAAAGAAATTAAATAAGATAAGTCATGGCAAAGAAAACCGTAGCAACTTTACAAACAGCTTCTAAAAGATTAACTAAAGCTATTAAAATGGTTAAGTCTCCAAAAACTGGTGCTTATACTTTCGTTGAATCAGTTATGACTCCAGAGGAAGTTGATGAATTCTTGAAAAAGAAATAATTCATTTTACACTATATAGATAAGCTACTTTCGTTTGAAAGTAGCTTTTTTATTTTTACATTTGTCATATAAATAGATTCAAGTAAAAAAATCACAATCTATAAAAGCTTAAACCTTAATTTTAGTATGAGTTTTTTTAAAAAAATATTTTCTTCCGATAAGAAGGAACAAGCTATCAGTGAAGAGGCAAAACAAACTTTAGACAAAGGATTAGAGAAAACAAAGACATCGTTTTTTTCTAAGCTTACTAAAGCTGTAGCTGGAAAATCGAAAGTGGATGCGGAGGTTTTAGATAATTTAGAGGAGATTTTAGTTTCTTCTGACGTAGGAGTTAATACCACCTTAAAGATTATAGAGCGTATTGAAGAACGTGTTTCAAGAGATAAGTATCTTGGAACTGATGAATTGAATGGTATT
>RXJZ01000172.1 GCA_003963025.1 Flavobacteriaceae bacterium
GATTTTATTTACCGATATGTTCCAAAACGAAGACAACGATAAAATTTTCAAAGCGCTTCAACATTTAAAACACAACAAACATAAAGTAGTAGTTTTTCATGTGTATGATGAAAAAACCGAGTTAAATTTTAGTTTTGACAATACGCCTCGTAAGTTTATTGATGTAGAATCGGGTGAAGAAATCAATTTATTTGCCGAAAATACGCAAGAATCGTATCAAAAAGTGGTGCAAGAATATTTCAAAACGATAGAAGCAACGTGTATGCAGTATCAAATTCGTTATGTACCCGTTTCTGTGAGTGAAAATTTTGAAAAAATTTTACTTACGTATTTGGTTGAAAAACAAAAGTTTGGTTGATATTACTGAAAAAAGTTTGATTTTTTTTGCAAAAATATTTGCAGGAATAAAAAACCGTAGTATATTTGCACTCGCAATCAAGCACTGGTTTGGTAGTTCAGTTGGTTAGAATACATGCCTGTCACGCATGGGGTCGCGGGTTCGAGTCCCGTCCAGACCGCCAGTAAAAGAGGAAGCCTTTCGAAAAGAAAGGCTTTTTTGCCCTCTTACAATATTTAAAATAGTTGTGTTGTTTAGGTACGAAAGTACCAAAAGGTTTAGTAGTTAGACCAATGAAAAGCTTTGCATTTTATGCAGAGCTTTTTTGATTTTTGTCAAAACCAAACTCCTCTATTCTGCCAAAACACAACAAAGAACAATCCTAAGAAAAGTAAACTTACTAAAAATTTAATAAACGTTCCTGCTAAGAAACCTAAGAACGAACCAGTCGCTGCTTTAAAAGCACGTTTTCCTTCGTTTGAGTTGTAAATGAGTTCTCCTACTAAGGCACCTAAGAATGGTCCAATCAAAAATCCGAAAGGAGGAAAAAACAAGCCGATAATTAAACCTATATTTGTTCCCCAAATCCCGTATTTACTTCCGCCAAAGTATTTAGTTCCTTGCGCCGGAATCACATAGTCTAAAATCCCAATCACAACGGCAATTACTAAAGTAATACCAAGTAACCAATAATTGGTTTCTATTCCTGGACAAAAATAAAGGAGTAAAATTCCAAGCCAACTAATTGGTGGTCCTGGCAAAGCAGGCAATAAACTACCTAAAACACCAACAATCATTAAAATGAAACCTAGAATCAATAAAAAGTATTCCATGAGATTTTAGTTATTGTCTAACAAATTTATAACTTTGTTTCTTTACGATGCATTAAAAATTCAAATAATGAAATTATTTTCGGGTTTATTTCTTTTATTTTCAATGGTTTCTTGTCAGTATTTCGAAAAAGAAGTTCCTAATGAGAAAGAATTGCTAGAACAAGAATTGAAAAAAATTAATTGGGACGAAGTGGATGAATTTCCATCGGTTTTGCAATGCGATACGATAAAAGATGCGGAAATAAAAAGACAATGTTTCTTCGATTATATGGTGCAAACCATTCAAGAGCGAATAGCAATTGATACTTTGCGTTTTGAATATCCAGAAATCGACACCATCAACGTAAAAATTACCGTAAATCCCGATTCGAGCTTGCAATTCGAAACACAATATCAAAATGATAGTATTCCTCTAGCCGATAAAACAAAAATCGATAGTATTCTAACCTCAAGATTATCTGATTTCCCAAAAGTAGAGCCTGCCATTAAAAGAGGCGTGAAAGTAAAAACGCAATTCGTGCTTCCAGTGATTATAAAAATGGAGAAGTAAGCAAGACAACTTCAAATTAGGAACACAGATTTAAGGAATTTCATTAATTTTCAAAATCTTATATGAACTTAATTAGAAAAAGTTGTCCACTTCAAAAACTTACATAACTTATATGTTGTAAAAATGATTAGCGTTAATTCGTGAAATTAGTGTTTAAATTATTTCTTAAAATTTCTCCCTTTCCAATTGTATTTTCCAAATAAAGAATATACCGCCACCGAAACACTAAAAAACGGATACAACAAACTACTCGCCAATACATATTGTAATTTCGATTCGAAGAAATTTGCTGTTTTGAACAGTAAGATAAAATCGATTAGGAATTTCAAAGCGACAAAAAGTATGAAAATGTTTTGGTCTAATAAACCGATTAACCAAAGTAAAAAACTCATTATCCAAACCAAATTCCCGCCAAAAACAATAAGTGCTAACAATTTTCCATAAACAGAAGAATATCCTGTACTTTTCGAAGCCCAACGAACCCGTTGCTGAAATAATTCAGTCCAATTCTCTACTGGTTTTGTAGCGACAATACTTTCTTTAGCCAATGTAAACCCAACTTTTTTCGGAGTAGATAATACCGCTTTTTGAAGCAGAAAAACATCATCTCCACTAGCAATAGTTTCATTGCCTTGAAATCCGTTTAATTCCTTGAAAAATGCTTTGGAATAGGCAAAATTAGCACCATTACACATAAAAGGTTTATTGATTCCAAAACTTCCAATTGTAGCACCTTGTAAACTCAAGAAATCTAAATTCTGAAAAGCCGATAAAAAACCACTTTTAGGAATATAACAAACTCCAGAAGCCACCATTTCCACTTCATTTTCCTGAATATATTGATCGAAAGTCGTTAACCAATCTTTCTGAACCAAACAATCGGCATCGGTAGTAATAATCCAATCGTTTTTGGCAATTTGAATTGCTGTTTCAATTGCATCTTTCTTGGGTGAATTTGATTTTCTTTCGTTCTTAATTAATCGAATTTCAAACTTCCATCTTCCATCTTCTATCTTCCAACTATCATTGGAATCATCATCCACTAAAATCACTTCCACTAATTCTCTCGGATAATGCAACAAAGAAATTGAATGCAATAAATTAGGGAGATTCTCTCTTTCATTTCGGAACGGAACTACAATGGTAAAAGATGTTTTTGGAGTGAATTTCTTTTTCGAAAAGCGTTTCATGCGATTACATCCATAAATCAGTTGCCCAATGAACAGGATGTAAATGAGAAAAACGGTTCCGAGAATTAATTCCAGCATAATGAATTTATTTTGAAGTATTCAACTTAAATCGCATTACGTAATAACTTCCAATCACTACAGGTAAAACTACGTTTAAAAACCACATCAAGGTACTGATGAAAATTACAATCCATTCGTTAACACCATATTTTCCGAAGAAAAACATCGCCACACTTCCTTTTACAGCAAAATCTAAAAATTGAAAACTTGGTAATGATGAAGCTAAAAAGTAAACCGCAGCAATCGAGCTAATCAATGTTAGATAAGGTAAATCCACATCAAAAACCAAAAACAAAATATAATATTGATGCGAAAAAACCAAGTAACGACAAGCTCCCAATAAAATATTTTTTCGATGAATCTTCTTCGGAATTTCGTTGATTTTGTGAATTAACTTCTGAATGGAATAACCTTTAATCGTGATTTTTTTCGAAAGAATTGAAGCAAAGAATAAAACAATTGCAATTCCAATAATCGCTAACGACCATTTCCAATATCCAATTAAAATCAATCCAATTGTTCCTAAAATAATCGTCAAAATCATTTGAATTCCGTTGCAAATCAAGTTTAAAAATACCACTTTTTTAGTTTGTTCTTTCTTGAAAAACATGGCTTTTCCGGCATATTCTCCTAAACCATTTGGAGTGAAAATTCCAGCAGTTAAAGCGCCTAAAACTTGTTTGCTTGCTTCACCAACCGAAATTGGTTTGATAAAACTAACTAAGTTTTGCCATTTTAAAATTTCGAAATAACGATTCGCAACACTAAACAGTAAAATGAAAATAATAGTTCCTATCGAAGTTTTTTCTAAAACTAAAGTCTGGAATTTATTCCATTCTAACTTTGAATTTCCAGCAATTTGGTCATAAATAAAATAAAACGCACCAATTACAATCAAAAGTTTGATGGTAAAAACAAGGAATTGTTTAGCTTTGTGTGGAATTGAAATCATGTTGCAAAGAAACGAAACTTTCAACTTGAAACCTTAAACTTGAAACTAAATAATTGGCAAACGAACGCATCATATTAGGAATCGACCCAGGAACGACGATTATGGGTTTTGGATTGATAAAAGTAGTCAACAAGAAAATGGAATTTCTACAGTTGAACGAACTCATTTTGTCCAAATACGACAACCATTATCAGAAATTGAGAGTCATTTTTGAACGTACTATTGAACTAATCGACACACACAATCCCGATGAAATTGCAATTGAAGCGCCTTTTTTTGGAAAAAATGTGCAATCGATGCTAAAATTAGGAAGAGCGCAAGGAGTTGCCATGGCAGCCGGACTTTCAAGAGATATTCCTATTACAGAATATGAACCCAAAAAAATTAAAATGGCGATTACCGGAAACGGAAATGCCAGCAAAGAACAAGTTGCTAAAATGCTCCAACAATTATTAGGTTTAAAAGAATTGCCAAAAAATCTCGATTCAACCGATGGTTTGGCAGCAGCTGTTTGTCATTTTTTCAATTCAGGAAGAGTTGAAGTGGGGAAAAGCTACTCAGGTTGGGATGCTTTTGTAAAACAGAATGAATCGCGAGTTAAAAAATAGTTTTCAGTCGCAGTTTTCAGTCTCAGCACTGCAAACTGCGACTGCGACTGAACACTAATAAAATGTCAGGAATTTACATTCACATACCTTTTTGCAAACAAGCTTGTCACTATTGCGATTTTCATTTTTCTACTAATTTGAAGAAGAAAGATGAGATGATTTTAGCATTAGCTAAAGAAATTGAAATGCGTAAAAGCGAATTTCAAGATGAGATTGTTCAAACCATTTATTTTGGTGGCGGAACTCCTTCGATATTATCGATTGAAGATTTGCGATTTTTGATTGATGCAGTATATCGAAACTATAGAGTAGTTGAAAATCCAGAAATTACAGTAGAAGCCAATCCAGATGATTTAACAGAGAATCGAATAATTGAACTCTCAAAAAATAGAGTTAACCGATTATCAATCGGAATTCAATCATTTTTTGAAGACGATTTAAAGATGATGAATCGCGCGCACAATGTGGAAGAAGCAAAAAAATGTTTAGAAACAGCTACTCAATATTTTGAAAATATTTCTATTGATTTGATTTACGGAGTTCCCGAAATGAGTAACGAAAAATGGTTGCAAAATATCGAAACGGCTTTGTCTTTTGGTGTGCCACATATTTCGAGTTATGCTTTAACGGTTGAACCCAAAACCGCTTTGTATTCATTCATCCAAAAAGGAATTATTTCACAACCTGATGATGAAGTCGCACAAGAACATTTTCAAATTTTGGTTGACAAACTTTCGGAAAACGGATTCATTCACTACGAGTTATCGAATTTTGGAAAAGAGAATTATTTCTCAAAAAACAATTCCAGTTATTGGTTAGGTAAAAAATACATCGGAATTGGTCCTTCAGCTCACAGTTATGATGGGAAAAATAGGGGTTGGAATATTTCTAATAATTCACTTTACATTAAATCCATTCAAGAAAATAAACTGCCAATAGAAATTGAAACGTTAACCAAAACCGACCGCTACAACGAATATATTATGACAGGTTTACGAACGATTTGGGGCGTTTCTTTAGACAGAGTGGAACAAGAATTTGGTAAAACCTATTTGGATTATTTGAACCAACAAGCTTCAAAATTTATAGAAGATCATTTGTTGTTTGTTGATGAAAATATCTTAAGAACCACTAAAAAAGGAAAGTTTTTAAGCGACGGAATTGCAAGTGATTTGTTTTTACTAAATTTGGAGTAAAAGTAGCGAAGAAAAGCTCGTTAAATCTGTCTTTCATTATGATTGCATTAATCGACAATAAATATAAAATTGACCTATCAAAACCCATTGATATTTCGATTCCTCTAACCAACAACGAACATAATCCGATTGCTTGGTATCAAAATACACCTGAAATTGAACCCGTAACAATGGGTGATTGGATAGGAAAAGTTTCGGAAGGAAAATCATCTACGAATTTCAATAATATTTTCTTTAATCCGCACGCGCATGGAACGCATACGGAGTGTTTGGGACATATTACCCGCGATTTTTATTCGATAAATAAATGTTTAAAGCAGTTTTTCTTTACTGCGGAATTGATTTCGGTAGAACCAAAAAAGGTTGGAGAAGATTTGATTATTACAAAGGAACAAATTGAGATTGCTTTGGGAGGAAATTTACCAGAAGCAATCATCATCAGAACATTGCCAAATTCAGAAAGCAAAAAGCATTTGAATTATTCGAATACAAATCCGCCTTATTTAGAAGAAGCTGCTGCAATTTTTATCAGAGAAAAAGGAATTCAACATTTGCTTATCGATTTACCAAGTGTCGACAAAGAACACGACGAAGGAAAATTATTAGCTCATAAAGCGTTTTGGAATGTAAAAGACGTAAACCAAGTGAATGAAGATGCTCGTTTTAATTGTACAATTACCGAAATGATTTACGTAAATGATTCAATACAAGACGGAAGTTATATTTTGAATTTACAATTCGCTTCGTTTGAAAATGATGCTTCGCCATCAAAACCTGTTTTGTATAGAATTGAAAAGTAATTATCAAAATGAACATTCAACAATTATACGAGTTCTGTTTGAGTAAAAAAGGCGTCACTGAATATTTTCCATTTGATGAAGATACTTTGGTATTTAAAGTAGGTGGAAAAATGTTTTGCTTAACTTCTTTATCCGAATGGGAAAAAGGAACGCCTTCGTTAAATTTAAAATGCGATCCAGAACGGGCTTTAGAACTTCGAGCGGAATATGAAGCCATTGAACCAGGCTATCACATGAGTAAAATACATTGGAATACCGTTCGTTTTCATGGTGATGTTTCCGATA
>RXJZ01000009.1 GCA_003963025.1 Flavobacteriaceae bacterium
ATTGTTTTTATCACTATCAAATAAGCTTTTAACTAAAGTCATAATTCCTTTATAAATCAAAAACATTGCGGTTAAAGCAATAATAATTCCTAATGTTAATATGTAAGGATAAAAAGGATGTTTTTCGTTTTTAAAAGCACTGTTGATAATTATTGGACCAAGAAATAATAAAGGTAAAGCTCCTGATAAATATTTAATTCCTTTTGCTAATATGTTTTTATCTGTTGCCATTTATTTTGAATTTTGGTAAAATTGGATTGCATTTCTCACACTGCCATGTGTTTTTAAAAGTTCATTGGCTTCTTCATAACTTACAGGAATTTCGTCCATAATCATGCGAGTGCCTCTGTCAATTAATTTAGTATTGCTCAATTGCATATCCACCATTTTGTTTCCCTTTACTTTTCCCAATTGAATCATAGTGGCTGTCGAAATCATGTTTAAAACCAATTTCTGAGCCGTTCCTGCTTTCATTCGAGAACTTCCGGTTACAAATTCTGGTCCAACTACCACATCAATAGGAAATTTAGCGGTTTTCGATAACGGACTTTCCGCATTGCAACTAATACTTCCGGTGCTGATGTTATTTTGATTGCACATTTCCAATCCACCAATCACATAAGGCGTAGTTCCCGAAGCAGCAATTCCTACCACCACATCATTTTCGTTGATGTTCCATTGTTGTAAGTCGTTCCAAGCTTGTTCTCGGTCGTCTTCGGCAAATTCTACTGCTTTTCTAATCGCCGTATCGCCACCAGCAATAATTCCAATTACCAAATCAAACGGAACCCCAAAAGTAGGCGGACATTCCGATGCATCAACTATCCCTAAACGCCCAGAAGTTCCTGCTCCAATGTAAAACAAACGACCACCTTGTTTCATTTTCGAAACAATTTCAGTGACTAGTTTTTCAATTTGAGGTATGGCTTTTTCAACGGCTAACGGAACGGTTTTGTCTTCGTTATTGATATTCGTCAACAAATCCGTAACCGACATTTTTTCTAAATGTTCGTATTTGGAAGCTTGTTCGGTAGTCTTGGTAAAATTCATACTATTATTTTAAAACGTGATGTGCCAAAACATTCTGCACGTCATACACATTTACAGATTTATTAAATTGCTTCACCACACTTGGATGTACTTCACTTGAAACCCATATTTTCAATTCGGCTTCTAAGTCAAATGTACCCGCAGTTTCTACACTAAAACGTGAGATGTTTTTGTAAGTAATGGATTTATATTCAATTTTGCTACCGGTAATACCTTGTTTTTCAATTAGAATTAATCGTTTGTTGGTGAAAATAAAAGTATCGCGAATCAATTTGAAACCCAATTCAATTTCTTCACCTGTAATTAATAATTTACCGTAATCTTTTACTAAAGTTTCTTGATTTACAGCACCTGCATTTCCAAGTAAGGCAGAAAAAATCCCCATATCAATTGTTTTAAATGTTCTTCAAATTTAAGTAAAAAGTACTTATGTTTTATGTTGATTTACGATTAATGCGAATGTCCCATTTCAATTATATAAGCCAAAACAAAACCAAATACAATCATGGTGATTTTAGCCAAATTGAATTTATGTCCTTCGTTACTTTCAAAAATAATGGTTGATGAAATATGGAACAAAATTCCCACTACAACTGCCGAAATTTCTTTTGAGTAATGTTGAGCAAAATGCATTTGTTCCGCTAAAAACGTTCCTATCGGAGTCATTGAAGCAAAAGTAAACATGAAAGCAAAAATCATCATTTTGTTCATTTTGGCATTTACAAAAAACAAGGTCAAAATGATAGCGATAGGTAAGTGGTGAACCGCAATTCCATAGGCTAAATTGTGATTGTTGTGAATAGGAAAACCTTCTAATAAGGCATGAATACACAAACTAATAAACAACAACCAAGGTATCTGATGCAATTCATTATGCTCGTCGGTATGCACATGAACGTGTCCGTGTTCGGCTCCTTTTGAGAAAAATTCTAGTAAGATTTGGAAAAGAATTCCAATCATAATGAAAACGCCAACAGGTAACGTGGCATGCGCTTCTTCGCCTTCGTGAATATGATTATGTCCTTCACTGAATAACTCGGGAAGTAAGTGTAAAACGGTTAGCGAAAGTAAAAACGCACCACTAAACGCTAACAACAATTTGATGTTTTTCTTTTTTTGTGGTTTTAGTACCAACGCAAATAAAAAGCCAATAATTACGGCTGAAAAGGTGATGATATATTGCATTATTTGAAAATCATAATTAAACGTTCCGATTGATTTTTATAGAATTTACGAAGTTTATAATCGCCAAAAATATCTAAAAGATAAATACCGGCTTCCTCCATCATTTTTTCGAAATCTTCTAAGCGAAGGGCTTGTACTCTCTCGGTAAAATGATAGTTTTGACCTTCGTCTTCAAACGAAATTTCTTTGAATATATGTCCGTCTTTATAATAACGTTGTATATGAAAATCAATTCCATCAACCGATTTTACTTCATCAGCCACTAAGTTTTCAATTACAAAATCCGCATTCATAAAATCAATAACCGCAAAACCGGTTTCGGTTAAACTGTTGTGAATGGCTTTGATGGTTTTATAATTATCAGCATCATCTTCAAAATAGCCAAAACTTGTAAACAAATTGAAAATAGCATCGTATTTTTCGTTACACGTTTCGCGCATGTCGTGCACTTTGAAATGCAGTTTTTCATTAGCAAATTGCGAGGCTTCTTTAATGCTATTTTCTGATAAATCAATTCCGGTTACATCAAAACCTAAGGAATTCAAATAAATTGCATGACGTCCTTTTCCGCAAGCCAAATCTAGGATTTTAGCATCTTCTGGAAGGTTTAAGTAATGCGTTAAATTGTCCATCAACAATTGCGCTTCTTCGTCATTGCGTTCCTTGTATAAGATGTGATAGTATTTAGTATCAAACCAAGATTCAAACCAGTTTGAGGCAGGTTGATTTCCCATGGATTGTGATTTATTGTTGTTATCTGACATTAATTCTGATTTCGTTTCATTCAAGTAGCAAATTTAATGTATTTTTGCACAAGAATACCCTAATTATTACGATTGCAATTGATTTTTGCAATTGAACTTGAATTTGTAGAATGGAAAATTTTAAAATGACGGCCAAAACCTTCTTTGGTTTTGAAGAAATATTAGCTAAAGAATTGCAAATTCTTGGCGCGCAACATGTGGAAATCGGTACACGTGTGGTGAGTTTTAAAGGTGATAAAGGATTTATGTACAAGGCTAATTTGGCGCTTCGTACGGCTTTGAAAATCTTAAAACCGATTAAAACGTTCAAAGCACATAACGACAAAGCGTTGTATGAAGGCATCAGAGCGATAGATTGGTCCGATTATTTAACAGAACACAATACCTTTTTAGTAGAAACTACGTTGCATTCTGAAAACTTCAACCACAGTCAGTTTGTGGCTTTGAAAACCAAAGATGCGATTGTAGATCAATTTAGAGATTTGAACGGAAAGCGTCCAAGCATCGATAAAGATTTCCCAGATTTACAAATTCACGTACATATTGATAGAGATAATGTAACGGTTTCATTAGATTCTTCTGGAGCTTCGTTGCATCATAGAGGGTATCGTTCGGCTACGAATATTGCGCCTATCAACGAAGTGTTAGCAGCCGGAATGTTGATTTTATCAGGTTGGGAAGGAAAAAGTCATTTCTTGGACCCAATGTGTGGTTCGGGAACAATTTTGGCGGAAGCAGCGATGATGGCTTGTAATATTCCAGCGAATATTAACCGAAAAGAATTTGCTTTTGAAAAATGGAAAGATTGGGATGCCGAATTGTTTGATAATATTTTAGAATCCTTACTAAAGAAAACACGTGAATTTCATTACACAATTAAGGGGTACGATAAAGCACCAAGTGCGGTTGCAAAAGCAAAAGACAATGTTAGAAACGCTAATCTAGACGAATACATTACGATTACTAATGAAAACTTCTTCGATTCAAAAAAAGAAACCGAAGGACCACTACACATGGTATTCAATCCGCCTTATGGAGAGCGTTTGGATATTGATATGGAACGTTTTTACAGAGAAATTGGAGATACCTTAAAACAAAATTATCCCAATACCAATGCTTGGTTTATTACTGCAAATTTAGAAGCATTAAAATTCGTAGGATTAAAACCAAGTAGAAAAATTAAACTTTTCAATGGAAAGTTAGAAGCCCGTTTGGTAAAATACGAAATGTACGAAGGCAGTAAAAAAGGGAAATATTTAAGTGAAAAGTAAAAAGTGAAAAGAGAAAAGTAAAAAGTAAAAAGTCATTTTTACAATTTATCAGTTCAACAATTAAACATTATAAACAATGAGCAAAAAAGTAAAAGCATTTTTATATAACTTCTTAGGATTTGTGGTGATTTATTTGCCAACATTATATATAGTAGGTGAATTTACTCATTTAAATGGTTTTTGGATTCCTATGACGGCATTTATGGTAGCGTTATTATTAGCACCAAAATTTCAAGCGATTAAAACGCACAATGGAGAAAAAATCTACATGAAGTGGTTATTTATTAATGGTGTAAAAGAAATAAAATAAAAATTCCCGAGTGAGCCCTTGGGATTTCTTTCTTTATACTTTAAAAATGGCGAGTAGCCATAGACAACTTTTTAGATTGGGTTTTAACGTTCTCTCAGTGGCGTTGCACCAACACCAAGCCATTACAAATATAATAAAACATTCCATTCATCAGCGGATTTTCCGTAGGAAAATCCGGAAGTAGCCATTGGAGCAAACCGCTGTTACCAGCAGTATTTATTTCACACTCAATTTTACAATACTATCATTTGCTAATACATTTCCCTTTTCATCATATTCTTTCAGTATAAAATTCAAATATAAAGTATCATTTTTAATTTCCATTGGTACTTTATCAAAGTTGACATTTTCAAAATTCAATTCTGCAACTTTACGCTCAAAAATTAAAAGCTTTTCTTTAGTAAATTCATAGTCACAGCATCTACCTAGTAAACCTCCAAATTTTTTGTATATAGTTATGTTTTCAACTTTTTGTAAATTTTCACTCGGCGCAAAAAAGAATAAAAAAATTGACCCCAATATTGCTCCAAAAATTCCATCTACAATCCATCCAATAAAGATTAATAATGGAGAAACTAAATACAAGGAAAAGTAAATTGAAATTTTTTGAAATGGTTTTATAGTTTTAAAAAATAACAATATTCCCGTAGCATAAAATATTAACTTTAATCCAAATAATAATTTTCGATTAAGACTAATGTCAAAATTCGTTTGGCACAAGAAATTTATAATTAAAAAAATAACTAATGTCAAATGTATTTTTAGTAAAGTATTTTTTTGCAGTTTCATGAGATATTGCAGGTAACGTTATGTGGCTTGCTCTCAGTGGCGTCGAACCAACACCAAGCCACTACAAATATAACAAAACATTCCATTGAGCAGCGGATTTTCCGTAGGAAAATCCGGAAGTAGCCATTGAAGCAAACCGCTGTGCTTGTTGCACAACTCAAATATACAAATACTTGCATAAAAACGATATAATTTGTAAATTTATTCATGCAAGGAAA
>RXJZ01000280.1:0-1007 GCA_003963025.1 Flavobacteriaceae bacterium
GCAATCTAAAGGTTTGATCGGTATTTTCTCTAAAAACAGTTCCTAACGGATTCCAAGCCATAGGTTTGATATTGTGGACTTGCATGTAATCAAAACTTCCGTCTAACATAGCTTCATGATACGTTGCAGAAAACTGTACCTGATTAAAAGAAATTTCGGTTTTTTGTCGCAATAACTCGGTTTGCGATGGAGTAAAGTTTGATACTCCAAAAGATAGAATTTTTCCATCTGCTTTTAATTTCGAAACCGCTTCAGCAATTTCGTCAGCTTGCATTAAAGGACTTGGACGGTGGAGTAAAAAAACATCCAAATAATCGGTTTGTAAATTTTTCAACGAATTTTCGGCTGACCAAATAATGTATTCTTTAGAATATTCGTAATGTTTAACAGAATTATTAGGTCTTTTTTCAGTAACATACTGAATACCGCATTTTGTTATTAATTGAATTTTTTTACGCTCTATTTTACTTTCAGAAAGCGCTTTTCCAAAAGAAGCTTCAGTGGTATAACCTCCATAAATATCGGCATGATCAAAAGTAGTAATTCCGTTTTCTATGAATAAATTAATTAAGTGAGTAAACTCATTGGTATTTAGGTTTTTATCCCAAACACCCCAATTCATAACTCCGGCAATAATTGGTGATAATTGTATAGACATAATTGTTGTATTTTAAATTTTTTCTTAAAATTATAAAATAGAATCATAAAACACTCATAAAATCATCCTTTTTTATTCACTTTTAACGCAATGTTAACAAGTTAAAAGCAAAAAAAAATTCAATTTGCACTGTTAAAAAATGTTGTTAATTTCACAGCGTCAAACAAAAACATAAAATGGAAGAAAATACATCAACCTTAGACATTAGAGCAATTAATGAAAAGATTGAAAGAGAAAGTGCTTTTATAGACTTACTTACAATGGAAATGAATAAGGTAATCGTAGGTCAAAAACACATGGTCGAGCGATTATTAATAGGTTTGTTAGGTCAAGGACATATTTTATTGGA
>RXJZ01000280.1:1057-2694 GCA_003963025.1 Flavobacteriaceae bacterium
AGCGGATGAGATTAACCGTGCTCCTGCAAAAGTGCAATCGGCCTTGTTAGAAGCCATGCAAGAAAAGCAAGTTACCATTGGTGACGAAACATTTAAGCTAGACAAACCGTTCTTAGTAATGGCAACGCAAAATCCTGTTGACCAAGAAGGAACTTATCCATTACCAGAAGCACAAGTTGACCGTTTCATGTTGAAAGTGGTTATCGATTATCCAAAAATGGAAGAAGAGCGACATGTAATTCGTCAAAACTTAAAAGGTGCTTTTGAAAAAGTAAACCAAGTGGTTTCGTTAGAGCAAATTTTAAGAGCGCAAGAAGCTGTTCGTGAAGTGTACATGGACGAGAAAATCGAGAAATACATCTTAGATTTAATTTTCGCAACGCGTTATCCAGAAAAATATAAATTAGAAAGTCTAAAACCATTAATCAGTTTCGGAGCTTCGCCACGTGGAAGTATCAACTTAGCAACTGCTGCTAAATGTTACGCTTTCATCAAACGTAGAGGTTATGTAATTCCAGAAGACGTTCGTGCGGTTGTGTACGATGTATTACGTCACAGAATCGGAATCACCTACGAAGCTGAAGCCGAAAATGTAACCACAGAAGACATTATTAGCAGAATTGTTAACGAAGTTGAAGTGCCTTAATTTAGTTATCAGTGTTCAGTCTCAGTATTCAGATAATTCTGTTCTTAAACTGCGACTGTTAACTGCGACTGCCAACTAATAAAAATGGATACCAAAGAAATTCTAAAGAAAGTTCGAAAAATAGAAATCAAAACCCGAAGATTGAGTGATCACATCTTTTCGGGAGAATATCACACGTCTTTTAAAGGGCGCGGGATGACGTTTTCAGAAGTGCGCCAATACCAATATGGTGATGACGTAAGAGCTATCGATTGGAATGTAACCGCGCGATACAACGAACCTTTCGTAAAGGTATTTGAAGAAGAGCGCGAATTAACCATGATGTTGATGGTAGATATTTCGGGTTCGGAAAGTTTTGGTACAAAAAATCAGTTAAAACGCGATATGATTACCGAAATTGCGGCCACATTAGCGTTTTCGGCGACTCAAAATAATGATAAAATAGGTTTGCTTTTATTTTCGGATCAAATCGAGTTGTTTATTCCACCTAAAAAAGGAAAATCACACGTTTTGCGAATCATTCGCGAGTTAATCGAATTCGAATCAAAAAGTAAAAAAACCGATTTATCGCAAGCTTTGAAATATTTATCGAGCGTTTTGAAAAAGAAAGCCATCGTGTTTTTAATTTCCGATTTCATGGTGAAAGATTATGAACACACGTTGAAAATAGCTTCAAAACGTCATGATGTAACTGGAATCCGAGTGTTTGACCAAAGAGAAGAAAGCATTCCAAATATTGGTGTCGTAAATATGCTAGATGCCGAAACAGGCGAAACACTTTTAGTCGATACCACATCCAATAAAGTGCGAATGGATTACGAAAAATACTATCGTGAAAATGTAAATTATTTCAAAGATATTTTTTCAAAATGTGGAGCGGGATCGATTAGTTCTAGAGTGGATGAAAGCTATGTAACCAAATTATTAGGTTATTTTAAAGCGCGTAATTAAGAAAAATGAAAAAGAAACTTTACTTATATATTGCTTTATT
>RXJZ01000280.1:2744-5532 GCA_003963025.1 Flavobacteriaceae bacterium
AAGTGTTTTTCCCAGATGGAAAGTTTTTTGGGGCTTTGGAAATATTAGAATCCTATCCAATTGACACCATAAAAAATGACAACCAATACGAATTAATCAAAAAGTACGGATTAACCCAATTTGATTCGGGACGCTATGTGATTCCGAAACTATTGGTAAAAATCAACCAGAAAGAATTCCGTACCGATTCCCTTTCGATTTTGGTAAACGATGTAAAAGTCGATACCACGAAACAACAAATGTACGATATCAAAGATATCATCGCTACCGAAGAAAAACCAATGAGCGAATGGTGGAAATTACTGATTTTATTGGTGTTGATTGTGGCTTCAGGATTTGCTTCATATTTCATCATCAAGCGATTACAAAAAGACAAAGAGCAAAAAGAAGAATTTTTCGCTTCGCCAATTGAAAAAGCGATTGCATATCTTCAAAACTTAGATAAAAAACAATTGGTACAACGCGGTGATGTTAAAGAATACTATTCTGAAATGACCGATATCACTAGAACGTATATTGAAGAATCTATCCATATTCCAGCCATGGAAAGCACTTCAAGTGAGTTGATGGAAGCTTTGAAAAAGGCGATTGCCGATAAAAAAATGTTTGTCAATCGTGAAGAATTGGAAAAATTCAAAAGAGTATTGGAAAATTCAGATTTGGTAAAATTTGCTAAATCACAACCATTACCTTTCGAAATCGAAACCGATAAAAAAATCATCGATAAATTCTTATTGGTAATTGATAAAGCCTTGCCAAGAACCGAAGACCAAGCTGCAATTTTATTTGCTGAAGAAGTTCGTAAGAAAGAAATGCAAAAGCAAAAGTTCAAACGTTTGGTTATTTCTATCGGAATTTCGGCATTTTTATTGGTGGCTTCTGTTGTAATTTTTGCTTACACAGTAGGATTCGATTTTATCAAAGACAATTACATCGGACATTCGACTGAAGAATTATTGGAAAAAGAATGGATAACTTCCGAATATGGAGAACCCGCTATCATCATTTCAACACCAAAAGTTTTAAAACGAACGGTTGATGAAAAAATTCAAAACAACCTTCCAGAAAACGTAAAAGCAACGAGTCGTTTTATGTATGGAAGCATCATTGACAATTTTTCTATAGTTTTAATTACAAATGCATATAAAGACACGACTAAAATAGATTTAGATTTAGCATTGGAAGCGGATTTGAAAGAATTAGAAAATTTTGGAGCTAAAAATATTATCGTAAAAACGGGCGAATTCGAAAATGTAAAAGGACTTTCGGGTAAAAAAGCATTCGGAACATTTACTGCTTTTGACCCTGTTAGAGAAGAAGATGTAAAAATGGAATACGATATAATGGTGTTATCACAACCTGGCGGTGCGCAAGAGTTTTTCATGATATACAAAGAAGATGACAAGTATGCTAAGGAAATTATCGAGAAAATTCAGAATTCAATTGAACTAAGAAAAGCCAAGAAATAATGGGAAAAGTAACCTTTTTAAATCCGGAATTTTTGTGGTTGTTTTTGGTTTTACCAATTGCAATAAGTTGGCTGTTTTATAAAAGAAACCAACTTTCGGCAACGGTTAAAATGAGTTCATTAGCACCTTTCAAACAAAACCGAACATTCTTAGCCAAAGCAAAACCGTTTTTACACATATTACGAATTTTAGCTTTGAGTTCTATTATCATAGCCTTAGCAAGACCAAGAAGTGTTGACGTAACCTCAAAATCGAAAACCACAAAAGGAATCGATATTGTAATGGCAATTGACGTTTCGAGTAGTATGTTGGCCAACGATTTAAAACCGAATCGTCTAGAAGCTTTGAAAAAAGTCGCTTCAACATTTGTGCAAGATAGAATTAACGATAGAATTGGATTAGTAGTTTATGCAGGCGAAAGTTACACGAGAACGCCTGTAACTTCAGATAAAACCATCATTTTACAATCGTTAAAAACCATCGAATATGATGATTCCATTATTGCTGATGGAACCGGAATTGGTGTTGGTTTAGCCACCGCTATCAACCGAATTAAAGACAGCAAAGCTAAAAGCAGAATCATCATTTTATTAACGGATGGCGTGAACAATTCTGGAACTATCGACCCAAGAACTGCTGCTGAAATTGCAAAAGAATACGGCATCAAAGTGTATACCATTGGAATTGGAACAAATGGACAAGCCATGTTTCCAGTTGCAAAAGACGCGAATGGTAAATTGGTATTTAGAAGAATGCCTGTAGAAATTGATGAAGGCTTAATGAAAGAAATTGCGAAAGCTACCGATGCGAAGTATTTTAGAGCAACATCAAACAAAAAATTACAAGCTATTTACGACGAAATTAATAAGTTAGAAACCACCGAAATTGACGAGAAGAAATTCTACAATTACGACGAGAAATACAAGCCATTCGTATTGATTGCGTTTGTGTTGTTAGGTGTTGAGGTGTTATTACGAAATTCAGTTTTTAGAGGAATCGTTTAGAAAAAAAAACAATGTTTGAATTAGAAAGTCCAATATATTTTTATTTATTAGCGCTATTACCCGTAATAGTAGCACTTTTTCTATTCAATTTGTTTTGGAAAAGAAAAAGACAAGCTGCTTTTGCCGATTTGGAATTGTTTAATCAATTAGCACCTGGAAAATCAAGCTTTAAACCTGCTTTGAAATTAGGTGTTTTATTATTGGCATTAGCGTGTATAATTATTGCTTTGGTGAACCCAAAAATGGGAACGAAAATGGAAACCGTAAAGCGTCAAGGAATTGATATTGTGTTTGCAGTAGACATTTCAAAAAGTA
>RXJZ01000280.1:5582-10950 GCA_003963025.1 Flavobacteriaceae bacterium
ATGGTGTCTTCGCAAGGAACGGCTTTTAACGATGCGATTCAATTAGCGGTTGATTACTTTGATGTAAAAGATACAAGTAAGTTGATCATCTTAGTTTCTGACGGTGAAGACCACGGAGATGGAGTAGATGATGCTGTTGAATTAGCAACAGAAAAAGGAGTTCGTATTATTACAATTGGAGTTGGAACTGAAAAAGGCGGCCCAATTCCCTTACGTGACGATAAAGGAACTATTGCATCGTATAAAAAAGACCAAGAAGGACAAACGGTAATTACCAAGTTATATCCAGAAGTTTTAAAGAAAATTGCAGATAATACAAAATCAAAATATATCGTGGGAACTACTACAAAAGATGTGGTAGAAGAAGTGAAAAAGTCGTTAGATAAAATCGAAAAATCAGAATTCGAATCGCAACAAATAGCTGATTTTGAATCACAATATCAATGGTTTTTAGCTTTAGGATTTTTATTATTGTTAGTTGATGTTTTCCTTTTGGAGAAAAAAACAGCATGGGTGCAAAAGTTGAACTTATTTAATGAAAAGAAACATGCGTAAGATACTTTACATAGTGCTATTATTGAATAGTGTTTTGCTTTTCGGACAAGAAAAAGACAAAAATCTTTACAATGGAAATCAGTCATTTAAAGAAAAGAAATACGCTGATGCCGAAGCTGATTTTCGTGTAACGGAATCAAAAAAATCACCTAAAAAAGCAACTGCTGGATATAACTTAGGAAATAGTGTGTATCGTCAAAACCAACAAGGTGAAGCGCAAATTCGATATATTCAAGCATTGGAACATGCGAAAACGAAAGAAGAAAAGTACCGAATTTATCATAATTTAGGTAACACTTTCATGCTAGAAAAGAAATATGATTTAGCAGCAGATGCTTACAAAAATGCTCTTCGAAATAATCCAAATGATGAAGAAACCCGTTACAATTATGCATTAGCTAAAAGAAAAAATAAAGACAATCCGCCTCCAAAAGACAACAAGAAAGACAACAAAGGTGGTGGAGGTCAAGATAATAAACCCCAGCCAAAAGATAAAGACGGTAAAAACGACAAAGGAAACGATAAGAAAGATTCCGATAAAAACGATCAGAACAACAAAGACAAACAAGGCGATAACCAACAAAGTAAAGGTAACGGAGAGAAAAAAGAAGATAAAAACGAAAACCCAAAACCAAGTGGCGCCGACAAACAACGTATCGATAATATTTTAGATGCGGTTAATAATGCAGAGAAGAAAGTGCAGGACAAAGTGAATGCGAAGAAAGTAAAAGCACGTCCGGTTTCAAATGAAAAAGATTGGTAATTCATGAAAAAGATACTTTTAGTTTTATTCTTATCGTTTTTTTACAACGCTGTTTCCGCTCAAGTAAAATTTGAAGCACAAACAGAAAGAAGTTCTTATGGATTAAACGAGCGCATCCAATTGGTTTTTTCCATCAATAACGAAGGAGATAATTTTGAACCGCCAAAATTTTCTGGATTTAAAACAGAAGGACCTTTTATTAACAAAGGAAATCAAACTTCAATCACTATCATTAATGGTAGAGTGAACCAAAAACGAGAAATTTCAACCCAAGTCATTTACTATTTAACGCCCACTAAAAAAGGAACTTTTACCATTGGTGCTGCCTCAATTGAATATGACGGAACAGTTTATAAATCAGCACCGATAAAAATTACAATTACTGATCCTATCCAAATGCCAACTTATCCTGGCCAACAACCAACGAATGTGAATTATGGCGAAGGAATTCATTTGGTAGCCGAATTATCTACAAAAAATCCGTTTGTAAACGAACCTGTTACAGTAGTTTACAAGTTGTATTTTGAACCTCGTTCAACTGTTGGGAATTTCAGAAATTTCAAAGCACCAAAATACAATGATTTCTGGAGTCAGTATATCGACATGAAGCAATTGCGTGCAGAGCGTGGAAAGTACAATGGAAAAGATTTTAGTATGGTAGTGCTTCGAAAAGTAATTTTGTATCCATTAGAATCGGGCGCTAAAAGTATAGAACCTTTCAAAATCGATTTAGATGCTGAGGTGCCAACAGGTCGTCGTGATTGGTTTGGAGAATACGAAATGCGTGTGATTCAAAAATCATTATCAACAGGAAATCAAATTATCAATGTAAAACCGCTTCCAGAGAAAGGAAAACCGGAGAGTTTTACAGGTGCTGTTGGGAATTTTGACTTCAAAGTAACTCCATCCAAAACGGCTTTAAAAGCAGGAGAATCTTTTGATTTAGAAGTTAGTGTTTCTGGTAAAGGAAATTTAAAATTATTTACCTTACCAAAACCAGTTGTGCCAAGCGCTTTAGAAATGTATGAACCTTCTCATGCCGAAAATGTGCAAACGCCATTAACGGGTATGGTTGGAAAAATTTCAGACAAATACACGATTATTCCTCAGTTTAAAGGAAAATATACCATCAAGCCGATGGAGTTTTCATATTACGATTTAGGAAGTAAATCCTATAAAACTATCACATCAAAAGAAATCATAATCGATGTAGCAGAAGGTGATGGAACCGTTGTAGCTAACGCTCCAAGTACAAACAAACAAACCATTCAGAAAAAAGAAGTATTCCAATTCAATAAGTTGAAAACCGAATTCGTTTCTAAATCGAGAGAAGTTTTCTTAGGTTCGGGAATGTTTTATAGTTTGTTGTTAGCGCCACTTTTACTAATTCCAATTGTGATGATTGCTAGAAAACAAAAAGAAGCTAAAGATGCCGATGTAGTTGGAAATAGAATAAGACAAAACAACAAATTAGTAAAGAAATATTTATCGGAAGCCAAAAAACAAATGGGCGACAAAGTACCGTTTTATATGGCAATGGAAAAAGCATTACACAATTTCTTAAAAGCCAAATTACATATCGAAACGGTTGAAATGAGTAAAGACAATATCATCGAATTATTACAACAACGAAACGCATCCGAAGAAAGTATTTCTCAATTCATGGAGTTAATGAACGATTGCGAATTCGCAAGATACGCTCCAGCAACCGATATTGCCATGACAAATGATTTTGAACGAGCTGTGGAACGAATTTCTGAACTTGAAAAACAAATTAAATAACCAAAAAAGTGAACTTGTCATGCTGAACTCGTTTCAGCATCTCAAAAATGATTGATAAAGATTTAAGTTGGGTTAATTATAAAAATTATGAAGAAATACATTCTCCTTTTCATACTCACATTTCAATTCGCCTTAGCAAGTGAATCCATCGATGCTACCTTTAAAAAAGCAAACGATTTATACAACAAAGGCGATTACGAACAAGCGTTGCAATCTTTCGAAAACATTGCCAATCAAGGCAACGAATCGGCTGATTTATATTTTAATATTGCGAATTGTTATTACAAACTTGGAAAAGTAGCGCCATCGATTTACAATTACGAAAAAGCATTGCTTTTAAACCCAGATGACGAAGCTATACAAACCAATCTATCATTTGCCCAAAAAATGGCTATAGACGATATTAAAATCCTTCCAGAAGTCGGTTTTAAGAAAATGGTAAAAGAGTTTACCGGTACATTTCATTATGATACTTGGGCTTGGATCGCGGTTATTATTGCTTTCCTAAGTTTGCTTTCCTTTTTAGGCTATTATTTTGGAAATACCGTATTGCTAAAACGCACTTTTTTCAGTTTGTTTTTGTTGCTTTTAATCGGAATTGGCGTAACTGTTTTCTCTGCTTTTTTACAAAAGAAATTTGATGCGAATTACAATCCAGCCATCGTTTTTGCAGAATCAACCACTTTGAAAGCTGAACCAAAAAACAGTTCGGAAGATGTAGTAACGCTTCACGAAGGCACAAAAGTTTTCGTTTTAGAAGAATTAGGCAACTGGAAACAAGTAGAACTAACCGACAAAACTAAAGCTTGGATTGACAAAGAAGCGATTAAGGAAGTAAAGGAGTAGTGTTCAGTGTTCAGTTGAAAGTGTTCAGAATTTAGACTTGTCAGGCTGAGCTTGTCGAAGCTTTTATTCCTCACTCTTAACTTCTTTTTTCAACTCTTCATACCAGCCTTCAATCGTAGGATAAATCGCTTTTGAAATATGCTGAATTGGATTATAAAAAATGGAGTTCTCTTGTGTTTCTTTTGAAATCAGCATGTTGTTGATGTTGATTTTCTCAAAAATAAACAGCACCACACTCAACGCTAAAATCGTTTTCAATAAGCTAAAAACTACACCAGCTAATTTGTTAATCCAACCTAAAAAAGCAAAATCCACTAATTTGGTTAGAATTTTTGCGCTTAAGTGAATTCCAATCACCACTAGTAAAAACGTTATGATAAAAGCGGTTATTTCAATGTATTTCGGATTCCAATTTGGTGCAAATCCAGTAAAAATAGCACCTACTAAATTTGAAAATTTAATCGCTAAATAAATTCCTAAAATCAAAGCTATAAATGAAGCGACTTCCACAAAAAGCCCGTTTTTCAATCCTTTATAAACCGCAAAACCCAATAAAACCGCAAAAACAATATCAATAAAACTCATCCGAAAGAATATAGAATAAAGAACAAAGATAAAAGAATTGTTGAAAGTGGTTTTCTGTTGTTATCTTTGCATAAAATTTGGTAATTGGTTATCGGTAATAGGTCATAGGAACCCATCACCCATCACCCATCACCTTAAACCCAAAAACATGTCAAGAGACGAACAATTAAAACAGCGTTGGGAAAGCGTTGTCACTATATTATCAAATAAATTCGCAGATGGTGAAACCCTTGATTTAGAAGGAATCATCTACTTAATTGGTGTGCAAGAATTAGGAAAAATTCACGCTACTTTCAAAAAAGATGAAAAAGTAAACCTGATGCATATCGCCATTTGCCGTTTATTAGAACCTTATGGTTACTACGAATTTGAATATTTCGACAACGATGGTTGGCCCCATTACAAAGTAAAAGAAGAATTGCCACCACTAAAAGCAGGCGAACAAGCCGTGTTAATGAAAGAAGCAATTGTAAGCTACTTTTTAGAGAAAGAATTGATTGATTAAAACTAATTACTAATCACTTTTCACTAATCACTAAAAATAACTAAATTTGCACCTTTATACAACGAGCGATGACAGAAACGATTAAAGCCCATATTGAAGAAGTAAAAGCTTTTCAAACCGATAATAAAGAACAATTAGAAGCCTTCCGAATTAAATATTTAGGAAGTAAAGGCTTGTTGAAAGACTTTTTTGCCGAATTCAAAAATGTTCCAAACGAACAAAAGAAAGAATTTGGTCAAGTAATCAACGAATTGAAAACATCGGCGGAAGAAAAGGTAAAAACCATTCAAGACGCTTTAGAAAATAAAGAAGAAGCAAAAGGAATTTACGGC
>RXJZ01000280.1:11000-15360 GCA_003963025.1 Flavobacteriaceae bacterium
CTAATCCAGATGTTTTGTTGAGAACACACACTTCGTCGGTTCAAGTGCGTTATATGGAAAACAACAAACCGCCAATTCGTACGATTTCTCCAGGAAGAGTATTTCGTAACGAGGCTGTTTCTTCGCGTTCGCATTGTATTTTCCATCAAGTGGAAGGTTTGTATATTGACAAAGACGTTTCGTTCGCCGATTTAAAACAAACCTTGTTGTATTTCACAAAAGAAATGTTCGGAAAATCGAAAATTCGTTTACGTCCGTCGTATTTTCCATTTACAGAACCAAGTGCTGAAATTGATATCTATTGGGGATTAAAAACCGAAACCGATTATAGAATCACCAAAGGAACCGGTTGGTTAGAAATTGGTGGTTGTGGAATGGTTGATCCAAACGTATTGAAAAACTGCGGCATCAATCCAGACGAACACACCGGTTTCGCTTTCGGAATGGGAGTAGAACGTATTGCGATGTTGTTGTACCAGATTGGTGATATCCGTATGTTTTACGAAAATGACGTTCGTTTCTTAGAGCAATTCAAATCGAGTATATAATTTAAGATAAAGTCTTAATAATTAATTCTTTAATCTTAATACTGTTTCAATGAAAAAAGACATTATCATCCCAAAAGTAGAAGGCGTTCACATTGTAGCTTTTCAAGAATGGAACGACGATTTTATGGAAAATTCTTGGTACGCTTACTTAGTAAACGACACCGATAATTTATTGGAAATGGCTATGGTAGTTTCACGCGCATATGGTTTAATCAATGGCGAAGAACGCAAAACAGGAACATTCCGTCATGCGTTTGCCAAAGTAGAACCGAGAACTGCTGTTAAAGTAGAATTGTTAGAAAACAATGTCTTGCAATTGAATAACGAATTCATGTTATCGTATTTCGCAAACGGACAATTATACGATAAAACCTTCGTGTTCCGAGTAAACACCATCAACGAAAAAGCTACAGCCGATTTACCAATTATCAACAAAAGAGGCGTTTTTGCGAATTAGATTTGAAAAAATTACCGCAGATTCGCAGATTAAATACTAAATCTGCGAATCTGCGGTTTTATAATTTTATACTTTAGATTGCTTTCCTAATTTTTTTTCCTCAATTTTATACTTTGAAAAAAGTTTAAAATGAAGAAAATCCTTTTTCTCGTATTATTTGTAGCCACTTTTGGTTTTGCACAAGATTACACCAAACACGTCAACCCATTTATTGGAACAGGCGGTCACGGACATACTTTTCCTGGCGCTACCGTACCTTACGGAATGGTCCAACTTTCTCCTGACACTAGAATCGATGGTAGTTGGGATGGTTGTGGCGGTTATCATTATTCCGATAATGTGATTTACGGATTTTCGCACACGCATTTGAACGGAACCGGTGTTTCCGATTATGGCGATATCATGTTGATGCCGACTATGGGAGAACCTTCGTTTGATAATAAAGTGTACTCTTCTACTTTTTCACATTCCAATGAAAAAGCTTCCGCTGGATTTTACGCTGTGAAATTAGACAAACACAATATCGATGTGCGTTTAACCACTTCAACCCGTGTTGGTTTTCATGAATATACGTTTAATAAATCTGGTCAAGCGAATATAATTTTGGATTTAAGACACCGAGATAAACTTTTGGAAGGTGAAATCCGATTTGTGGATTCAAAAACAATTGAGGTTTTAAGAAGAAGTGAAGCTTGGGCACGAGATCAATATGTTTATGCAAGGATTGAATTTAATGTTCCAATGATGAATTCAAAAGGAATTAAAAATTCAAATGATTTAGATATACAAACATTAGCATTGAGCTTCTCCAAACAAGTCAAAAAAGGAGAAAAAATTCTCGTAAAAGTATCGCTTTCTCCAACGAGTTACGAAGGTGCTAAATTAAACAGTTCCGAAATCAAACATTGGGATTTCGATAAAGTACATAAAGCAGCTATTGCGCTTTGGAACAAAGAATTATCAAAAATTGAAGTCACTTCTGATGATAAAAATAAGTTAGCGATTTTCTACACAGCGTTATATCACACGATGATGCAACCAAACATTGCGCAAGATTTAGACGGGAAATATCGTGGTAGAGACAACCAAATTCATGTTGCAGAAGGATTTGATTATTACACAGTGTTCTCGCTTTGGGACACGTTTAGAGCGGCGCATCCGTTGTACACGTTAATCGACAAGAAACGTACTGCCGATTACATCAATACCTTTATTAAACAATATGAACAAGGCGGCAGATTACCCGTTTGGGAATTAGCGTCTAATGAAACCGATTGTATGATTGGCTATCATTCGGTTTCTGTTATTGCCGATGCAATGGCAAAAGGAATAAAAGGTTTTGATTACGAAAAAGCTTTTGAAGCCAGTAAAGCGTCTGCGATGCGCGATGTTTTAGGTTTGGATGCGTACAAGAAAAACGGTTTTATTTCGATTGATGACGAACACGAAAGCGTTTCCAAAACCCTAGAATATGCTTATGATGATTGGTGTATTGCCCAAATGGCTCAAATTTTAAAAAAGCAAGAAGATTACCAATATTTCATGAAGCGTTCTCAAAATTGGAAAAACATTTTTGATTGGGAAACAGGTTTCATGCGTCCAAAGAAAAATGGTGGTTGGGACAAACCTTTCGACCCAAGAGAAGTCAACAATAATTTTACCGAAGGTAATTCGTGGCAATATTCGTTTTTCGTACCACAAGATATTGAAGGCATGATTCAAGCTTATGGCGGAGAGGAAAAGTTTGAAGCTAAACTAGATGAAATGTTCAACAGTGAAAGCAAAACAACGGGGAGAGAACAAGTCGATGTTACAGGTTTAATTGGACAATATGCGCACGGAAACGAACCAAGTCATCACATGGCATATTTGTACAATTACGTTGGAAAACCGGAAAAAACGAATGCAAAAGTCAAGTATATTTTAGATAATTTTTATACCAATACGCCAGATGGTTTAATTGGAAACGAAGATTGTGGTCAAATGAGTGCTTGGTATGTGTTGAGTTCGATGGGAATTTATTCAGTGACACCAGGAATTCCGAAATGGGAAATAAATGAACCTTTTTTAGATGCAAAAGTTAGTATTGATGGTGCTAAACCAAATTACCTTCATTTACCCGATGCTAGAGGTATTTTGCCGCAATTTGGAAGAGAAGATGCCGAAAATCCTTCATATCAATTAATCATTCCAGTTCCCGTAATTCAAGCGGAAAGCAAAGCGTTTAAAGACAATTTGAAAATCGAATTGAAATCTCAAAATTCAAATGATGTGATTTTTTACTCTACAAATGATGCAACTTCAAAATTAGATGATATAATATTTGTAAAATACACTAAACCATTTGTAATTGATTTAACAACAAATGTATTTGCTTATATTGAAAGAAATGGACAAAAAAGCAATACTATTTCCGCAACTTTCTTTAAAAAACCAAACAACTACAGCATCACCATCAAATCAGTTTACAATCCGCAATATCATGCCGGTGGTCCAGAAGGGTTGTTAGATGGTATTTTAGGAACGGAGAACTGGAGAAAAGGCGATTGGCAAGGCTACCAAAGTCAGGATTTTGAAGCGGTGGTGGATTTAAAAGAAGTGAAATCAGTAAAAGAAATTTCAGCTCGCTTTTTACAAGACTCACGTTCATGGATTTTAATGCCAACGAAAGTTGATTATTATATTTCAGAAGATAATGTAAACTTTATTCATTTTGGTTCGGTAAACAATACGTTAGATCCAAAATTAGAAGAAAATACAATTCTAAATTTCACTTCAAACGAAACTAAAGGTAAAACAGCACGTTACGTAAAAGTAATCGCAAAAAACTTCGGCAAATTACCAGAATGGCATCAAGGTGCGGGTGGCGATGCCTTTATTTTTATAGATGAGATTACGATAAAGTAAAAGCAAAAAATTAACCACAGATTCGCAGATTTAAACTATTAATCTGCGAATCTGCGGTTTTATATTGTGTTCAAATATTTAATCCTTATCAGGAAACACCAAAGAAGCGATTACAGATAATAAAAGAGTACCGCCTACTACCATTAAAGAAAACGAGGTTTCTACATGATAAAATGGCGCTATAATCATTTTAGTTCCGATGAAAGCTAAGATGAATCCTAATCCATATTTCAATTTACTGAACATGTACATGAAGTTCGCTAAAAGGAAATACAACGAACGCAATCCTAAAATCGCAAAAATATTCGATGTGTAAAGAATAAATGGATCATCTGGAGCAATAGCAAAAATAGCTGGAATACTGTCAATTGCGAATAATAAGTCGGTAAATTCTACAATAGCGACTACAACAAACAAAGGAGTTGCTACTTTGAGTCCGTTTTCAATC
>RXJZ01000250.1 GCA_003963025.1 Flavobacteriaceae bacterium
CGTGACCTGCGCCTTCGTGAATGATATCGGGAGCTGGAGTGTATTCAATATGCTCTAACTGGCGAATATCACAAGCAATTACCAACACATTATACGCTTGAAATTCCATGAACGCATTAGGCGGAATGAATCCATCAACGGCAACTGCAGCCCAACCGATTTCTTTTAAAATTCGGTTCATACCATACATGTTGGGAATATTATCAATTTCCAAACCTGTTTTTTGTAAGCCTTCTAAATACGAACTATGAGCAACTTTTGAAAGGTAATCTACATTTTTACGCATAACATAGCGCCAAACGGCTTGGTTAATAGGCGTATAATCATCATAAACTTGTGGCTTGATGAATTGTTTTAAATGTTTTGGTAATCTGTCAATCAGTGGATTACTTTCAAAATGCGTTTCCATAATTTTACTTGTGATGTTTGACGTAAAATTACGATTTTTTCACAAAGAAGGAAAACATTTTGAGAATTTGATACAACTAAATAGGATAGTACTATTCTGTTTTTTCAACAGGAACGGCTGGTTCAATTTTAGGGACACTCTCATTCTGAATGGTTGGAGTAGGAGTGGTGGTTGCAGGAACCGTCGTATTAATAGGCGTTACACCATCAACATATTCCGTTTCTTCCAAATCTTCTGATTTTCTTCCTAATTTGATGTCTGGATTTTCTTGTGTTCCCAATACTTTAATCGGAATTCCGATGATGCCCAGCGGTGGTAATCCGATACGCATTTTCAAGTTTAATTTTCCGTCTAAACTCGTTTGTCCTTCAAATCGTAATCTAAAACCAGCTACTTTGAATTTGAAACGTTCAATGGTTACAATGTTGTTTTTAATGGTTGATTTGATATCCACCTTCGAAATATCAGGATCTTTAATATCTGGATTTTCGGTTTTAGCCGAAACGACATTCAGTAATTTAAAGCCTTTCATTTTTACTTTTTTAACAGAAAGCGTTCCACTTCCTTCTAAAGAGGGCATTACAGGTGCCATTTGATTGTTTAAAACACCTTTTATCGAATAATTCAAACCTACAATTCCTTCTGCACTTTCTGCCGCAGTTACGATTTCTCGAAACATTTTGATTTCGTTGTAAGCGCGTTTAATATCAAATTCGGAAGCATTGATTTTATAATCAAAATACGCTTTTTGTGTGCCTTCGTTTTTATAAAAAGCATCCATTTTAGCAGTAGCACCAATGATACCTAAGCTGCTATTTGAAAGTTGTAAACTACCGTTTTGAATGACTAAATTTCCTTTTAAATTTTCAATGGTAACGTCGTCATATTGCGTTTTTACAGCATTAGTTTGGATGGAAACATTTAAATTCGTTGGAATTTGAATTACTCCTACAGCTTCTGTTTTTTCTGTTTCATCTTCGGTTTCATAAGTTGTGGTTGGAATAAATTCGTTAACATTCAAATAATTCGATGTTAGACTGAAGTTTCCTTTTAAAATTTGATTTTCTGAAAGGACAAAGTTGATAACATTTTCTAAATTTCCATTCATGGTAATATCGGATGAGCCGTATTTTCCATTGAAATTAGAAAAGTTCATTTTATCTTGATTGAAAGTAAACAATCCGTTTTCGATTAAGAAGGGTTTTGCCAAATAATCACTTGTAGTTTTGATGTTTTTTACTTCAAGAGTTCCTCTGTTTTTTAAGTTGGCAATTCTTCCATTTGAAGCGTCGCTTTGTTTTCCAGCCAAGCTCAAATCAGCTTTTATGAAACCATCTATATCTAGTCCTTTTTGGGAGAAAACTTTATAAATTCGAGCAACGTTTAATGTTCCTTTTGCTTTTACATCGTAATTGATATCATCGAAATTTTTAAATGAAGCATTTAAGTTAAAGGGTTCGCCTTCAAAAGTGAAATTAGCTGGAGAAAGAATAAAAGAAGCGTCTTTAAAATCACCTGTTGGACTGTTTAAGTTCGCTTTTAAATTAATATTTTGAATCGGTTTTGGATAATAAGTGGTTTGAATGAATCCGTTAGTAAATTCAAATTTTCCTTTAGTTACAGGGAATTTTTTATCTTTTTTAATATAATCTCCTTTGGAAACGATATCGGCATCTAAACTTCCTGCTAATTTAAAATTCGGAATTTGAAGCGCATTACTCAAAAACGCCAAATCTAATTTTGATTTTACTTTTGAATCAATTTTAAGTTGTTCTCCAAAACCATCGGAAATTAAAATCGCACTTAATTTGTTTTTATTTACATCAAAATATAACGAATCTAATCGTATTTTTAGTTGATTGATGTCTAAATTTGGAAGTTTAGTATCTAAATTCAAGAAAATATTCTCAACGGGATAAGGCGCTTTTTCATGTTTTACGTAGCCATCTCTTACTTTGATGTTGAAATTCACTTCCGGACTTAAATTCTCAGAAGCAATATATTTTCCTTTTAAAGTTAAGAAAGCGGAGGTTGTTCCCTTCATTTTAGTTTCGGTCATCCAAGAAACATATTCGGCAGGTAAAGCAGTGAATAAATCATCTAAATCGCTATCTTCAGTTTTTAATTTGAAATCCATTTGATAACCGTTTTTCAAGAAATCAAAGAAACCTGTAAATTCAACGGGTAATTTATTGATGACCAAATCGTTTTTCTCAAAAATAAAAGAAAGTGAATTGGTGTTGATTTTTGTAATTAAATCCGCTTTTACTTTTTTGTTTTTTAAGTATTCACTTTTGTCATAAGTAAAACTCAAACTATCAATTCTGGCAGATGTTTTTAAGCTAAAATTGGATTTCAATAAATCACCTTTTCCTTTATAGTTAAAACCTTTTGCTTCGATAAGAATTTTGGTTGACTTATCGTTATAAACCAACTGACTATTATTGATTTGAATGTTTTCTAATTTTAAAGAGGCACTTTCAGATGAAGTTGTCGTGTCTTTAGAATTCGATTTATAGATGTTGTAATTAGCTTCTCCTTTTTGATTGACCAAAACGTTGATTTTTGCTTCTTCTAGATAGATTTCTTCAATTTCAGTCTGATTGCCAAAAACTACCGACCAAACGTCGATACCAAAACTTATTTCTTTTGCAGCAACTAACGATTCATTTTTATAAGGTTTTGAACCATTAAGATTTAATTCGTGCAAGGTCAATGTTAAAGAAGGGAAATGTTTGAAAAATGACAATTCTGATTCGTTGAAATTTAATTCGCCCTCTAGATTTTTATTGGCCAATATTTTTACTTTTTCTGTAATGGTATCAGCAAAAACAATGGGTAATATTACGAGTAGTAATAATGAAATAATAAAAGTGATTCCCGTTACTTTGAGAATTTTAAGGAGTAATGTTTTTTTTGAGTTTTCCATTTTTATAGTTGTAGAGAGATTGGGCAAAATTACTACAAAAATTGGAGAAGTGATTTAAAAATAAAAAAAAGAGTTAGTATAAACTAACTCTTTTCTATATTATCGTTTCATAGCAAAATGCGCTTTGAATAGTTTTTTAACTCCGTTCTCAAGGTAATCAACAGTGAACCAGTAATCGGTTGAAGGAAGTTGTTGTTGGTTATAAGTACCATCCCAAAATTCTTCCCCTCTTAATTGTTTGATGAGTTTTCCATATCTATCAAAAATACTTATTAGGTCAGTATTTTTTAGTCCAGAAATAAACCAAGTATCGTTATACCCATCACCATTAGGTGTAAAATATTGAGGATATTCAATAATAAAGATGTCTTGCGTAAAATGTGTACATCCTTGAGTATCTATTACGGTTATGGTATGCAATCCTGCACTTAAATTTGTAAAGATGTTAGAAGTCTGAAATGTGCCATCATCTAAAGAGTACATTAATGTACCTGTACCTCCCGTTATATTGATAATTACCGTTGCATTTCCACTAAAATAATTGCTTTGCGTATAGGTTAAACTTGTAGCTGGAGTAACTGATATTACATTAGCAATGACCATATTGGTGCCGTTACTAGAGTGACAATTTGTTGTGCTATTAGTTGCTACAACACCATATACTCCAACTTCATTTGCAGTATAGGTTGCATTGTTTGTGTTCGGTATAGCTACTCCATTAAAATACCAAATAAAATCATATGTCGCATTATCTAATCCCGAATCTAAAGTATAGGTTTGAAATGGAATGCCAGATGCATCAACACAAATAGCTCCGTCTACTAGTTTTGGTTCAGGAAGAGGATTAACGTAAACCCTAACAGTAAATGATGTTCCATCACAACCAGCTAAGCTAGGTGTTATTGTGTAATCAACATAACCTTGAGCGTTTCCAGAAGTAGTTAATTCTTGAATTATAGTTGTAGATAATCCAGTATTGCTTCCAGATGAAGCCCCATTAACTCCTACCGGATTTACTGTCCATGTTAAAACCGTATTGTTATTGAATGTTCCAATACTAATATTGGTTAAATCTCCACTACAGATATCTGGATGTGTTGAATTTGTAAACATTTCTGGTCTTGGATTAACTAAAACAGTAATTGATTGAGAAGGTCCAATACATCCATTCAATGTAGGCGTAATTTCATAGGTTACACTTCCTTGTGAAGATCCTGTAGTACTTAATGCTTGTTGAATACTTGTTCCTGATCCATTTGATGCTCCTGTAATACCTGAAATACCTGTAATCACCCAATGAAATACAGTTCTAGGAACCGAACCAGAAAAAGATATCGATGTGGTTTCTCCAGAACAGATAGGGTTTGTTCCAGTTGCTATTTGCAAATCAGGAATTGGAGTAACTTGAACCTTAACTTCTACAGGAGGTCCTGCACATCCATTTGCCTCAGCTATTATTGTGTAAGTTACTTCAACAGTTGAAGTTGTGCCAGAACTAACACTTAATAATTGATTAATAGAATTTCCTGTATCACCATCAGCTCCAATAACATTTCCGCCAGTTACAGTCCATGAAAATGTAGCTCCTGAAACATTACTGCTTAGTTGAATATTGGTTGTACCGCCTGAACAGAAACTAGGCGCTAAATTTGTTGCAATTACTGTTGGTATAGGAAAAATTTGAACAGTCATCTGAGCAGTAAGGGCACATTGAGCTGGATCAGGAATAAATGTATAATTGGTCGAAGTATTATTGTTGAAAGCAGGTGTCCAAATTCCTGTTATACCCTCGTTAGAAACTAATGGCAGTGGAGATGAAGTGGCTCCTGCACACATGGGAAGTATAGGAGTAAAGGTTGGAGTAATATAGTTATTTAAAGAAATACTTCCGCTTAAAGAGGTACCGCCACAGCCGTTAACAGTGGCAATGGTATAAGAAAAGCTAGCAGAAGGAGTTCCGCTAATAGTAACTGTATTTCCAGAAGTTGTAGCCGTAACACCAGTTGGTAATCCAGTTACATTCACGCTAGTTGCACCACCACCAAAAGTATATTGAATAGGAGCAATAGGATTTCCAGAGCAAATATTTTGATTGTTGTTACCCGAATCAAGAGTTAAAGTAGCATTAGAAGAAATGGAAACACTTCCATTTAAAGTTACACTTCCACAACCGTTAACAGTTGAAATTGTATAAGAAAAATTAGCAGAAGGAGTTCCACTAATAGTAA
>RXJZ01000132.1 GCA_003963025.1 Flavobacteriaceae bacterium
ATTGAAAGTGCAGAACGTTTTGGTTTATCGCAATTACATCAGTTACGTGGACGTGTAGGACGTGGTGCCGAACAAAGTTATTGCATCTTAATGACGAGTCACAAACTCAGTAACGATAGTAAAATCCGAATGGAAACTATGGCTCGTACGAATGATGGTTTTGAAATTTCGGAAGTCGATTTAAAATTGCGAGGTCCAGGAGATATTATGGGGAAACAACAAAGTGGTGTTTTAAATCTTCAAATTGCGGATTTGGTAAGAGATAAAGAAATTTTACAATTGGCGCGTCATCACGCTATCAAATTGCTAAAAGATGATGCTCCAATGGAAAAACCTGAACATGCAAAACTTCGAGAAGCATTTATTGAGTTAAGCAAAAAGAAAACGATTTGGAATTACATTAGCTAAATTTCATTTAATGTAATGAAGTGTAGAAAATTATAACAAAAAGTAAATTTCAACACCTATTTCGTAACTTTTTTAAATAAATCTCAAATTTTTAAAACATTTGTATCTACAACAATGTTAAATAAATGATAAGTTAAAGTTGTAATTATTTTGTAAAACTTAACTTTGTAGCTGTATCATTAAGAAGCATATCATATTATGAAAATAAAAACTATAAGCATCACGCTAATTACTTTAACTCTTGTTGGTTTAATTGGATATAGAATTACAAAAAACAGTTCCGAATCTGAAAAAGGTGGCGGAAAAGGAGATAAAAAAACTCCAATGATGGTGGATGCCATTGTAGTTTCTGAAACTAATTTTGCTAATACCATTTCACTTTCTGGTTCTATTGAAGCTAACGAAAATTTAGAAATTAGAAGCGAAGTTTCTGGAATTGTAGAAAAAATCTATTTTACCGAAGGAACTAACGTGAGTAAAGGTCAGGTTTTATTGAAAGTGAATGATATAGAATTAAGAGCGCAATTATCACAAGCTATAACAAAACAAGGACTTGCTTCAGAAAACGAAAGAAGAGCTAAATTACTACTTCAAAAAGAAGCGATTTCTCAAGAAGAATATGATATTGCAAGTGCTGAATACAGAAGTCTAAAAGCACAAACACAATTGATTCAAGCGCAAATTGCTAAAACAACTATTAGAGCACCATTTTCGGGAAAAATTGGTTTACGCAACATTTCTCCTGGAACTTATGTAACTCCTACAACTCTAATCACCAAATTGGTTAGTGCAAATCAAGTAAAAATTAGTTTCTCAATTCCTGAAAAATATGCTTCGGAAGTGGAAAACAACACAACGATTCAATTCACGATTCCAAATAATCCTGAAAAGTTCACAGCAAAAATTTACGCCATCGAACCTGAAATTGAAACATCTACTCGAACCTTAAAAATCAGAGCCATTGCCGAAAATTCGAATGGAAAATTATTGGCTGGAACTTTTGCAACTATCGAACTTCCTCTAAAAAATATCAAAGGTGCTATTCAAATTCCTTCGGAAGCGGTTGTTCCTGTTCAAGACGGAAAAGTAGTTTATATTGCCAACAACGGAAAAGCAAAAGAAGTAAAAATTGAAACCATCGCCAGAACTGATAAAGATGTAATCGTTACACAAGGCGTAAAATCAGGAGATACGATTCTAACTTCTGGCGTTATGGCTTTAAAAGACGAAGCTGATATCAAAGTGAAAGTAAAACAAGAAAAACTTCCCACTTATAACTTATAACTTCCTACTTACAAATGAGTTTATCTACTTTAAGTATAAAAAGACCTGTATTTACCATTGTAATCAACTTATTGATTATTCTTTTTGGTATTTTAGGATTCAGTTATTTGGGCGTTCGCGAATTCCCATCGATTGATCCTGCCGTAATTAACGTACGAACGAATTACACCGGTGCAAATGCCGATATTATAGAATCACAAATTACCGAACCACTTGAAAAAGCTATTAATTCGATTGATGGAATTCGAAACATTACGTCTTCGAGTAACCAAGGTTCGAGTAATATTACAGTCGAATTCAAATTAGAGAAAAACCTGGAAGAAGCAGCTAACGACGTTCGTGATAAAGTATCGCAAGCCGTTAGAAGTTTACCGCAAGATATTGATGCACCTCCAGTAGTTGCTAAAGCTGATGCCGATTCTGATGCGATTATTTCGATGACCGTTCAAAGTCAAACTAGAAATGCGTTAGAGTTAAGTGATTATGCTGAAAACGTAATTTCCGAGAGAATTCAAACGATTCCTGGTGTGAGTAGCGTGCAAATTTGGGGACAAAAACGTTATTCGATGCGTATTTGGATGGATCCAATCAAATTAAACGCTTACGGAATCACAGTTGCTGATGTTCGAAATGCTTTGGACAAACAAAATGTAGAATTGCCTTCGGGAAAATTAACAGGTGCCAATACCGAATTAATGGTAAAAACACTTGGAAATCTTTCAACCGAAAAAGAATTCAACGATATTATCATTTTAGCGGATGCCAATAAAACCGTACGTTTAAGTGATATTGGTTATGCTGTTTTGGCTTCCGAAAATTTAGAAACCAAGTTTACCGAATCAGGAAATCCAATGGTGGCTGTGGCTATTATTCCACAACCTGGAACGAATTACTTAGAAATTGCCGAACAATTTTATGCCGAAGTTCATAAATTAAAGAAAGATTTACCGAGTGACATCAAATTAGATATTGCTTTGGATAATACTATTTTCATTAAAAAATCAGTTGTTGAGGTAGCGGAAACATTAGCCATTTCGGTTATTTTAGTAATCATCATCATCTTTTTGTTCTTCAGAGATTGGTCTATTGCATTCCGACCTTTAATTGATATTCCAGTTTCGTTGATTGCTACGTTTTTCATCATGTATTTGTGTGGATTCTCAATCAATGTATTAACTCTACTAGCTATCGTTTTAGCCACAGGATTAGTGGTTGACGACGGAATTGTAGTAACCGAAAACATCTTCAAAAAAGTTGAGGAAGGCATGTCACCAATCGAAGCAGCTATTAAAGGTTCTAACGAAATATTTTTTGCAGTAATTTCGATTTCGGTAACATTAGCTGCCGTTTTCTTACCGATTATTTTCTTAGAAGGTTTCGTTGGACGATTGTTCCGAGAGTTTGGTGTTGTCATTGGTGCTGCTGTACTGATTTCCGCCTTTGTATCGTTGACTTTAACGCCAATGTTAAATGCTTATTTGATGAAAGGTGGCGAACAAAAGAAAACCAAATTTTATGAAGCTACAGAACCATTCTTCGTAAGCTTAAACACTGGATATGCCAATGCATTAACTAATTTCTTAAAAAGAAAATGGTTGAGTTTTCCAATTATCGGGGTTTGTATCGGATTGATTGTATTGTTTTTTGCCATTCTTCCTAAAGAAACTGCTCCTTACGATGATAGAAGTTTAGTAATTATTAGTGTAACTACTCCAGAAGGTGCAACATACGAATATACCGATCGTTTTATGGAAGATTTATCCAAATTAATTAACGATTCTATTCCAGAAAAGAAAGTAGCATTGGTAATCACTTCACCAGGTTTTATGTCGTCTTCTGTTAATGCAGGAAGAGTTCGTTTAGCATTGGTTGATCCAAGTGAACGTGAAAAATCGCAAAAAGAAATTGTGGATGACTTGAACAAATGGACCAAAAAATATCCACAAGCCAAAGTTAACGTTTCGGAACAACCAACGATTTCAGTTAACAGACGTGGTGGCTTGCCAATTCAGTACATTATTCAAGCTCCAAATTTTGAAAAATTAAGAGAGAAGATTCCGCAATTCATGGAAGAAGCGAGTAAAAACGAAACTTTCTCCAATGTCGATGTGAATTTGAAATTCAATAAACCTGAAATTAACGTAACCATTAATCGTGAAAAAGCAGAAAGTTTAGGTATTTCGATATTAGATGTGGCACAAACATTGCAATTATCATTAAGTGGGCAACGTTTTGGATATTTCATGCAAAATGGTAAACAATATCAAGTGATTGGACAATTTGACGAAAAAGACCGCGATGCTCCATTAGACTTAACCTCTATGTTCGTAAAAAACAAAGCAGGTGAATTAATCCAATTAGACAACGTAGTTGAGGTTGAAGAACAAAGTAATCCACCGCAATTATTCCATAACAATCGCTATATGTCGGCAACTGTTTCTGCTGGTTTAGCACCAGGAAAAAGTATGATTGATGGTATCAATGCGATGGACGAAATCAAAGAAAAAGTATTAGACGATTCTTTTACAACTGATTTAGGTGGAGAATCGCGTGACTTCGTAGAAAGTAGTTCGAATACTTCTTTCGCTTTCGGATTGGCATTATTATTAATTTATTTGATTTTAGCCGCACAATTTGAAAGTTTTATTGACCCATTTATCATAATTCTAACTGTACCAATGGCGGTAGCTGGAGCGTTATTCTCGCTTTGGTTGTTTGGACAAACATGGAATATATTTAGTCAAATTGGAACCGTCATGTTAATTGGACTCGTTACTAAAAACGGAATTCTGATAGTCGAATTTGCGAACCAACTTCGAGAACAAGGAAGATCAAAATACGATGCCATTTTAGAAGCTTCAGAAGCACGTTTACGTCCAATTTTAATGACAAGTTTAGCCATTGCGTTAGGAGCTTTACCAATTGCTTTATCACTTGGAGCAGCTTCTACAAGTAGAATAGGAATGGGAGTTGTAATTGTGGGCGGAACAATGTTCTCGTTAATCTTAACTTTATTTGTAATTCCAGCCATTTATTTGATGTGGTCGAAAGCTAAAAAACACCGACCAGAATTTGATAATTTAGACGCTTTAGAAAAATAAAATAAACCGCAGATTCGCAAATTAAAATTTGGATAAAAATTATTTGAACCGCCCAATTCAATAATTATTAAAATAAAAAAACGCTTAATAAAAAATCTGCGAATCTGCGGTGAAAACATAAAAACAATATGCGAAATTTATATACATCTTTATTATTTGTAATCATCGGATTTTCAGCACAAGCACAAGATTTGCTTTCTCTTGAAGATGCAGTTAAAATTGCCTTAGAAAATAATTACGATATTAAAATTGCCGAAAATAATTCCAAAATTGATGCAACCAATAACAATTTAGCTAATGCTGGAATGTTGCCTTCTTTGAATGCGAATTTCACTAACAATAACAGTCAATTAAACACCACACAAACGCAAGCCGATGGCTCCGAAAGAAAATTAGACAACGCTAAAAACATGAACTTAACCTATGGTGTTGGATTAGATTGGACGATTTTCGATGGTTTAAGCATGTTTGCAAGAAAAGAACAATTAAACGTTTTAGAGCAACAAGGAAAAGCCGAATTACAAACTGCCATATTAACCCGAATTAGCGATGTATATACAACGTATTTCGATTTGGTGCAACAACAACAAGTGTTGGCTTCGATTGATACGGCGATTGTAATTTCAAACCAAAGATTGACAACAGCTCAAAATCGTTTTAGCATTGGAAAAGCTTCAAAATTAGAAGTTTTAAATGCACAAGTAGATTTGAATAGCGATTTAAGTTTGCAATTGAA
>RXJZ01000245.1 GCA_003963025.1 Flavobacteriaceae bacterium
AGATATTTGGGAATGGTACAAAAAACAAGAAGCGTGTATTTGGACAGCAGAAGAAATTGATTTGCATCAAGATTTAAGCGATTGGAACAATAAATTAAACGATGACGAAAAATACTTCATCAAACATATTTTAGCATTTTTCGCGGCTTCTGACGGAATTGTAAACGAAAACTTAGCAGAAAATTTCGTAAATGAAGTGCAATACCCAGAAGCGAAATTCTTCTATGGTTTCCAAATCATGATGGAAAACATTCACAGCGAAACGTATTCGTTGTTGATTGATACGTATGTAAAAGACGAAGCGGAAAAAAATCAATTGTTTCATGCAATTGAAGTGTTTCCAGCTATTAAAGAAAAAGCACAATGGGCTTTAAAATGGATTGAATCAGATTCATTTGCAGAAAGATTAATTGCTTTCGCAGCAGTGGAAGGAATTTTCTTCTCAGGTTCATTTTGTTCGATTTACTGGTTGAAAAAACGTGGATTAATGCCAGGATTAACCTTTTCAAACGAATTAATATCTCGTGACGAAGGAATGCACTGTGATTTTGCCGTTCATTTACATACACACCACATTGTAAACAAAGTGCCAAAAGCAAGAATTACCGAAATTATCGTAGATGCATTAAATATCGAAAGAAAATTCATTACAGAATCATTACCAGTAAGTTTAATTGGTATGAACGCTACTTTGATGACGCAATATTTAGAATTCGTTACGGATAGATTATTAGTAGAGTTAGGATGTGATAGAGTTTACAATGCTTCAAATCCATTCGATTTTATGGATATGATTTCGTTACAAGGAAAAACGAATTTCTTCGAAAAACGTGTTGCGGAATATCAAAAAGCAGGAGTAATGAACTCGGATTCAGAATCAAGTAAAATTAGCTTCGACGCTGATTTCTAAAAATAAATAAAATATAGAGCGCTATAAAATGTCGGGAGACTCGCGCTTTAGTTCATTAATATTAACCGAAAGCAGGGAAGGGATTGTCTGTTTTCAAAAACTAAAAAGCTTATGTATGTAGTAAAAAGAGATGGCCATAAGGAGCCAGTAATGTTTGACAAAATCACGGACAGAATTAAAAAACTTTGTTATGGATTAAATGACATGGTGGACGCTGTGAAAGTGGCAATGCGTGTAATTGAAGGATTATACGATGGAGTTACCACTTCTGAATTAGACAATTTAGCAGCAGAAACCGCAGCTTCCATGACGGTAACGCATCCAGATTATGCCCAACTAGCGGCTCGTATTGCAATTTCTAACCTACATAAAAATACTAACAAATCATTCTCGGAAACGATGAGTGAAATGTATCACTATGTAAACCCAAGAACGAATCAAGCAGCGCCTTTGATTTCGGATGAGGTTTATGAAGTAATTAAAGAAAATGCAGAATTTTTAAATTCTCACATCATATACAACCGTGATTTCAATTACGATTACTTTGGTTTCAAAACCTTAGAGCGTTCGTATTTATTAAGAATCAACGGGAAAATTGTGGAGCGTCCACAACACATGTTAATGCGTGTTTCGGTTGGGATTCACTTAAACGATATGGAAGCAGTAATTGAAACTTACGAATTAATGTCAAAAAAGTTCTTTACACACGCTACTCCAACATTATTCAACGCGGGAACTCCAAAACCTCAAATGTCATCTTGTTTCTTATTAACGATGAAAGATGATAGTATTGATGGAATTTACGATACCTTAAAACAAACAGCAAAAATTTCGCAATCAGCGGGAGGAATTGGTTTAGCTATTCACAACGTTCGTGCTACAGGTTCATACATTCGTGGAACAAACGGAACTTCAAACGGAATTGTTCCAATGTTACGTGTTTTCAATGATACCGCTCGTTATGTAGATCAAGGCGGAGGAAAACGTAAAGGAAGTTTCGCTATTTATTTAGAAACTTGGCATGCGGATATTTTCGAATTCCTAGATTTGAAAAAGAACACCGGTAAAGAAGAAATGCGTGCAAGAGATTTATTTTTCGCGATGTGGACTTCTGACTTATTCATGAAACGTGTAGAAGAAGATTCAACTTGGACGTTAATGTGTCCAAACGAGTGTCCAGGTTTAGATGAAGTGTATGGCGAAGAGTTTGAAGCTTTATATACTTCATACGAAGCGCAAGGAAAAGGTAGAAAAACCATCAAAGCACGTGAGCTTTGGGAAAAAATTCTTGAATCTCAAATTGAAACAGGAACTCCTTACATGTTGTATAAAGATGCAGCGAACAGAAAATCCAACCAAAAGAATTTAGGAACGATTCGTTCATCTAATTTATGTACGGAGATTTTAGAATATACGTCTCCAGATGAAATCGCAGTTTGTAACTTAGCATCAATTTCATTACCAATGTTTGTTGAGAATGGAGCGTTTAATCACGAATTGTTATATAACGTAACAAAAAGAGTAACGCGCAACTTAAATAGAGTAATTGACAGAAATTACTATCCTGTAAAAGAAGCAGAAAATTCAAACATGCGTCACCGTCCAGTAGGATTAGGAGTGCAAGGTTTGGCCGATGCTTTCATTATGTTGAGAATGCCTTTTACAAGTGACGAAGCTAAAAAATTAAACCAAGAAATTTTCGAAACGTTATATTTCGCAGCTGTAACCGCTTCTATGGAAATGGCAAAAGAAGAAGGACCATATTCTTCTTACGAAGGTTCGCCAATTTCTAAAGGAGAATTCCAACACAACCTTTGGGGCTTAAAAGACGAAGAACTTTCTGGTCGTTGGGATTGGGCAAGTTTAAGAAAAGAAGTAATGGCAAACGGAGTGAGAAACTCGTTGTTAGTGGCGCCAATGCCAACGGCTTCAACATCTCAAATTTTAGGAAATAACGAAGCTTTCGAACCTTATACTTCAAATATTTACACAAGAAGAGTACTTTCGGGAGAATTCATCGTGGTAAACAAACACTTATTAAACGATTTAGTGGAAAGAGGTTTGTGGAACGAAACATTGAAGCAAGAAATCATGCGTCACAATGGTTCGGTGCAACATATTGAAAGAATTCCTGCTGATTTAAAAGAATTGTACAAAACGGTTTGGGAAATGTCGATGAAAGATATTATAGATATGTCGCGTCAAAGAGGTTATTTTATTGACCAATCGCAATCGTTGAACTTGTTTATGCAAGACGCTACGTATGCGAAATTAACTTCGATGCATTTTTATGCTTGGAAATCAGGTTTAAAAACAGGAATGTACTACTTAAGAACAAAAGCTGCGGTGGATGCCATTAAGTTTACTTTAAATAACGATAAAGTGGCCGCTCCAATTGAAGTGAAAGAGCAACAGGTTGAAGTGAAAAAAGTAGAAGCTATTGCAGTTTTAGAAGAACCAGCAGAAATGACCGCTGAAGAATACAGAGCAATGATCGAAATGGCTAGAAACGCAGGTCCAGAAGATTGTGAAATGTGTGGTAGTTAAAAATAAAATAAAAATAAAAGCAGTTGTAAAACTGCTTTTATTTTTTAATAAAATTTGAAATCATGAATTTGAAAGATTTACAAGGAAAAATTGATAAACTTTTCACAGCGAAAAAATATGCAGAGATAATTACGTTACTTTCGGATGGTGTATTAAAAGAATTTAATGTTGCGGATTTATATGCCCAAAAAGCTAGAGCATATTTTAGAATCGAGATGAATCATGAGTGTGAGAAAAACATTCAAGAAGCTATTAAATTAGACCCTGAAAATAGTATAGCTAATTCTTATTATGGTCATATTTTCAGTGAAAAAGGGGATAAAGAGAAAGCAATAAATTATTATCAAATTGCTTTGAAGGGGAATCCTAAAAATGTTAATGCTGTAAATGGAATAGGAAATGTTTATTTGTCTAAAAAAGATTTCTTAAAAGCCAAAGATTATTATGAGAAAGCTATTGAACTAGATCCTAGGTATGAATATTCATATAATGGCCTTGGTATTGTGTATTATAATCTTAAGCAAAATGACTTGGCTTTAAAATTTTATGATAAAGCATTAAGTTTTGACAAAGATTTTAGTTCACCTTATTATAACAGGGCTTTGTTATACCAGAGAGATAACGATAAAAGAAAGGCTAAGGAAAATTTTGAAAAATATTTAGATTTAAAAAAAGGTGAAACTGATTTTTTTGTAAAATATGCTAAATCAAGAGTAGTTGAATTAAGAAAATTAATTGTTAATGAGGATTATAGCCTAATAAGTGATTTAGTTGAAAAAATCAAAGCAAAATTGAGTTTTACAGATGAAAGTTTGACTCATTACACTAGTTTGTCGGTTTCAAACGAACTTATTTTTCATGATTCGCCTTTTAGAATTTCTGAGGGCTCATTTTTAAATGACACGTCTGAAGGTAGAGAGTTTTTTAATTTTTTAAACATTGATACTTATAATAAATCAAATAAGAATTTAGCAGAAGTTTTTTCTAAAAAACCATTTATTGGGAGTTTTGTTTCAAATAATAAATATGATGATTTGACTCTTTGGCGAATGTACGGTAAAGAGCAAAAAGAAGAAGCAGGTGGTTGTGCTATAACAATTGATATAAAAGTATTTCTTGATAACGTGAATCAAGATTTTTTTCTAGATGATGATTCAAATGGGGCAACAAGTCAAATTGAGGAATTAAAATTTTATAGAGTAGTTTATAAAAGAAGTGACGATGATTCCTTTCTCATACCAAATTCATCTCAAGAAGAACAAGATGAGCTTAATGAATTACTGATTGATTTAAAAGGAAAAGTTGCCAAGTTTAAGGCAAGAAAAAGAAAGAATAATTGTGACATGATTAATCTTATTGATTTATTAAATAGTATTGCTTATTTGTTTAAAAGTGATGAATATCAATATGAAAATGAAGTTCGTTTAGTTCTAAATGGAAATGGTTTTGAAAAAACAATTGAACCAGATTTTTTACGTCCAAAAGTATTTATCAAGTTAGTTCCACTAAAAAAATCTATTAAAAGAGTGACATTAGGTCCTAAAGTAAATAGAGCTGATGAATGGGCATCGGTTTTTAATTATTGTTTTGAAAAGATTGAATTAGCTCCGGAAATATTGATTTCTAAATTACCTTTAAATAATTATACAGCCATCACACGATGGCTGTTTTTCTTTTAAATAATTACAATCCAATTCGTACATTTGAAAAAAATAGAAAATATGTCAAAAGATAAAAAAGGAGTTTACACCGGAATCATAGAAAAAGACGCAGATGGAAATTATTTCTGTGGTGAATATTTATTAGATTACCAATACACAGAGAAAAACTTCAAAGTAGGAGATGAAATTAACATCAAATCGGTAATTGTAAATCCGAGTGATAAAAGTTACAATCAGTATCCAAAAAAATCGAGAAATTTCTTCTTGGCTAACGAAAAAGAGTAATTCTAAAATCCGCAATCTTCAATCTAGAATCTTATGATGCAGTGGGAACAATTATTGTCCTTAAAAAGACAAGGCGACACCAGTAAACGTTTACGA
>RXJZ01000257.1:0-5647 GCA_003963025.1 Flavobacteriaceae bacterium
TGTTGCTTTCTTCAATGGAAGAAGAATTGTTTTAGCGGATACCGATATCCCTTCAATTGCTCGTGGTCAATTAAATGAATTAAAAAATCAATTAAAATCGGCAGCAGCTTCATCTTCTGATCGATTGACTAAATTCCATTTAAATGATTTAGTAGCAAGAATTGAAAATGCTATGAATCCAAAATAAGAATTAAATTTTAAAATAAAAGGGGAAAGTTGTAAAGCTCTCCCCTTTTTTATTACAATTGCATTAAACTATTTTTTCTTTTTTGTACCTGAAGCCTTTGAAGCTCCTTTAATTTCGTACTTACTTGTAGCTACATTGTAAACATAGGTACTATTTTGAGTTTTTGTTTTTAAAACAAAGCTACCATCAGCGTTTAACATAAATTCAAAACCTTCATTTCTATTTTTTTCAACATCATGAGAAGCGGTTTTGTTAGCATCTAAAAAAACCGTTTCCTTAATATGACTCGACTTTTGAGTTTTCCAGTTTACATGATAAAACTTTTTTCCTTGCGTTGAAAAACTTTTTACAACAAAACCAGTTGGTTTAAAATCCGTTTTTTCAAGTTTTTTTACTTCTAGTGTATCTACTTTATCTTCATTTTTGACAAAAAGAACTACTCGCTTTCCTGATTTGTCAGAAATAACCTCAGCAGAAATGTTATCTACTTTTGTTAAAACAACATTTTTTGTAGCTGGTGGTTTTGCCTTTGTTTTTCCTTTTTGAGCGATTCCGATTGTTGATATTGATAAAATAAGAAGTAAAAATAGTTTTTTCATAATAGTAGGTTGTTAATTAGGTTACCAATATACAAAAAAATTAAAACGAACTATGTTAAATAAAAAAACCGAATCATTGCTGATTCGGTTTTATATTTATTTTCGATTTGAAAATTACTTCACTTCTTCGAAATCTACATCTTGCGTTTGATCTCCAGAAGCGTTTGCTTGAGGTTCTGCTTGTGCAGCTCCACCATCAGCTTGTGCTTTGTACATTTCTTCTGATGCATTTTTCCAAACTTCATTGATTTTATCTAAAGCTGGTGTAATCGTTGCTACATCTTTAGTTTCGTAAGCCGCTTTTAATTCATTTAAAGCACTTTCGATAGCTCCTTTGTTAGCATCAGATAATTTATCTCCAAACTCTCCTAATTGTTTCTCTGTTTGAAAAATCATTGAATCCGCTTCGTTTAATTTATCTGCTTTTTCTTTTGCTAAACGATCTGCTTCTGCATTCATTTCAGCATCTTTTTTCATTTTCTCGATTTCTTCTGGAGTTAATCCTGAAGAAGCTTCGATACGAATATCATGTGATTTTCCTGTTCCTTTATCTGTAGCAGAAACTTTAATGATACCATTCGCATCAATATCGAAAGTTACTTCAATTTGAGGAACGCCTCTTGGTGCTGGTGGAATACCATCTAAGTGGAAACGACCAATTGTTTTGTTATCATTTGCCATTGGTCTTTCTCCTTGTAAAACGTGGATTTCTACCGATGGTTGGTTATCTGCTGCAGTTGAGAAAACTTGCGATTTTCTTGTTGGAATAGTTGTGTTAGACTCAATTAATTTTGTCATTACACTTCCCATAGTTTCGATACCTAATGAAAGTGGCGTAACATCTAATAACAATACATCTTTAACATCTCCAGTTAAAACTCCACCTTGAATAGCAGCTCCGATAGCTACAACTTCATCTGGATTAACTCCTTTTGATGGTTTTTTACCAAAGAATTTCTCTACTTGCTCTTGAATAACTGGGATACGAGTTGAACCTCCTACTAAGATAACTTCGTCAATATCAGAAACTGATAAACCAGCATCTTTTAACGCTTTAGCAACTGGTTCCATAGAACGTTTTACTAAAGTTTCTGCTAATTGTTCAAATTTAGCTCTTGTTAATGTTTGCACTAAGTGTTTAGGTCCAGAAGCCGTAGCTGTTACGTATGGTAAGTTGATTTCTGTTTGAGCAGAAGCTGATAATTCAATTTTTGCTTTCTCAGCTGCTTCTTTTAAACGTTGTAATGCCATTGGATCTTTACGCAAATCAACACCTTCAGCAGCATTGAAATCGTTAGCTAACCAATCGATAATTACTTGGTCAAAATCATCTCCACCTAAGTGTGTATCTCCGTTTGTAGATAATACTTCAAAAACTCCGTCTCCTAATTCTAAGATAGAAATATCAAAAGTACCTCCACCTAAATCGTAAACTGCGATTTTTTGGTCTTTTCCTTGTTTGTCTAATCCATAAGCTAAAGCTGCTGCTGTAGGCTCATTGATAATACGCATTACTTTTAAACCAGCGATTTCACCCGCTTCTTTTGTAGCTTGACGTTGCGCATCGTTAAAGTAAGCTGGAACAGTAATAACTGCTTCAGAAACTGAATGACCTAAATAATCTTCAGCTGTTTTTTTCATTTTTTGAAGTGTCATTGCAGACAATTCTTGTGGTGTGTATAAACGACCATCGATATCTACACGAGGTGTATCGTTGTCTCCTTTTACCACTTTATAAGCTACAGTTGAAGCTTCTTTTGCACTTTCAGTATACTTGTTACCCATGAAACGTTTTACCGAAGCAATCGTTTTTGTTGGATTAGTAACTGCTTGTCTTTTTGCCGGATCTCCAACTTTAATTTCTCCACCTTCTACAAATGCAATTACAGATGGCGTTGTTCTTTTACCTTCTGCGTTCGCAATTACAACAGGTTCTCCACCTTCCATAACAGCCACACATGAGTTGGTTGTTCCTAAGTCGATTCCAATAATTTTACTCATTTTTATAATAGTTAAATTTTAAATTTCAATTTTAAACTCGTTGTACTTATTTCAATGATTGTGCCATTACGAAAAATAATGAAAATTGACAGAAAACAGCTTTTGTCATGTTTTTTTAACTGACAAAATGTCGTTTTATGATTGTTATTTCAAACTATTCTGTCTTAGATTTCTAAAATTAGTGATATTAAAAACTAAGATTGAAATCAAAATCAAGGAATAAGAAATAATTTGGGCAACCGAAACCGATTCTTTGAAATAGAAAATCGCTAAAAAGAAATGAATCAACGGATTGGTGTACATTAAAATCCCAACAGTAGAGGAATTTAATCCTTTTAAAGCATATAAATTCAGGAATAAAGGAATAATCGTAAAGACAAATACAATGATTAAAAGTAATGAATAAAATAAAAATTCGGTTGGAACTACTCCACCATAACTCGGATAAAACGGTAATAAAATAGCTGAAGAAATTACCATTTGAACAGTCAATATCAAGAATTTATCAAAATCACTATTCTTTCTTTGGGAAACTAGATAAAAACCGAAACTTAATGCGATGATTACACTGTAAATTAAATCTTTGAAATTTCCATAAGATAAAATTATACAACTAATTACGCACAATCCTACTGCAATCCATTGCCAAACATCGATTCTTTCTTTCAATAATATAAAAGCTAAAACCGTAGTTAGAATAGGGCAAATTATATAAGCAAACGAAGCCGATTGTAAACTCACATGATTCACCGCATAAATGAACAAAAACCAGTTCAATACTAGCAAAAGTCCGCCAACAATCGTCATGATTACAGCTGATTTTTTTTTTCTCTTTGAAAGTTCTTTGAAGGTTTTCTTCGCTTCAACAACAACTGATTTTCTAAAAAATAAATTAATTCCCAATAAGAAAGCCGTAGCAATAAAAACTCGGAAGAATAAAATATCTAGTGAAGCATAATCTGTTAAAGGCTTCAAAGCCAAGCTGAAAAATCCCCAAATAATAAAGGCAGATAGTGCAGCTAAAAAATACTTATTTATTGGCATTATTTTTTTTTGCAAAAGAACTAAAAAAGATGGAAATCAAATCCCAATTTTATGTTATTAATTTAAAAGATTTATGATAATTGAACCGTTTCACGTGTTGCGTAATTTCAATTTTAAAAACTATCTTTGCTATACTAAAGAACTATTTATGGAATGTATTTCTGTTTTTGATATGTTAAAGATTGGTGTAGGACCTTCGAGTTCTCACACTCTTGGACCATGGAGAGCTGCCGAACAATTTTTAAAAGAATTGCGCAATCGCAATCTAATTGATAACATAATTGGTGTCAAAGTAGATTTATATGGTTCCTTATCATTAACTGGAAAAGGGCACGCAACAGATTTAGCCGTAATGCTTGGTTTAAGCGGTGCTGATCCAGAATATATTCCTGTGGAAAGTATTGATGTGATTATTTCTGCCATCAAAAACAAGAAAGAAATTTTCTTAGGAAATGAAATTTTAATTCCGTTTTGTTTTGAAACCGATATTGTTTTCAACCGAAACTTTTTACCTTTTCATGCCAACGGATTAACTTTTACAGCCAAAACTGAAACTGAAACTTTCTCAGAAACCTATTATTCGATTGGTGGCGGATTTGTTGTAAAAGAAAAAGAAGATCATTACAAAGAAGAAATTTTACATACTTTTCCTTTTCCAATTGAAAAAGCTGATGAACTTTTAGCATTTTGCGCTTCAGAAAACAAGAAAATATCTGAAATCGTTTACGAAAACGAAAAGACCATGCGAAGCGAAGAAGAAATTCACAATGAATTACTTCGCATTTGGGATACCATGTTAGAATGCATGTACATTGGTTGCCATTCAGAAGGTATTCTTCCTGGTGGATTAAATGTAAAGCGAAGAGCTTATGATATGCATAAAAACTTGATTGGTGTTTTACCTTATGAAGATCCGTATTCGTGGTTGCAAATCATCAGACAAACTGAAGTTAAATTTCGTCAGATTTTAAAATGGGTAAGTTGTTTTGCGTTGGCAGTAAATGAAGTAAATGCTTCGTTAGGTCGTGTTGTAACTGCGCCAACTAATGGAAGTGCGGGAGTAATTCCAGCCGTTTTGATGTATTATTTGGTAATCGAAAATCACGAAGCGGGCGAAAAAGAAATCAAACAATTTTTAATGGTAGCAGGCGAAATTGGTTCAATCTTCAAAAAAGGAGCTACTATTTCAGCAGCTATGGGTGGTTGTCAGGCGGAAATTGGTGTTTCGAGCGCTATGGCAGCAGCAGCTTTATGTGAATTGATGGGTGGAACTCCTGCTCAGGTTACCATGGCAGCCGAAATTGCAATGGAACATCACTTAGGATTAACTTGCGACCCAATTGGTGGTTTAGTGCAAATTCCGTGTATTGAGAGAAATACTATGGGTGCCATTAAAGCCATAAATGCAGCAGAATTAGCCTTAGAAACCGATGCTTTAAACGCAAAAGTACCATTAGACAAAGTAATCAATACCATGTGGGAAACTGCAAAGGACATGAATACGAAGTACAAAGAAACTTCAGAAGGTGGATTAGCGGTTGCGGTTGGATTAGCAGATTGTTAATGAAAAAATGGACTTTATAATATCACTTTAGACCGAGGTTTACTTTGGTTGGACTTGTTTTGATATGTGGTAGAAACTTTTTCGGCTTTCATATTGATTAAATTATTCCTTTCTTCTCGTATCAATTAAATGAATAATTTGCCATTTTCCATTGTCGTTGTACAAGGTAAAAGCATTGGCCCCAATGTGACTTAGATTATCATTAACATAAAATTCATAAGGTGTCCATACATGCGCTAAGTTACCGTCAAT
>RXJZ01000257.1:5697-6680 GCA_003963025.1 Flavobacteriaceae bacterium
AATATCATTATGGCACAATTGTTTTAAAGCAGTAGTATCTTTAGCATGAAAGGCAATAAAAAAGTCATCAACAGTTTTCTTAGGGTTAGCTTCCTGAGCAAATGATATATTAAAAAATATTAATAGTGCTAAAATGTAGTTACTATTCATAATATAATAATTAGTGTATTATCATTACCTGTATTAAATAGGTTACAATTCCAGCTATATAACCTATAACTGCTAATGGAGTAATTTTCTTGAGGTACCACATAAAAGTTATTTTTTCTTTTTCCATAACAGCAATACCCGCTGCAGAACCAATTACCAACATACTTCCTCCTGTTCCAGCACATAAAGCGATAAATTCCCATAAAGAATTATCTATTGGATAGTCTGCCAAAGAAAACATTCCTTGTGTTGCTGCTACTAAACTTCCGTTATCAACAATTGATGATAAAACACCAATAGCAACAATCATTGAATCTGTATTAGGTAAGTTTTTGATTAGGAAATTAGCCATTTCTTTTAAAATTCCAACTTCTTGTAAAGCAAAAACCATTAATAATATTCCCATAAAATAAAGAATCGAACTAATATCTACCTTAGTTAATGCATAAGCCACTGAAAACTTGTCTTTTTCTTCCTGAGACTTATTTCTATGGTAAACAATTGAAACTAAAGACACCATAGATAGCGAAATTAAAACTCCTATAAAAGGAGGTAATCCAGTTATGGCTTTTATTACTGGCACCATTACTAAACCTAAAACACCTGCAATAAAAACACTCATACTACCTCGCATTTTTTCTTCTTGTCTTACCTGCGCCATGGATACTTGTGCTCTAAGGACTGCAAAACCTTTCATTCTAAAACCTGCAATAATAACAGGAACTAATAAAACCATGATTGAAGGTAAAATTAAGGTTTTAACTATTCCAAAAGCACTTACTTGTCCACCTATCCATAATAAAGTTGTTGTTACATCTCCAATTGGACTAAAA
>RXJZ01000005.1 GCA_003963025.1 Flavobacteriaceae bacterium
GATATGATTGCAGAAGCAGTTGTAGCTCGTAAATTAGAAACTACAGGACACGAAATCTTAAAAGCAGTTCACCCTCACCCAACGATGAGTGAAGCGGTTATGGAAGCGGTGGCTGATGCTTACGGTGAAGTAATTCACTTGTAGTCTTTAGAATAAAGAAAAAAGATTTTAGAAATACAGAAATCCTTGACAACTTGTTGAGGATTTTTTTTTATATTGCTGTTATAAAAAAAATGATATGAGATTTTCTTTTTTAATTGTTTTGCTAATTACTACAACTGTAAAATCACAAGTTTCAAATATAGATTCTATATATGGTAAGGTTAAACGTGTTCGTGAAAAAGTTTTTGATATTAGTAATAAAGATAATCCATATCAAATAGAAATTGATGAATATAGTGATTCCATGATTTTAATTCCAAATAGTTTAAATCTCAATATTTATGATATTTTATTTTCAGGGAGTAATATTGGATATGAAAATTATGAACGTTACTATAATGAAAATGGCAACATTTTAAAACATACTTGGTTTGTAAAAAAAGACGAGTTTTATAAATCAACAACTTACATGTATGATAAAAAAAACAGAGTAATCAGAAAAATAGATTCTACAAACAATTCTGTTTCAATTGAAAACCATTATTATGAAGATTTCGATGAGTTTACCAATGAAAATATTATTTCTTTAAGTTTTGACTCTGACTACTTTAAACATACAATAAAACAATATGAAGACAATAAAGTAATAAGTGTGAAACAAATTGATGAATTAGGCAACATAACAGAATACATCAATAATTATAATCAAAACGGAAAATTAAAATCAACAACTACAAAAACACCCGAAACTTGGCGTAAAAATGAAGAAGGAGATTGGTCGTATGGCGTTCATGATTCTATTCCAAATGTTTTCAAAAGTAGAATTAATGAATATGATGAAAAAAATAGAATTCTAAAATCATTAGTATATAATTATTCTGATAAGAATAATTATAAAGAACCTATTTTATTGCATCAAGTTTTATATAATTATGAAAAGAATAAAACAACAGTAAAAACAATTTATGAATCAGGAATGATTTCATCTAATGATTATATTTATGACAATCAAAACAGAATAATTAAATATTTTTGTTGTAGTGATACTATTTCTGATTCAAATATAATTAAAGAATATTCATACAAAAATAACAAAATAGTTTCAGGTAAGCTTATTACAAAAGACAACGGAAAAATTGAAATTCAAAAAATTGATTTTAAATATAAATATGACGCCAAAAACAATTGGACAGAAATTATTAAATTAGTTGATGGCAAAGAACGCTATAAAAGAACACGAGAAATTGAATATTACTAAAATCTATTTACCCTATAGCGCGGATTTACAATCCGTGCCCACAAAGTAAAACAACCAAAATCCGACTCCACCACAAGTCGGATTTTATTATTTAATACTATTCACAATTAAGAAGCTTTATGCGTAACAAACAGTGTTAATATTTCAATTATTTACTGTTATTATTTTATTTTCCCTAAGGCATTTATATAATTGCTGTACAGAAAACAAACAATTTCCCTAGGGAAATTATTTAATTACCCTAGGGGAATTTATTTTTTTTACTTATAAATACAGAAATGAAGAAAAAACAATTCGATTCCTCCACTCTAATAGCACAAATTTACAATCCATAACCCAAACCAAATCCCACTCCATCACAAGTCGGTTTATTTACTACACATCCCACTAATGTCATGTAGTATCTCATTAAAAATCACTATATTTGGTTATAATTATGGTGCTTCATGAAAAAATATTTCGACAATCTTACTGAAGCTTTACAAAACTTCCTCATCGAAGTAGGTGAACTCTCCTACTTTGCTGGACGTTTTTTCAAAGAATTTTGGAAACCGCCATACGAATTCAAAGAATTGTTACGCCAATGTTTTTACATCGGAAACCGTTCTTTGTTGTTGGTAAGTGTTACAGGTTTTATCATTGGATTGGTATTTACCTTACAATCGCGCCCTACGTTGCAGGAATTTGGTGCTGTTTCATGGATGGCGTCTATGGTGAGTGTTTCCATTATTCGTGAAATTGGTCCCATCATCACCGCTTTAATTTGTGCTGGAAGAATTGGCTCAGGTATTGGAGCTGAATTAGGTTCTATGAAAGTAACCGAGCAAATTGATGCTATGGAAGTTTCGGGAACCAATCCCTTCAAATATTTAGTCATTACACGAATTTTAGCGACTACCTTGATGTTGCCGTTACTCGTAATCTTAGGGGATTTCATTGCGATTTACGGTTCGTATTTAGTAGAAAACATCAAAGGAAATGTGTCGTTTACCTTATATTTTAATCAGGTTTTTAATATTTTAGAATACAGCGATATTGTGCCGGCTACCATCAAAACCTTCTTTTTTGGGTTTGCAATTGGTTTAGTAGGTTGCTACAAAGGCTACAACTGTAAAAAAGGTACGGCTGGCGTAGGAAAAGCTGCCAATGCAGCGGTAGTTTACACGTCTATGTTACTTTTTATTATTGACTTTGTAGCGGTTTTTGTAACGAACATTTTTTACGATTTATAACCATGACAACTCCAACTAAAAATGCGATTATTACCATCAAAGACTTGCACAAGCAATTTGGCAGCAATGTGGTTTTGAATGGTTTCAATTTGGAACTCTTTGAAGGAGAAAATTTAGTGGTAATGGGAAAATCGGGCTCGGGAAAATCGGTGATGATTAAATGTGTGATAGGCTTAGAGCAACCTGATAGCGGTTCGATTTTAGTCATGAATGAAGAAATCAACAAGCTAGAACAAGAAGATTTAGACGAATTACGTACGGAAATAGGCTTTTTATTTCAAGGAAGTGCGTTGTACGATTCGATGTCCGTTCGTGAGAATTTAGAATTTCCGTTACGTCGACACACTAAAAAGTTTGGCGTTATTGAAGACACAACACCTCTGGTAATGGAAGCCTTGGAAAGTGTTGGTTTAGCTCATGCAATTGATTTGATGCCCAACGAACTTTCGGGAGGTATGAAACGACGAATTGCATTAGCCAGAACCTTGATTTTAAAACCCAAAATCATCTTATACGACGAACCCACAACCGGTTTAGACCCCATTACATCAAAAGAAATTGTACTTTTGATGAATTCGATACAAAAACAATACAACACCTCATCAATTATCATTACGCATGATGTGGATTGCGCAAAAGTCATTGCCAATAGGATGATTTTATTGATAGATGGTGTAAATTATATAGAAGGAACGTTTGACGAATTAGCCAGTTCAACCGATCCAAAAGTACAAGCATTTTTTAAATAGTTTTAGTAATGGAAAAATCAAATTCTCAAAAAATACAACTCGGAATCTTTGTTATCATTGGAACATTAGTGTTCTTAGCTGCGATTTATTTTATTGGAAACAAGCAGAACATGTTTGGTAATACCTCACATTTGAAAGCCACTTTTGTCAATGTAAACGGATTGCAACCTGGAAACAATGTTCGCTATGCTGGAATTGATATTGGCACGGTAAAAACCATTGAAATGATTAACGATACTACCATAAATGTACACATGATTATCGATAACAAAATTATGGAACACATCAAAAAGAATGCTATTGCTACGATTAGTTCCGATGGTTTAGTGGGCAATATGATTATCAATATTATTCCAGGAAAAGGAGATGCTCCAAAAGTTAAAAATGGCGATACGATTCAATCCTATAGCAGAATTGGAACCGATGCTATGCTAGAAACCTTAAATGTTACCAATGAAAATGCGGCCATGTTAACCGCCGATTTATTAAAAATTACTCAAGAAATCACGCAAGGAAAAGGAACCGTTGGGATGTTAATTCGCGATACGGTAATGTCGAAAAATCTTCAAGAAACGATGAACTATTTACGCATTACAAGTAAAGGAACTTCAGAATCGGTAGCAAATTTGAATAAGTTAATCACCGAATTAAATCGAAAAGACAATGTTATTGGTACATTAAACGATACTGTTGTAGCCAATCGAATGAAAAAAATCGTGATTAATTTAGAAAAATCAAGTAATGAAATTAATAAAGTGGTAACCAATTTAAATGCCACCATTACCAATGTAAAAGACGGAAAAGGCGCTTTAAATTATCTTTCAAATGATCCAAAATTGGTAAAACAAATTGATTCGACCATAACCAATGTAAATAAAGCAAGCATTAAATTGAATGAAGATTTAGAGGCTTTGAAACATAATTTCTTGTTTAGAGGTTATTTTAAAAAGCAAGAAAAAGAAAAAGCGAAAAAGAACGTTAAATAAAAAAAGGCTGTCAAATTAAAATGACAGCCTTTTTTTTTAAATCGTTTATCGATGATATTCGGTATAAAGTTCACCTGTAACACCGCTGTCGTTAATTAAAGTTTTTACTTTCATAAAAGTCTCATTTAAAACAACAACTTTAGATATTTGCCCATCAATTTCTAAATTATCATTAGTTTCATCATAAAAATAAACACCTGAATCCATAGCTGGATCAATTGGTGTCGTTTCAGAATAATTTATGGATGGAATGGATACTGTTAAATAAGCACTAATAATATTACTATCATAGGTGCCATCATTTTTAAACTCCATGGTTCCTTCAGAATCACCTTCTAAAGTGGCATTCATTCCTGTGTATTTAGCTTTTCCATACATTCTACCCAATTGCCATACTCCTTCGATGTTTGCAACTGTTTTGTCGCTATCTTCATCACTACTACAAGCATTTAAAAACAATAAAGACAAGGCTAAAAATGTTACTTTGAGAGATTTTTTTAAAAATTTCATAATGTTTAGTTTAGTTATTTACAATTTTTGATTTACTAATTTCAAGACCAATTCAAATTGCTCTTTTTTATTTAAACTTGAGTTATCTACTTCAATAGCATCGACTGCTTTAACTAAAGGAGAATCTTCTCTGTGGGTATCAATGTAATCGCGTTCTTCTACGTTTTGAAGTACGTCTTCAAAGGTGATATGTTGCCCTTTTTCTACTAATTCATCAAAACGACGTTGCGCTCTGGTTTTTGAACTTGCTGTCATGAATAATTTTAACTCGGCGTCAGGAAAAACAACAGTTCCAATGTCTCTCCCATCCATTACAATACCTTTGTCTTTACCCATAGCTTGTTGTTGCTCTACTAATTTGGCACGAACTTCTGAAATTTCCGCCACTTTACTAACCATTCGCGAAACTTCAATCGTTCTGATTTGAGTTTCTATATTTTCGTTATTCAAATACATTTCAGCAAATCCTAAATCAGGATTGAATTGAAAACGCAAATTAATATTCGGTAATTGCGCCACCAAACCTGCTGCATCTAAATGCGTTTCAGAAACCAAATTATGTTGCATCGCATAATAAGCCACTGCACGATACATCGCACCCGTATCTACATAAACGTAACCTAATGCTGCAGCCAATTGCTTAGCTAATGTACTTTTTCCTGTTGACGAAAAACCGTCTATTGCTATGGTAATTTTTTTCATATGTTTCCACGAAGACGCTAAAGCGCTAAGTTTTTATTTTGTTAATCTTATAAAATCATTTAATCCAGTTTTAGAAAAGAACTGTCCATTAACTGAGTATTTTTTTGAATTTATTAAATCTAATTTTATCACTATCATTTCATCATATTTATCTCCAAAAAGCAACATGATATTATTGTTAAAATGTTGATTTTTAAACACTTTACTTCCTTTTATATCTTTAAAATTAATTTTCTTTAAAGTAAAACCATAAATATTTTTAAAGTGAATAGAATTTGAATCAAAACAAACAAAACACTTATAGAAATTGAACAAAAATAAAGTAATAAATAGTGCTATGATAAATTTTAAATTTTGAAGTTCTAATTCAAAGAAAAAATCAACTAACAAAACAATGATGAAACTAAAAATTATATTTAAAACTAACAAAATTACTAAGTATCTATAATCACTTTCTAGCTTTCTCATTTCTTGTCTCTTTACTCTTTTCTCTCGCTTCTTTAATTCAAATCAATCATTAAACCAAACAAACTTGTATTGGCAGCGATGGTATATCTCGAATACGAATAATCAAATTTCACTTTTCCAAATCGAATTCCAAAACCAACTGATATTCCGGAGAAGTTGCGTTGGTCTACAATTCGTAATTCTTCACCTCTTCTAAAATTATAACCTAATCGAAGATTAAAGCCTTTTTCTGGGAATAATTCGGCACCCAAAATTACGTGGCGCAATGCGTTATTAAAAAAGGACACCTTTTCTTCTTTAGAAGAACCATCTAAACTTCCTTGTGCTC
>RXJZ01000025.1 GCA_003963025.1 Flavobacteriaceae bacterium
GCCGTATATTGGCACGTTTTAGTACTAATATATAATTTTAATATAAATACTTATGTCAGAAGGAGAAAAGTTAATTCCTATTAACATTGAGGATGAAATGAAATCAGCTTACATCGATTATTCGATGTCGGTTATTGTGTCACGTGCACTTCCTGATGTTAGAGATGGTTTAAAGCCTGTACACCGTAGAGTTTTATACGGAATGTACGAATTAGGAGTTCTTTCGAACAGAGCCCACAAAAAGTCGGCAAGGATTGTTGGAGAAGTTTTAGGTAAATATCACCCACACGGTGATACCTCAGTATATGATGCAATGGTGCGTATGGCTCAAGAATGGAGTTTACGTTACTTAATGGTTGACGGTCAAGGTAACTTTGGTTCTGTTGATGGTGATAGTCCAGCAGCAATGCGTTACACCGAAGCCAGAATGAAAAAGATTTCGGAAGAAATGTTGGCTGATATCGACAAAGAAACAGTTGATTTCCAATTGAATTTTGACGATACGTTACAAGAGCCAACGGTTATGCCAACTAAAATACCTACGTTATTAATTAACGGAGCTTCGGGTATTGCGGTAGGTATGGCAACCAATATGGCGCCTCACAATTTGACAGAAGTTATTAATGGAACGTTAGCATACATTGATAATAATGATATAGAAATTGATGAATTAATTAATCACATCAAAGCACCTGATTTCCCTACTGGAGGAACTATTTATGGTTACGAAGGAGTGAGAGAAGCATTCAAAACAGGTAGAGGTCGTATTGTAATGCGTGCTAAAGTTGGTTTTGAAGAAGTAAACGGTAGAGAAGCAATCATCGTAACTGAAATTCCTTATCAGGTGAATAAGGCAAATATGATTAAACATACTGCCGATTTAGTTAATGATAAGAAAATTGAAGGCATTTCGAACATTCGAGATGAATCGGATAGAAATGGTATGCGTATCGTTTACGAATTAAAACGTGATGCGGTTCCAAACGTAGTTTTAAATACACTTTATAAGTTTACTCAATTACAATCTTCTTTCAGTGTAAACAATATTGCATTGGTGAATGGTCGTCCACAAATGTTGAATCTTAAAGATTTGATTCATTATTTTGTAGAACACCGTCATGATGTTGTAGTTCGTAGAGCACAATACGATTTAAGAAAAGCAGAAGAAAGAGCACATATTTTAGAAGGTTTAATCATTGCTTCTGATAATATTGATGAAGTAATCAAAATTATTAGAGCTTCTAAAGATGGTGATGAAGCGAGAGCAAAATTAATTGAGCGTTTCAAATTATCAGAAATTCAAGCGCGTGCTATTGTTGAAATGCGTTTAAGACAATTAACAGGTCTTGAGCAAGATAAATTGCGTGCTGAGTATGAAGAAATCATGAAATTGATTGCTTATTTGAAAGAATTATTGGCAAGCAAAGAAATGAGAATGCAGGTAATTAAAGACGAATTAGCTGAAGTAAGAGATAAATATGGAGATGAGCGTCGTTCGCAAATTGAATATTCGGGTGGTGACGTAAGTATTGAAGATTTAATTGCAGATGAAAGTGTAGTTATTACAATTTCTCATGCGGGTTACATTAAACGTACTTCATTATCAGAATACAAAACACAAAATAGAGGAGGAGTTGGGCAAAAATCAGCTGGAACAAGAGATCAAGATTTCTTAGAGCATTTATTTGTAGCAACGAATCACCAATATTTAATGTTCTTTACCCAAAAAGGTAAATGTTATTGGATGCGTGTTTACGAAATTCCAGAAGGAACAAAAGCAAGTAAAGGCCGTGCAATTCAGAACTTAATTAACATTGAACAAGACGATAAAGTAAAAGCGTTTATTTGTACTCAAGACTTAAAAGACCAAGATTACATCAATAGTCATTATGTAATTATGGCTACAAAGCAAGGTCAAGTGAAGAAAACGCCTCTTGAACAATATTCTCGTCCACGTCAAAACGGAATCAACGCGATTACGATTAAAGAAGATGATGAATTAATCGGAGCAAAATTAACTACAGGAAACAGTCAAGTATTAATTGCTGTGAAATCTGGTAAGTTAGTTCGTTTTGAAGAAGAGAAAACGCGTCCAATGGGTAGAACGGCATCTGGAGTAAGAGGAATTACATTAGCCGATGAAAAAGATGAAGTAATTGGATTGGTTTCTGTCGATAAAGATCATGTAAATGAATCTCAACTTTTAGTAGTTACTGAAAACGGTTACGGAAAACGTACTAAATTAGTTGACGAAGATGGAGAAGATGTGTACAGAATCACAAATCGAGGTGGAAAAGGAGTTAAAACACTTAACATTACCGAAAAAACGGGTCAGTTAATTTCTATTAATGATGTTACGGATGAAGATGATTTAATGATTATCAACAAGTCAGGATTAACGATTAGAATGAAAATTTCTGATTTACGTGTAATGGGAAGAGCTACTCAAGGAGTTCGATTAATCAACATTAAAGGAAATGATTCAATTGCTGCTGTAACTAAAGTATTACGTGAAGACGAATCTGAAAATGAAGAGTTTGAAGGTGATGTTGAAAATGGCACAGATATTGAAACAGAAAATAACGATTCGCAAGAATAAATAATAAGGCCCAAATGTATTTTTGGGCTTTTGTTTAACTAAGTATATTAAAATGAAAAAATTAATTTTAAGTGCAACATTATTATTGTCTGTTGCAACGTTTGCTCAGAAAGATGAGCTTAAAACATTAAAGAAAATTTATAGTAAAGATGTTCTTTCTGAAAAAGATTTAACTGCTTATAAATCAGCAAGTGATGCCTTAGAATCTTTGGCATCTGAAGAGGGAGATAAGGTTTATGCTAAATTTTACAAAACTATTTATCCTTATGTAGCATTAAATTCTAAAGGAGATAAAGCTACAGAACAAGATAAGTTGAGTTTATTTACTCAAGAATATATTAATCAATATGGAAAAGTTGTAGATGAAACTATTGAGTTTGAAAAGGGAACAGATAAAAAAATATTGACAGATGATTTAGTTAAAGCTAAAGAAGTTTTTAAAAAGAGCATTGCCAATTTAGCTTTAAATTTAAATGGCTCTTCTAAATTTAAGGAAGCTGCTGTTTTGTTCTATAATTTGTACTTATTTGATCCTAAAACAGAAGGTAAATCTTTAAAAAATGCTTCAATTTTAGCTATTCAAGCATCAGATTATAAATTAGCTCAAAAAGTTTATGAAGATTATATAAATAGTGATTATTTAAATAATGGAACTATTTATTACGCCGTTAATAAGGTTAACGAGCAAGAAGAAGAATTTAACTCTAAAGAAGAGCGTTCTAAGTTCGTTAGTTTAGGAAGTCATGAAAAACCTAGAGATGTTAAAAATAATACTACTAAAGCTGAGGTTTATAAAATTTTAGCCTTAGTATATTCTCAAAATGGAGAGAATGAAAAAGCTAAAGCAGTTTATTCAGAAGCAAGAAAATTACTTCCAAACGACGAAGAACTTAAGACTGGTGAGTTTAATATCTATTTTAATGCTGGATTTTCTAGTTTAGCTGATGATGAAAAATTAGTAAATGAAATCAATAATTCTAGAGCAGATAAAAAGAAATATGATGAATTAATGAAAAAAAGAAAAGAAATGTTTGCAAAATCAATTCCAGACTTTGAAAAAGCTTATGCTATTAATCCATCAGATGAAAATACCAAGACGATATTAAAAATGGCTTATGAAGTTACTGGCCAAAACGAAAAAGCCAAAGCTATAAACTAAAAAAAACCGACGAGAGTCGGTTTTTTTTATATCCATTTATATTGTTAATGGTTTAAATTTTTATTCTGTTATACTGATTTCAAAAGTTTTATCCCAATTTTTACCTGTAACAAAATACGTTTTAGTAGCTGGGTTGTAGGCAATTCCATTAAAAGCATCTAATTCTTGATGCTGTGTTACTTTGCTTCTTAAATCATGACAATTGATTACGTTCTCAACAGCTCCTGTTTTTGGATTAATTACCGCAATAGCATCTTTTTGGTAAATGTTTGCACAAATTTTTCCATTAATCCATTCCAATTCATTAACGGCTTCAATTTTTGCTCCATTGGTGTAAACATTAATATAATCTTCCACTTTAAATGTTTCTGGATTCAAAATGTAGATTCTTTCTGAACCATCACTCATGTATAATTTCTCACCATCGTTGGTAATACCCCAACCTTCAGTATCAAATGAAAATGTTTTTTCTAGTTTAAATGTTTTGGCATCATACACAAAACCTGTTTTTTCTCTCCAAGTTAATTGATAGATTTTGTCTTTTAAAACCGTAATTCCTTCACCAAAATATTTGTCTTCTAACTTAATTTGTTCGGTAACTTTTCCAGTTTTATAATCGGTTTTTCTTAAGGTTGATTCTTTGTATTGACCTGTTCCTTCTAATAAAACACCGTTATAAAATTCAAAACCTTGCGTATAAGCATTGATGTCGTGAGGATACGTATTTACAATTTTATAATTCAAAATCTTTGGTTCAGCACTCGCATAAATTGAAAATCCAGAAGTAATATCAATATTTTGCCCTTCAAAATAAACTAAAGCTTTAATCGTTTGGTTGCCCAATTTTTGATTGTTCAATGCAAAAGGTAATTTCTCGTTTCCTTTTACCGAACCAATTTTAACTTCGTTTATGTAGTAAACAACAGAATCAATCGTTTTGTTTTCTTTGTTTTGTAAGACCAAATCAATGCTTTCTTCTAGCTTAAGAATAGGTTTTATAGTAGGATTTTCAATTGAAAATAAATTTTTTAATGCATTTTCATCATCTTTACATGAAGTAGAAATTATACCTAAAACAATGAAAGCGAATAGCTTAACTTTTAACATGGTTGAAATATTTAATTACGTAAATATACAATGATTTTTTATACTCACAATTGCCTTGCAAAAATATAAAAAGGTTGTATATTTGCACCGGCAAGTCCTACACGACCAGCTCCTGCAGACTCCTCCAGGGTGGGAACACAGCAAAGGTATGTGGTTGTAGCGGTGCGATGTAGGTCGCTTGCCATTTTTTATTTCTTTTGAATTGTTATCTCCCTTTGTGGAGATTTTTTATTTTTACACCAATTCTAATTCCTATGCACATCACTTGGCAAATTGTTCGCTTACAACTAAAAGAAACGTTTTCAATTAGTTATGGAAGTTACTCGTTTAGAGAAGCCTTAATTGTTTCGCTTTCCAAAAACGGAAAAACAGGTTTTGGCGAATGTACAGCGATTGATTACTACGGAATTAATTTAGCCGATTTCACTCAGAAATTAGCCGAAATTCAAACCCAAATCGAAAAACAATCCATAAATCATCCAACCGAATTTTATACTTTTTTAAAAAGTTTACAATTGCATTCTTTCTTGCGTTCGGCTTTAGATTGTGCGTATTGGGATTTATTTGGGAAGTTAGAAAAAAAGAGTTTCTTAGCATTGAATTCGATTGAAATACAACAATTACCGGAATCTTCCATCACCATAAGTGTCGCACCAATAGAAGAACAATTACAAAAAATCGCAAAATCAGATTGGAATAAATTCAAAGTTAAGTGGAATCATTACGATGAAAAAGCATTGAATTTACTGCTGAATTGCGAAAAAGAAATCGCTTTAGATGCTAATGGAAGTTTTTCTATTTCCGAATGTCAACAATTGGAAGAAAATCCGTTATCAGCTCAATTTACTTATATTGAACAACCCATGAAAACTGGAATTTCAAATTACAGTCATTTGAATGCTTCTAAATTTGCGAATTGGATGGCCGATGAAGATTGCCAAGAAAAAACACAACTTTCCGATTTAAAATCGCATTATAAAACCATCAATATCAAATTAGTCAAAACGGGCGGATTGACTCCAGCTTTAGAACTAATTAAAGAAGCAAGAGCAAATGATTTCAAAATCATGATAGGCTGCATGACCGAATCTACCGTTGGAATTTCAGCTGGAGCGGTTTTGGTTCCGTTAGTGGATTATGTAGATTTAGATGGCGCGAATTTAATTGCCAATGACATCGCTTTTGGAAGCACCATCGAAAAAGGAAAAGTATTGCTTTCGGAGAAAGTTGGGTTAGGAATTTCTTTGAAATAATTTAAAGCCGTATTTTCGCAGTATAATTCACACTAAAATGAGTAAAGTAGTATTAATTACAGGTGGTTCATCAGGAATTGGAAAATCAATTGGCGAGTTTTTGCATCAAAAAGGTTTTGTAGTGTACGGCACAAGCCGAAATCCTGAAAAAATCACGAATTCGATATTTCCATTAGTAGCTTTAGATGTTCGCGATAAGCAAAGTATCTTGAATTGCGTAGCCGAAGTGATTCAAAAATCAGGACGATTGGATATTGTAATTAATAATGCTGGAGTTGGAATTACAGGCCCAATTGAAGAAATTCCAACAGAAGAAATCCGAAATAATTTTGAAACGAATTTATTTGGTCCAATTGAAGTGATGAAAGCGGTTTTACCACAAATGCGTGAGCAAAAATCGGGTTTAATTATCAATATTACTTCGATTGCAGGTTACATGGGATTGCCTTATCGTGGAATTTATTCCGCTTCAAAAGGCGCTTTAGAATTAATCACCGAAGCCTTACGAATGGAAGTCAAATCTTTCGGAATTCAAATTACGAATGTCGCTCCAGGTGATTTCGCTACTAACATCGCAGCAGGACGTTATCATGCGCCAGTAGTGAAAGGTTCGGCTTACGAAGTTCCTTACGGAAATACCTTAAAAGAAATGGATTCGCATGTAGATAGTGGCAGTAATCCAAACGAAATGGCAGAAGCAATTTTTGCTATCATTCAAACCAATAAACCAAAAGTACATTATAAAGTTGGGGCTTTCATGCAAAAGTTTTCTATTGTTTTAAAACGCATTTTGCCTGATTCAGTTTATGAGAAAATGTTGATGAATCATTATAAGTTGTAGATTGGTAAAAGGTTATGGGTGAAAGGTGTTGTCAAGCTTAACTCGTTTCAGCTTCTAAATTAATATTGTCCTTAAAAAATATTTAATCATGCAAAATATCTCAATCGCGAAAGCCGAATTACAAGACATTGAAAAACTTCAAAAAATAGGAAGACAAACTTTTTTTGAAACATTCTCGGAAAGTAATTCAGAAGAAAACATGCAAAAATATTTGGATGAAGGCTTCTCAATTGAAAAATTAACCATCGAACTTACCGATACAAATGCAGAATTTTATTTTGCTGTTCTTGATGAAGAAGTAATTGGTTATTTGAAACTTAATTTTGGAGACTCACAAACCGAATTAAAAGACAATAAAGCGTTAGAAATTGAACGAATTTATGTTTCTAAAGAGTTTCATGGTAAAAGTGTTGGACAGTTATTGTATGATAAAGCCATTGAAGTTGCTAAGCAGAAAAACGCTGACTATGTTTGGTTAGGTGTTTGGGAAGAAAATCCACGCGCAATTAGTTTTTACAAGAAAAATGGTTTTATAGAATTTGATAAACATATTTTCAAATTAGGTAATGATGAACAAATTGACATCATGATGAAATTGAATTTGAAGAATTAACTTTCATCCAATCTTGAATTTGATTTTGGAACTTTACCTTCCCCTTGAATTTGGAATTTTTTATTCGTACTTTTGCAATCACAATTAATCCTGAGCTTGTCGAAGGACAAAACAACACACAATATTTTAAAATTTAAAAAAGATGAAATTTTTTATTGACACAGCTAATTTAGAGCAAATTAAAGAAGCACAAGAATTAGGAATTTTAGATGGCGTTACTACAAACCCATCGTTAATGGCTAAAGAAGGCATTACAGGAAAAAACAATATCCTAAAACATTACGTAGACATTTGTAATATTGTTGACGGTGATGTAAGTGCGGAAGTAAATGCAATGGATTTAGAAGGCATGATTAGAGAAGGTGAAGAGTTAGCTGAATTACACGAGCAAATTGTTGTTAAATTACCTATGACAAAAGAAGGTGTAAAAGCATGTAAATATTTCTCTGACAAAGGAATTAAAACAAATGTAACTTTAATTTTCTCTGCTGGACAAGCTTTATTGGCTGCAAAAGCGGGAGCAACATATTGTTCGCCTTTCTTAGGAAGATTAGATGATGTTTCTACAGATGGTTTAAATTTAATCGATGAAATTCGTCAAATTTATGATAACTACGGATTTGAAACGCAAATTTTAGCAGCTTCTGTGCGTCATACAATGCACGTAATTAACTGTGCTAAAATTGGTGCTGATGTTATGACTGGACCTTTATCTTCAATTACAGGATTGTTAAAACACCCATTAACAGATATTGGAATTGCTCAGTTTATTGCTGATTACGAAAAAGGAAATAAATAATTCAATTCCTCAAGTATATAAAAAACAAAAAGCGTTCTAATTAGAACGCTTTTTTTATGATTGGTATTTTTTTATTTCAAATTTTGTTCAAAATTAACATCAAATAAATTAGCAAAACCGTTTTTAATGGTTCCGTCAGCATTTAAGATGATAATTCTGTGAATTTTAGTAATTACCCATTGTTTTCTTATTGTTTCAAAGTCAACAGCGTGTAATTCTCTTACGCCTTCAAAATTGTATTTTTTTAAAGCATTTTTCCATTTAGAATTATTATCATTTACATTGATAGCTATGAAATCATATTCGGGATATTTTGTTTGTAATTCCGTTACTTTTCTGTGAGATGCTGCAAAATGAGATTCAGCATGACTTGTCCAAAAGAATAAAACAGTTGGTTTGCTAATTAATGAATTAATTTCTACGGGTTTGTAAGAACTATCAACCAAATCAATTTCTGGTAAACGATTTCCCATCTTTAAATTCTGAACAGAATTGTAGATTTCGGTAATTTCTTTTTTATTATCCTTATCAGTTGTTAATTGTAAATAACGTTCTATGAATTTTTGATTGTTGTACATGTTCTGATCTTCTAACAAGTACATCATAGCAACATTATTCAAAACTACATTTTTAACTTTCTGATTTTTAATTAAAGTATCTGTGATGTTTAATTTTTCTATGTTGTTCTCCAAAGAATTCTCATTCAAATCTAGATGGTCTTTTTGAAGTGCAACGTTGTTTAACATTACACTTACATATTTGATGAATGGAGAATAATTGGTTAAGAGTGCATTTTCAAAATCAACTTTTTTTCGGTGCTCGTAATAATTAGAAGGGAGTTTTGTTCTAATGTTTTCACCTGTTCTAAATTGGTGTGCATAAGGATAAATCTCTTTTTTGGTGATATGATGAAAGTCTAAACAAGCTTTTGCAACTACATCAAAATTCTCATCCCAACCAATTTCTGCCTTACGTTTTAAGTAGAAAGATTTACGAATAGCAAAACTAGAATCTATGTTTTTGATAAATTTTTTTACATCTTTATCAAAATTGTCATACATGTTATTTTTATCGGCTTCATTTTTAAGATACAATTCCATTAAAAAATTGTTCTTTTCATCTCCGCGACCACAAAATACGACTGAATTGTCAAAGTCAAAAGTATTTAACCTGACCATTAAACTATCATTTTTGTCGAAATATACGTATTGATATTCAGGATTGTGTTTAAAACTATATAATCCGGGAGGTAAAGAGTCAAATTTATGTAAGAAACGATTATTTTTGTCTAAATAAATGGTGTCAATTACTTCATCGTCTTTTAAGAATAATATATATTTTTCTTGTGGATTTAATATTTCTCCACCAAAATAGGCAACATAATCATCCTCTTTAAACGTTCTTTTACAAGAAGTTAAAGTAGTTAGAAGCAAAACAGATAGGGGTAAAAAGTATTTAGTGTAATCTTTAATCATCTACTTGATTATTAAATCTGGAAACAAATGTATCAGATATATTCAAATCTAGTTGTTAAGGTACAGTTAAAATAAACCTATATTAATTCTAAATTAAAGTATCAAAAATCTTCTAAATTTAGTACTTTTGCAACAATTTTAATAAAAATACAAAATGTTAACAGTTTCAAACTTATCGGTTCAATTTGGAAAACGAGTTTTATTCGATGAAGTAAATACTACTTTCACGCAAGGAAATTGCTATGGAATCATTGGTGCCAATGGTGCGGGTAAATCTACCTTCATGAAAATTATTGCTGGGGAAATGGAACCAACGTCTGGTAGAGTAATTCTTGAACCAGGAAAACGTATGTCGGTTTTAAATCAAAATCATAACTTATTTGATGAATATACCGTTTTAGATACCGTAATGATGGGGAACAAAGTATTGCATGCTGTAAAAACAGAAATGGATGCTTTATACGCAGATTATACAGACGAGAATGCCAACAGAATCGGAGAATTGCAGTTACAATTTGACGAAATGAACGGGTGGAATGCCGAAAGTGACGCAGCAACAATGCTATCTAACTTAGGAATTGGTCCAGAGTATCATTATACATTAATGGCTGATTTGGACGGAAAATTAAAAGTTCGTGTGTTATTAGCACAAGCTTTATTCGGAAATCCAGATGTGTTAATTATGGATGAGCCTACGAATGACTTGGATTTTGAAACCATTGGTTGGTTAGAGAATTTCTTAGCGAATTATGAAAACACGGTTTTAGTGGTTTCGCATGACCGTCACTTTTTAGATGCGGTTTGTACCCACGTTTCAGATATTGATTTTGGAAAAATCACACATTATTCAGGAAATTACACGTTTTGGTACGAATCTTCACAATTAGCAGCACGTCAAAAAGCACAACAAAATAAGAAAGCGGAAGAGAAAAAAGCCGAATTAGAAGAATTTATTCGTCGTTTTAGTGCGAACGTAGCAAAATCTAAACAAGCTACTTCTCGTAAAAAAATGATTGAAAAATTAAATTTAGACGAGATTAAGCCTTCAAGCAGAAGATATCCTGCGATTATTTTCGATACAGAAAGAGAAGCAGGTGATCAAATTTTAAATGTACAAAATTTAGCAGCTTCAGTTGAGGGAGAAACCTTGTTTAAAAATGTAGATTTAAACATGGCTAAAGGTGATAAAATTGTAGTTTTCTCAAAAGATTCAAGAGCAACAACAGCTTTTTATGAAATCTTAAACAACAAAATGACTCCAGATGCAGGTACGTTTGATTGGGGAATTACTACAACACAATCCTATTTACCAGTAGATAACCATGAGTTTTTTGAGGGTGTTGATTTGAACTTAGTGGATTGGTTACGTCAATGGGCAAAAACCGAAGAAGAACGCGACGAAGTTTATGTTCGTGGATTCTTAGGGAAAATGATTTTCTCAGGAGAAGAAGCCTTAAAAAAATGTAACGTGTTATCAGGAGGAGAAAAAGTACGTTGTATGTTATCGCGTATGATGATGATTAGAGCTAATGTATTAATGTTAGACGA
>RXJZ01000198.1 GCA_003963025.1 Flavobacteriaceae bacterium
TGTCTTTTTCACTTCCTCTAAATTCATTAACCGTGATTATAGCTATAGCAACATTGTCCAAAACCGGAAAATCGGTTTGGGTATGAAACACCACTTTTTTTCCCAATGTTTGATTGGATAATGTTGCAATGTGTTCTTCTACAGAAGTTGAAATAGGCTGTAAAAAATCAAAAACCATTGCTTATTTCTTTTTTGCGGTTGTTTTCTTAGCTGGTGCTTTTTTTGCAGCGGTCTTTTTTGCTGGTGTTTTCTTTTCAATCATGTCTTGAACTTGAGCTAATGTTAATTTTGAAGCATCAACATCTTTACTCAATTCAATTTTGATTTTACCTTTTGTAATTACAGAACGACCCCAACGTGCTTTTTCCACTTTGATTCCTTCCTCTTTCCAATCGTGAAGAACTTTATCAATGTCTTTTTGTTGTTTTTCTTCGATTAACTCATTCAAATCTGACTGAGATAAATTATCGAAGTTGTACTTTTTATTTACATTGATAAACATTCCATTCCATTTAATAAAAGGTCCAAAACGCCCCACTCCTTTTTGAATTGGTAATCCATCATAAGTTCCAATTGGAGCATCAGCCTGAACTTTATCATCAATCAAACCTTGAGCCGTTTCCATAGTAACACCCATTGGATCTACTCCTTTTGGTAAAGAAATAAATTGAGAACCAAAACGAACATAAGGTCCAAAACGACCATTGTTCACTTCAATTTCTTCTCCTTTATATGTACCTAATTGTTTTGGAAGTAAAAATAAGTTCAATACTTCTTCCAAAGTGATATTTCCAATATTTTGATCTTGACGTAAACTCGCAAATTGTTTGTTTTCATCATCAGCATCTCCAATCTGAGCCATTGCTCCATATTTCCCTAAACGAACCGAAACCTGCTTTCCAGAAACTGGATGCACTCCTAAGATTCTTTCACCACTTTCTCTATCCGCATTTTTCTCTACATCAACTACATTTGGATGGAAGTGTTTGTAGAAATCGTTCATCATTTTCGCCCAATCTACTTTTCCTTCTGCAATTTCGTCAAAATCTTGCTCCACTTTAGCCGTGAAATTGTAATCTAAAATCGTGTTGAAGTTTTTTACCAAGAAATCATTCACGATAATTCCGATATCGGTTGGAACTAACTTTCCTTTATCTGAACCAACATTTTCCGTTAAAACTTGCGATTTTACTTCACCACCTTTTAACATCAATTGGTTGTATTTTCTTTCTTGACCTTCGAAACTTCCTTTTTCTACATAAGTTCTAGCGATAATCGTAGAAATAGTTGGCGCATACGTTGACGGACGACCAATTCCTAATTCTTCCAATTTTTTTACCAAAGAAGCCTCTGTGTAACGACTTGGTGGACGCGAAAAACGTTCTGTAGCCGTGATATAATTATTTGTAAGCTTTTCGTTTACTTTTAAAGCTGGTAACATTCCTTCTTGTTCCTCTTCATCATCATCATGTCCTTCTAAATACACTTTTAAGAAACCTTCAAATTTGATAACTTCTCCAGTTGCTGTAAAGGTTTCCGAATGATTGCTTGCTTCGATTTTTACATTAGTTCTCTCCAATTCAGCATCACTCATTTGAGAAGCCAATGTTCTTTTCCAAATCAATTCATACAAACGTGCTTGATCTCTATCGATATCCACTGTATGTCTTGACATATCTGTTGGACGAATCGCTTCGTGCGCCTCTTGTGCTCCTTTTGATTTGGTATTGAAGTTTCTCGGCTTCGAAAATTCTTTTCCATAGTAACTTGTAATTTCAGCTTGAGCTGCTGCCATTGCTTCTTGCGATAAGTTTACACTATCCGTTCTCATGTAAGTGATAAGTCCGGCCTCGTACAAACGTTGTGCAATTTGCATGGTAATTCCAACAGGCAAATACAATTTTCTCGCTGCTTCTTGTTGCAACGTTGAAGTGGTAAAAGGTGCAGCTGGTGATTTTTTTGTTGGTCTGGTTTCTAAATCTCCTACTTTGTAGGACGAACCAATATTTTTAGCTAAGAAATCTTCTGCTTCTTTTTTAGTGGCGAAGTTCTTAGGTAATTTTGCTTTGAATGTTTTTCCAGCTTCGTTTGTAAATTCTGCCGTAATGCTGTAAGATGCTTCTGGCTTGAAATCTTGAATTTCTCTTTCGCGTTCCACAATCAAACGAACGGAAACTGATTGCACACGACCAGCCGACAATCCTCCTTTTACTTTTTTCCAAAGTACTGGCGATAATTCGTAACCTACTAATCGGTCTAAAACTCTACGCGCTTGTTGTGCGTTTACTAAATTATAATCAATTCCTCTCGGATTTTCGATTGCTTTTTGAATCGCCGTTTTCGTGATTTCATGAAAAACAATACGTTTTGTTTTTTCTGGTTTTAATTTTAATTCTTCAGATAAGTGCCAAGAAATTGCTTCTCCCTCACGGTCCTCATCGGAAGCCAACCAAACCATTTCGGCATTTTTAGCTAATCCTTTTAATTTGGTCACCAATGCTTTTTTATCAGCAGAAACTTCGTATTTCGGTTTAAAACCATTTTCTACATCCACCCCAATTTCTCTTGAAGGTAAGTCTGCAATATGTCCATAACTCGACTCTACTTGATACTCACTTCCTAGAAATTTCTCGATGGTTTTTGCCTTAGCAGGTGACTCAACGATTACTAAATTCTTTGCCATTTCATGTTTTTTTGAACCGCAAAAGTATAGGTTTTTTTTAAATTTTAACATCTTGAATATTTTTTTACCTACAATTAACCAAAATATCAGTCAAATTACTCCTATATATATAGGTATAAAATCCATGTAAAACGGCTACTTAGAAATAGAGAAAAAAATAATTTAAAATTTCATGTTAAACCTTTTCTGCCATCTTGTCAGATTTTATAATTTAGTATTATCTTTGCGGACTGATTTAATGGAAATCTTTGATATGGAAAAGGTAATTGATGAAAACAAACAAGGTCAAAGTTTAGTGCTTGACCAAAAAGAAGGAAATACAAAAAAACTTTTTATAGAGAGTTATGGTTGCCAAATGAATTTTTCGGACAGCGAAATTGTGGCGTCTATTCTTTATGAAAACGGATATAATACCACTCAAAATCTAGAAGATGCTGATTTGGTTTTGGTAAACACTTGTTCTATTCGCGATAAAGCAGAGCAAACCATTCGTAAACGTTTAGAAAAATACAACGCAGTTAAAAAAATCAACCCTTCAATGAAAGTTGGGGTTTTAGGTTGTATGGCGGAACGTTTGAAAAGTCAGTTTTTAGAGGAAGAGAAAATTGTGGACATGGTGGTTGGACCAGATGCTTACAAAGATTTACCCAATTTATTAGCAGAAGTAGAAGAAGGAAGAGATGCTATTAATGTTATTCTTTCGAAAGAAGAAACGTATGGTGACATTTCACCTGTTCGTTTAAACAGCAACGGAGTTAATGCTTTTGTATCGATTACAAGAGGTTGCGATAATATGTGTACGTTTTGTGTTGTTCCTTTTACACGTGGACGCGAGCGTAGTCGTGAACCACAAAGTATTTATGATGAAATTCAAGATTTGTACGACAGAGGTTTCAAAGAAGTTACTTTATTAGGACAAAACGTAGACAGTTACCTTTGGTATGGTGGCGGATTGAAAAAAGACTACGACAAAGCAACCGAAATGCAAAAAGCTACTGCGGTTGATTTTGCTCAATTATTAGACAAATGTGCTACGTTGTTTCCAAAAATGCGCTTTAGATTCTCAACTTCAAATCCGCAAGATATGCATGTTGAAGTAATTGAAACTATGGCAAAACACCATAACATTTGTAAGTACATTCACTTACCTGTTCAAAGTGGAAGTACTCGAATTTTAAAAGAAATGAATCGTCAACACACGCGTGAAGAATACATCGCGTTGATTGACAAAATATATGCAATTATTCCAGATATTTCTTTGTCGCAAGATATGATTGCAGGTTTCCCAACAGAAACAGAAGAAGATCATCAAGACACATTAAGTTTAATGGAATATGTGAAATATGATTTCGGATTTATGTTTGCGTATTCAGAACGTCCAGGAACTTTAGCTGCCAGAAAAATGGAAGACGACGTTCCAGAAGAAGTGAAGAAAAGACGTTTAAATGAAATCATCGACTTACAACAAAGAATTGGTTTAGAAAGAACGCAACGTTTCATTGGTCAAGAAGTAGAAGTATTGATTGAAAAAGAATCAAAACGTTCAGATGCTCATTGGAGCGGAAGAAATTCTCAAAATACTGTAGTGGTTTTCCCAAAAGAAAATTACAAAGTAGGCGAATTCGTAATGGTAAAAATCACAGATTGTACCGCTGCAACTTTAATTGGAGAAGCGGTTGGATATTCTGAAATAATGAATTAAAAATATAAGCCACGGATTAAAGGATTAACACAGATTTCAATATGGGACTTTATAGAGAAGAAGAAACTTTTAAAATTATTGGAATTTGTATGGAAGTTCACAGGAATCTTGGTCCAGGATTACTTGAAGTAGTATATAAAGATGCGTTAGAAATAGAATTTAAAGCAAATAATATTCCTTTTGAAAGAGAAAAAGAATTTTCAATCGAATATAAGGGAATTATATTACCGCATAAATTTTATGCAGATTTCATTGTAAATGAAGATATTGTTTTAGAAGTAAAAGCAGTAAAAGAATTTTCTGGAGAACATACTGCACAAGTATTGAATTATATGAAACTTTCAGATTCAGAAATTGGATTATTAGTGAATTTTCAAAACAAATCATTACAACATAAAAGATTAGTTTTTTAATTAATCCGTGAAAATCATTTAATCCGTGGCAAAAAAATAAAAAAATGGAATCAGTACAAGCTATAAAACAGCGATTTGAAATTATTGGGAACGACCCAAAACTCAATCGTGCCGTGGAGAAAGCCATTCAGGTAGCTCCAACGGATATTTCGGTATTGGTAACAGGTGAAAGTGGTGTTGGAAAAGAGAGTATTCCAAAAATTATTCATGCACTTTCTCACAGAAAACACGGAAAATATATCGCCGTAAACTGTGGTGCTATTCCAGAAGGAACCATTGATAGTGAGCTTTTCGGTCATGAGAAAGGTTCATTTACTGGAGCAACCAACACACGTGAAGGTTATTTTGAAGTAGCCGATGGTGGAACTATATTCTTAGATGAAGTTGGTGAATTACCTTTAACCACTCAAGTACGTTTATTACGTGTTTTGGAAAATGGCGAATTTATCAAAGTAGGTTCATCGCAAGTTCAAAAAACGAATGTTAGAATTGTAGCAGCTACAAATGTGAATATGTTTGATGCCATTGAAAAAGGGAAATTCCGTGAGGATTTATTTTATCGATTGAGTACGGTTGACATCATGTTGCCTCCACTTCGCGAACGTAAAGATGACATTCATTTGTTGTTTAGAAAATTTGCTTCGGATTTTGCGCATAAATACAAAATGCCTGCCATCAAATTAGATGATAGTGCAGTCGAAATACTTTTAAAATATAGATGGAGCGGAAACATTCGTCAATTGCGAAATGTTGCTGAACAAATTTCAGTTTTAGAAACCAAACGTGAAATTTCATCGCAAACGCTTCTCTCCTATTTACCAATGGAAAATCCAAATTTACCTTCGGTTATTGGAACTAAAAAATCGGAAAGTGATTTTAGTAACGAAAGAGAGATTTTGTACAAAGTCCTTTTTGACATGAAGAGCGATTTGAACGATTTGAAAAAGCTTACGATGGAATTAATGCAAAACGGAAGTTCAAAAGTTCAAGAAGCCAATAAAGGATTAATTCAGAAAATTTACGGTAAACCCGAAGAAAATACTATATTTGAAGAAGAACCAAGAGTTGAAATGCTTCCAAATCAAAACAATTTGATTCAAGAAGAATTTGAAGACGATGACGATGA
>RXJZ01000008.1 GCA_003963025.1 Flavobacteriaceae bacterium
TTGCTTATTTGTTTATTGGTTTTTCCAACAAAGAGCGCAAAAAGACGAAGTTTCTTCACAAGAAGTGGAATACTGCAACTATTATTGGGGTGAAGGGGGTGTTTGATGATTAGTGGTTTGTTATATGGTGGCTTCGAGAGCCTCAATACCGCCTCAGGCAACGGTATATTAGTAGTTCTATAAACGAATCGTCTAAACGGTGGCTGAGGTACTCGAAGCCACCGTTCTCTTCCTTTTGCCTTCGAGAGCATTTCGAGAACCTCCAAAATTACTAAATATTATTATGGGAACAGGTATGAGTTACAGTCGCCCTGATGGAATAAATGTAATTTCATAAGCCTCTTTAGGGGGTGTAAAGTCTTTAATTGAAAACATTAAAAGCAATAGTTCAATAACCGAATTGTTCTCTTTAGGGGACAGTTTCTAGAATGATTTTTTACTTGTTACGTTTTTGTATAGTATCGCTACACCCCTGAAGCCCCTCGAGGGGACAGTTTTTCTACAGGATTTTTTGAGTTGTGTGGTATTCAGTTGGAATGTGGCACACCTCTGTAGTTCTCTTTAGGGGACAGTTTTTCTATGGGATTTTTTGAGTTGTTTGGTATTCAGCTGGAATGTGGCACCCCCCTGTAGTCCCCTCAAGGGGACAGTTTCTAGAATGATTTTTTACTTGTTACGTTTTTGTATAGTATCGCTACACCCCTAAAGTCCCCTCAAGGGGACAATTCCTAGATGATAATTTATTTGTTCGTAGTTTAATGATAATAAGAAAAAAGTGCCTTTGAAATTATTGAAAATAAATAGGCTTTAATAGAATTGTCCCCTTGAGGGGACTTTAGGGGTGTCTCATAGTTCAACTGAAAACTAAACGAGTAACTATTCTCTAGTGAGATTGTCCCCTTGATGTTCCGATAGCTATCGGGATTAGAGGTGTTAGTTAAGTCAAATGTAAAGGGTAAAAGTGAGAAGTAGCGGTGGCTGAGGTAGATGTTGAGGCTCTCGAAATACACTCGAAGCCACTGTTTCATTAACTCAAAAAAGTCCGTATCACACGATACGGACTTTCTTTTTTTAAAGCAATACAACTTTGTTGTACACCTTCCATTAGATACAATACAGTATGCGAATTGTTTTTCAGAGGATATTGCACCCCATTCAAGTCTTGAAAAAATTCAATCAAAAAATAGAAAAAGTATTCCCACTGCTGCCAGGCATCTCGCTAGGAGTTAAGGTTAAATCCAGAACCCCATCAACTAATGCGAAATTTTCCTTAAGGCTATAGGTGGTGCCATACTTTTCCAATTCAAAATTCACAGTAGCAACAGCAACACTAAAACTAGCATTCGTCTCGCGCCTCTTGAGGAATACTTAAATTAGTCGCAGTATATAATCTAAAATACTTACAACGCCAGTAGCGGTATCAAGTGCATATTGGGTGAAAATTCCATTGATATTGACCGCTTAATTTCGTTCATACTTTAAAAAGAATCCTATATTCTCATAATAAAAAAATCTACAATTTGCACAATAAAAAATCTGTAATTTGCACAATGAAAAATCTATAATTTGCACAATGAAAAACCTGTAATTTGCACAATTAAGATTTTGTTGCTATATTTGACCTAAATAAAAAGCAAGGTTATGGATTATATAAAACGATTAGTTGAAGATGATTTAGTCGCAAAAATGAATGCTTCTGGGGCAGTACTTATAAAAGGGCCTAAATCATGTGGGAAGACAGAGACTGCAACACGCTATGCAAAAAGTGTATTGCGAATGGATAGAGACCCACAAGTTGCTGTAATTATGGCTACTAATCCACAGTTGTTGTTGGAAGGAGAAACTCCACGATTGATTGATGAATGGCAGGAACAGCCTGAAATATGGAATTACGTTCGACATGAAGTTGATAATCGAAAGTCAAAAGGTGTTTTTATACTTACAGGTTCCGCCAATCCGACTGAACAGGTAAGGCTCCATAGCGGTGCGGGTCGCTTTACAGTTTTGCAAATGGATACTATGAGTTGGCAAGAATTAGGGTATTCTAGTGGCGCAGTAAAACTGTCGGATTTACTTTTGGGAACAGTTATGAATTATTATGAACCTGCAATTTCATTAGAATCTATCATTGAAAGAATATGTATTGGAGGGTGGCCTACATTGATTAATGAAGACTATAAAAATGCCTTAACTATGAATCGAGGATACATTGATTTGCTTTGTGAAGTCGACATGATTCAAGTGTCTGGAGTAAAGCGAAATCCAAATAAAGTTCGAAGTTTATTACGTTCTTTATCAAGAAATATTGCCACTTTAGTTGATAATAAGACCTTAGAGAAAGATGTTAAAATCAATGAAAACAATGAAGTATCGAGAAATACGCTTTCCGATTATTTAGATGCCTTGTCTAAGTTAATGATTTTATATGAGCAACCGGCATTTAATCCACATATTCGTTCGGCTGCATCCTTGCGTAAATCTCCAAAAAGGCATCTTTGTGATCCTTCATTAGCGGTTGCAGTTTTGGGATTAGACAAAGAGTCGTTAATGAAAGATGTCAAATACGCAGGATTTCTTTTCGAATCCTTAGCAATACACGAATTGAATGTTTATGCTAAATCAAATGATGCTACAGTATACCACTATAACGATTCTTACGGGTACGAGGTGGATGCTATCGTGCAGAAACGTAACGGAGACTATGCTGCGTTTGAAATAAAACTTGGTGTTGGTTTTATTGAAGAAGCTGCTGCAAATCTCAAAAAGTTTGCTGCCAATATTGACTTAGAAAAAATGGAATCTCCAAAATCATTAAATATTATTACAGGAACAGGCATGAGTTACAGTCGCCCAGATGGAATAAATGTAATTTCATTAGCATCTTTAGGGGTGTAAAGTCTTCAATTGAAAACTTTAAAAGCAATAGTTCAATAACAGAATTATTCCCTTGATGGGACAGTTTCTAGAATGATTTTTTACTTGTTACGTTTTTGTAGAGTATCGCTACATCCCTGAAGTCCCCTCGAGGGGACAGTTCCTTGTAGCACTCATTATTTGTAAGTAGTTTGAAGATAATTCGATATAATCTTCTTTGAAATTATGAAAAAACAATAATTCTACAGAACAATTGTCCCCTCATGGGTCATTTCCGACTAAAGTAATTTGTGGTTTTGCAGTACGCTATTAAAAATTCAAATTATCAATAATTTATCTAAAATCTGCACAGTAAAAAAACTATAATTTGCACAATTAACGGCGGTTGACTATCTTACTTAAATGATAGTATGACCAAACAATTACGTTGCTATCTGTATTTTATGTAAAAAAAAACTCATCAATTCGGATTTATTCCGAATTGTTTCACTATATTTGACAAATGAATTACAGAATGGATTTATCACAGTATAGCGATCAGCCTATTAGCACCCAAGTACTTCTTGGGTTGTTAAGGGGGTATAGTCGACCGTATGACAAAATCATGGAAATGGTCAATCAAGGAATTCTCGTTCAACTGAGAAGGGGACTATATATGACATCTCCTTTGGTAAGTAAAATAACACCTGAGCCATTTTTAATCGCAAATCATTTGTACGGACCCAGTTACATTTCATTAGATTCAGCCTTGTTTCATTGGGGATTGATTCCAGAGCGAGTTTTTGAGATTTCTTGCGTGACGCCGAAAATGTCAAAAAAAATCATGGTTCAAAATGCAGTCTATAGCTATACGCATTTACCAATAGCCTATTATCCAGTGGGTGTTCAATCAATATCCTTGACTAAAACACAGACGGTTTTAATTGCTAGTCCCGAAAAAGCGCTCTGCGACAAGGTGATTACAACGGCAGGCATCAATCTTCGAAGTAAGCAACAAGCGATGGCTTTTTTGGTCGAAGACTTGCGCATAGACAAAGATCAACTTCGTGAGTTGAACACAACAGAAATGACAAGTTGGTTGCCAGTATGTCCAAAGAGGAAGAGTATTCAACTATTAATTGAAACACTATCAGCACTATGATAAAGCAATGGATTGACTCGTACGAGCCAAAGAATATTCAGGAGACAGAACAAGCTTTGAGAGAAATAATGCAGGAAATCACGCTTGCGGGGTTATACAGAGCAAATTTTTTCAAGCATGCTGCATTCTATGGAGGCACTGCACTTAGAATTTTTCACGGTTTGAATCGGTTTTCTGAAGATTTGGATTTCTCTCTACTAGAAAAAAATCAAGAATTTAAGTTAGCGCCATTTTTGGAAGGTGTCAAAACGGAATTTGCTTCCATGGGAATGCAGGTGACATTTAATCAGAAAACTAAGTCCAAGGCTTCTGCAATCGATTCCGCTTTTTTGAAATCAGAAACGCTTTGGGGAGAGCTTGTAGTTGAAACAAACCTATCTCAACTTTCGATTTCCCAAAAACCCAGCATTAAAATCAAGCTAGAAGTAGATACTCAACCTCCATTACTTTTTCAAACAGAAAATAGACTTTTGATGAAGCCCTTTTCATTTTATGTCAACTGTTTTACGTTGCCTAATTTATTTGCCGGTAAAATACACGCGCTACTTTTTCGAAAATGGCAAAATAGAGTGAAGGGAAGAGATTGGTATGATATGGAATGGTATGTCAGAAATGGTGTAGCGCTAAATTTAGAGCACTTTTTGCAGAGAGCATCAGAGAGTGGAGATTGGTCAGAAACGTCAATAACCAAAAAACAATTATTGGAATTGCTGTACGCCAAAATCAATGCTACTAAGATTGAAAATGCCAAAGAAGATGTAATTAGGTTTGTCCAAAATCCAAATGAATTAGATATTTGGTCTAAAGACTATTTCAATATGCTCGTAGAAAATCTAAAAGTTGGTAAATAAGTTTACGCTGATTATCAACAACTTAAATGGTGCGCAATTTAGTGCGCTTTGAAACTTAAAATTCTGATAATCAGTTATAAAATACTCTATAATTAGTGTGGTCCACTACAATGACACTTATGGTTATAAGGTAGATGCCATTGTACAGAAACGCAATGGCGATTATGCAGCATTTGAAATAAAATTGGGTGTAGGTTATATTGAAGAAGCTGCTGCAAATCTCAAAAAGTTTGCTGCCAATATTGACTTAGAAAAAATGGAATCTCCAAAATCACTTAATATTATTACAGGAACAGGCATGAGTTACAGTCGCCCAGATGGAATAAATGTAATTTCATTAGCCTCTTTAGGGGTGTAAAGTCTTTAATTGAAAACA
>RXJZ01000189.1 GCA_003963025.1 Flavobacteriaceae bacterium
TGCCGACCCTTTTCTACCGTTTATGATTAAAAACAATACAACGGAATATCCCAAAAAAAGATTTGAAATTTTCGAAGCGTTTCATGACGAAATTTATCGAGAATACGATGCGTATTTACAAGGTCCTACCCCTATTCGAATGAAAATGCTTGGCTTTTGGGAGTACTTTTCAGAATCTTTTTCTGATCCTCAAAAAACCTATAAAAAAATTAAAAAAGCTGGAAATAGTAAAAACTATGAAGCGGCTGTGAAAGAAATTTTTAAAAACGGTTAAACAATTACAAATTCAAGTCCAATTACAAAAATCAAATCTTGAAACACAGAGCTAAAAAAACAGAGGAATTTGTAAAATTCTTAAGTTCATTTTTTTACTTCTGAAAATAACATTTCAAAAAAATCTGTGTAAATCGGTCAAATCTGTGTCATCTGTGTTCCAAAAAACCTAAATCTTAAAACGATCTCCTAACTTTTTTCCAATCAAATAAGCGATTCCAATTCCTAAAATTAGAATCCAAAGATTCATGAAAATATAAAACGTATAAGCCATTGGATTTTCAGTTGAATTGAAGCAATAACTTTCAATTAGAAAACAAAACTGAGTCGTTTCTTTAGAAAATAAAGACAACGCAAAACTCATTAAAAAAGTAATTCCAATCGCCGACAAAACATAAACTACGTTTTTATTCATCGGTTTTTTACCGGTTGGAGCAAATACATTTCGTTCCGCTTCAGTACGTTTGTTGTTCTGAAGTGACCAAATTACTTTTTTAGCTTCGTCGTCTACATTCATATCAAAAATCAATTACAAGTTCAAGGACAAAGTTCAGCTTTTAATTATTGTAATAAAGTAACTAATGTTGCAAAATCTACTTTTTGTTGTTCGCCAGTAGCTAAGTTTTTCAACCCAAATTCTTCACGCTCTATTTCCGATTCTCCTACAATTACTGCAAATGGAATTCCTCTTCTATCGGCATGTTTGAATTGTTTGTCGATTTTTGATTTATCTGGATATAACTCCACTTTGATTCCTTTTTGGCGTAATTTTCCAATGGCTTTCATCGCATATAAAGCTTCTTTATCACCAAAGTTTAAGAACAACGCTTTTGATGTAGCTAAAACAGCTTCTGGGAATAAACCTACTTCTTCCATTACCAAAGCAATTCGGTCTAAACCAAATGAAATTCCTACACCCGACATGTTTTTCAATCCGAAAATCCCTGTCAAATCATCATAACGACCACCGCCACCAATCGAACCCATTGCCACACCTTTTGGCGCAGCGACTTCAAAAATGGCACCTGTGTAATAATTTAAACCACGTGCTAATGTCACATCTAAATCTAGGAAAGCGGTTTGTAAGCCTAAAGTGGTAACGTTATCACAAATGAATTGCAACTCGTTAACCCCTTTCATTCCTTCTTCAGAATTGGCTAATAACTGAGCTAATTTTTGTATTTTTTCGTTGATAGTTCCTGTGAAATTGAATAACGGTTGTACTTTTTCAATCGCCGTTTCCGAAATGCCTTTTTCTAACATTTCTTTTTTCACACCGTCCTCACCTATTTTGTCTAATTTATCTAAAGCTACCGTAAAATCAATCAATTTATCCGAAGCGCCAATTACCTCAGCGATTCCAGATAAGATTTTACGATTGTTAATTTTAATCGTAACACCACCTAATCCTAACTGACTAAAAACCGAGTCATACAATTGCACCAACTCCACTTCTTGCCAAAGCGAATTAGAACCTACCACATCGGCATCACATTGATAAAACTCTCTAAAACGTCCTTTTTGAGGTCTATCCGCACGCCAAACTGGTTGAATTTGGTAGCGCTTGAACGGAAACTCAATTTCGTTTTGGTGTTGTACTACATAACGTGCAAAAGGAACGGTTAAATCGTAACGAAGGGCTTTTTCGGAAATATGACTTGTTAACTTCAAACTATCTCTATTTTCTAATAAAGTAGCATCCGCTTTAGCCAAATAATCTCCCGAATTCAAAATCTTGAAAATCAGTCGATCCCCTTCTTCACCATATTTTCCCATTAAGGTTTCGGAATTTTCAAACGAAGGCGTTTCAATAGGTTGGAAGCCAAATTTCTCAAAATTGGTTTTTATCGTACTGAAAATATAATTGCGTTTCGCCACTTCTGCTGGTGAAAAATCTCGGGTTCCTTTTGGTATGCTTGGTTTTTGTGCCATGATTCAATTTGAAAATTTGATGATTTGAAAATTTGAAAATCTTAATCCTTTTTCTAATTTCATTGCAAATATCGAACATATTTAGCAGTATTAAAAATCAATTCAGAGATTTAAAATTTCGGGATTTTCACTTTCTAAATTCTAAATTCTAAATTCTTACTTCATTTGTGTAACATTTCGCTTATACTTTAGTCTTATAGTCATGGTAGGATTATTTAAGGAAAATACAAAAATTGCGCTTGATTCCATTAGAAGTCAGGCTTTGCGTACTTCATTAACAGTAATGATTATTGCTATTGGAATCACGGCTTTAGTTGGGATTCTTACGGTAGTTTCAGCGCTAGAGAATACAATTTTAAAAGATTTTGCTTCTATGGGAGCGAATACTTTTTCTATAAGTCAATATGATTTTTCGTCTGAAATTAATCAAAACGATACCGAACAACGTGTCAATCCTATCATCAGTTACCCTGAAGCTAAGGCTTTTCAAGATAAATTTAATTTTCCGTTTACTACCACATCGTTATCATTTACAGCAGGCTCGGCAGTTGAAGTGAAATATGGAGAAAAAAAGACCGATCCAGAAATTTCTATCGTTGGTGTGGATGAAAATTTTTGTCCGAATAAAGGTTTAGAAGTTGTAAAAGGTAGAAATTTCAATTCCTTTGACATAGCAAACAACAATTACGTTTGTGTTTTGGGTTCGGATTTTGAAAAAGGATTGTTTGAAAACATCAATCCGTTAGACAAAACCATTTCTATTCGTGGTGCCAAATTTAAAGTGATTGGGGTTTTAAAAGAGAAAGGTTCTACTTTTGGAAACAGTCAAGATTTACGTGTTTTGATTCCAACTCAAGTGGCGCGTTCACTGTTTTCAGCTCCAAACATTAACTACGATTTAGATGTTATGGTTACCAATGAAGGTTTGCTGGATGAAGCGGTTGATGATGCCATTATCACAATGCGAAGAGTTCGTAAACTAAATCCAATAGAAAAAGATAACTTCGGAATAGAACGAAGCGACGATTTAATTCAAACCTTACTTTCTAATACAGCTGTTTTGGGAATTTCGGCATGGGTAATTGGAATTATTACCATTTTTGGTTCTTCGATTGCCTTAATGAACATCATGTTGGTTTCTGTTACCGAAAGAACGCGAGAAATTGGAGTTAGAAAATCACTTGGTGCGAAACGAAGTACGATTGCGTGGCAGTTTTTTACCGAAACTTTGATTATTGGTCAAATTGGAGGAATTGTTGGTATCATTTTAGGAATTTTAATTGGATTTGGAATCGCATCAGCTATTGGATTCGCTTTTACAACACCTTGGATGGCAATTATATGGGCTTTTATAGTAACTTTTGCCGTTACAATACTTTCTGGATTAATTCCTGCAATAAAAGCTTCGAAATTAGATCCAGTGGAAGCGTTGCGTTACGAATAATTTAAACGCAAATCCCGAAGCTTCGGGAGCAAAGTTTTTTCGCAAAGTTCGGTAAGATATTTGTGTGAATTTGTGTAATTCGTGTTAGATTAAATCGAACATCTAATCATTCTATCATTTCCGTAAATATCTTTTTTCAATTCAACATTTTTGAAGCCTAAATTTTGTAATAATTCAATGGTTTCTTTTCCTAAATATTGATTGATTTCGAAGAATAATAATCCGTTTGGAGTTAAGTTTTTCAGTGCTAATTGTGCAATTTTTCTATAAAAAAGTAAAGCGTCGGTATCTTCCACAAATAACGCCAAATGTGGTTCGTAGTCCAAGACATTTTTTTTGATTTCTTCTTTTTCCAAATTACGAACATAAGGTGGATTGGAAACGATGATATTGTAAGGTGATGGGTGATGGGTGATGGGTGATTGGAGTTGAGATAAATCTTCCACTTCTAATATGTTAGCTTGAATAAAATTAACATCAACTTTATTTGAAACTGCATTTCTTTTAGCCACTTCTAATGCTTTTTCGGAAACATCAATTGCTGAAATATTGGCTTGAGGTAAATTTGCTTTTAATGCAATCGGAATACATCCTGTTCCTGTTCCAATATCTAAAATGGATGATGGATGATGGATGATGGATGAACTCAAAATCCACTCTACCAATTCCTCAGTTTCAGGTCTTGGAATTAACGTATTTTCATTAACTTCAAATTGCAAACCGTAAAACCACGCTTCTCCTGTAATGTATTGAATGGGTTTTTCTTGCTGTAAATCCGCTAAAATTGTATTCCACTTTTCAACTTCTGCATCTGAAAGTTCAAAATTCGGATTCAAAGCAACATCTACTCGCTTAATATTATGCAAATATTCGGTTAGGATGAAAAAGAAACTTTCGATTTCTTGTTCGTCCTGAATGTTTTTTAAGGAATCGAAAAAGTGGGTTTTGTATTGTTTTAGTAGCATAAGCTAAATTGGTCTTAATTCTTAATACTGAAATCTTAATTCTACAACTTCTTCGTCATCCAAACTTCACAGCTGTTATGACCTGTATTTCCCATTGGACCATCTATATTTTCAAAACCTATTCTTTTGTATAATTTTTGAGCGGTTGTCATGAAAGATAAGGTTTCTAAATAACAGATTTCAAATCCTTGTGTTTTGGCATATTCTAAACATTTTTCAATGATTTTTTCCGCATAACCAGTTCCTCTGATTTCAGGAGCAAAGTACATTTTTTGTAACTCACACACTGAAATATCTGCATTTTCTAAGGGAGCAACACCGCAACCTCCAACCACTTTTCCATCTTTTTCCACAGCATAATATACAGAACGTGGCGCTTGATATACTTCGTATAACGTATCTAAAATGGGATCTGCATAAGCTGTTCCTACTTTTGGCGCATCTAATTCATGAAAAATATCACGAATTACTTTAGCAATCGACTCATTATCCTTTTGTTGGATTTCTCTAATTAACATAGCATTTTTATTGTTGGGTAAAAGTACGTAAATTGGTAGAATCGATTATTAATTCTATTTAAAAATACTACTTTTGTATTATGACGACGCACGAATTTTACATGAAACGCTGTATTGAACTCGCCAAAAATGGTTTGGGAACTACGTATCCTAATCCGTTGGTGGGAAGTGTAATTGTGCACGAAGGTAAAATTATCGGAGAAGGTTGGCACAAAAAAGCAGGCGAACCTCATGCGGAAGTCAATGCGGTAAATTCAGTAAAAGACAAATCGTTGTTAAAAGAAGCTACAATTTACGTGAGTTTAGAACCGTGTAGTCACTTCGGGAAAACGCCTCCATGTTGCGATTTAATCATTGCAAATGAAATCCCGAATGTTGTAGTTGGAACCGTTGACCCTTTTGCAAAAGTGGCGGGAAATGGCATTAAAAAACTAGTCGAAAGTGGTAAAAATGTAACCGTTGGGATTTTAGAAGACGAATGCAACGAACTCAACAAACGTTTTTTCACCTTTCATCAAAAGAAAAGACCTTATATTATTTTGAAATGGGCGGAAACTGCTGATGGTTTTATTGCACCGATTTCGAGAGAAGAAAAAAATCCTGTATGGATTACGAATCCATTTTCTAGACAATTAGTTCACAAATGGCGTTCTGAAGAACAAGCTATTTTAGTAGGAACAAATACTGTTTTAGACGATAATCCAAAATTGGATGCACGTGATTTTTCAGGAAACAATCCAATTCGAATTGTGTTGGATAAATCAGGAAAAATTTCTGAAAACTATCATGTTAAGAATAATTCCCAAAAAACAATTTTTATTACGGAAAGCGAAAATTTCATTTCAACTGAAAATTGTATCTATGAAAATGCTATCTTTGATATTAACCTGATTCCTTCAATTTGTACTATTTTATATCAAAACGACATACAATCTGTAATTATTGAAGGTGGTTCTAAAACGTTGCAATCCTTTATAGATGCAAATTTATGGGATGAAGCGCGAGTTTTTATTGGACAAACAACATTTCAAAACGGCACATTAGCCCCTGCCTTTTCCGGAAATTCGGTTGCTGGTTTTGACATAATGAATGATGAACTTAAAATTTTCAAGAATTATGATTGAGGCGATTATTTTTGATTTTGGCGATGTTTTTATTGATTTAAATAAACAAGCTATTGAAACAGAATTTAAAAAACTCGGTTTAACCGCTTGGCATGACGATTTGGATGCTTTGAATAAACGATACGAAATTGGGAAAATTGACGAACTCGAATTCATGCAAGGTTTTCAAAAGCATCTTCCAAATGCAGATTTACTTGAAATTAGAGCCGCTTGGAATTCTATTTTGGGCGATTTCCCTCTATATCGATTGGAATTTTTACAAATGATTTCTTCAAAATACCGTTTATTTCTTTTAAGCAATACCGATCATACTCATATTGAAAAATTTGAACATGTTGAAGGTCAAACTTTCGCAAGAGATTTTTATAGTTGCTTTGAAAAAGTGTATTTCTCTTATGAAATTGGTATAAGAAAACCAGACGAAAACGCTTTTAAATACGTGATTAACAATCATAATTTGAATCCTAAAAAGACATTATTCATCGATGACAAAAAAGAAAACACAGATATTGCAGAAAAACTAGGCTTTAAAATTTGGAACATCCAACCTGGAATTGAAGATATCACCCAACTATTCGATAAAAAAATAATTTAAACCATTGTGATTTATTTACTTCTGAGCATTTTATTTAATGCCGTACTTTTTGTTATAATTAAACTATTCGCCAAATTCAATATTGATGCCTTACAAGCTTTAGTGGTAAATTATTTTATTGCGTTTTTGGTGGGGCTTTTCTTTTTAGATTCGAAAATTGTACCAACTGAAATTATCAACGAAGATTGGTTTAAAGGAAGTATTCTTCTTGGTTTTGTGTTTATATCTACTTTTTATGCCACCACATTAACATCTCAAAGGAACGGACTTTCGGTGGCTTCTGTGGCTTCTAAAATGTCTGTGATTATTCCAATTTCATTAGGCGTTATATTATACAACGAACAACTTGGTTTTATTAAGATTATTGGAATTCTATTAGCTTTAATTGCCGTTTATTTTACTTCGAAAAAAGAAACTGGAGAATTACAACAAGCATCCAATCTCCTTTACCCCGTTTTAGTATTTATTGGAGCTGGAACTATTGATTCGAGTTTAAAATACCTGCAAACATTTTATGTTGCGTCGGATAAAATCGGCTTATTTTCGTCTATTACTTTTTTCTGTGCTTTCACTGTGGGAATACTAACACTACTATTTTTAACACTTCGCGGAAAAATTCAATTTTCGGGAAGAAATATTTTAGGCGGAATTGCTTTGGGGTTACCCAATTATTTTTCGTTGTATTTCTTAGTCAAAATGTTAGAAGCAAAAGCTTTTGAAAGCGCTACTTTATTTACAATTCATAACATTGCTATTGTAATTGTTTCTACCTTTGTAGGCATCCTTTTCTTTAAAGAAAAAATTTCCCTACGCAATGCGTTCGGAATTGGATTAGCATTATTTGCCTTATTTTTAGTTACCTATTAAAATGGATTTTCCAGAAAAAGACACGTATAAAACCATTGCAACAGCTTCAGAAGAAGTGTTATACAAAGAAAAGAATAGTAAGTTCTTTGGCTATGCTTTTCCTGTAACTACCGAAGAAGAAATCAAAGAAATTTTGGAGCGTCTGCGAAAAGAGCATTTTTCAGCGCGTCATTGGTGCTATGCCTATCAAATTGGTACAGAAAAAATTCAGTATCGAGCAAATGATGACGGTGAACCTAATAATAGTGCCGGAATGCCTATTTATGGACAAATTCAGTCGTTTGAAGTTACGAATGTGTTGGTAGTGGTAGTTCGTTATTTTGGAGGTGTAAAATTGGGAGTTGGGGGTTTGATTTCCGCATACAAGATTGCAGCCCAAATGGCATTGGAAAATTCTGAAATTGTAGAGCGAACTATTGATAAACATTTTATTATTTCTTTTGGGTATGCCAATATGAATAAAGTAATGCGCATAATCAAAGAAAAAAATCTACAAATCGTTTCTCAAAAAATGGAAATGGATTGCGAAATCGAAATTTCAATCCGAAAAAAAAATGCCCAAAACTTATTGGACACTTTTGAAAATTTATATGAAATAAAACTAACCGAAATTTAAACTTCGAGAAACGAATTTATCTTCTCAGAAACATAACTTGGAGGCAAAATTGGACGCCCCGTTTTCATATCTACAAACACTAACATTGAGTAACCCGTTGTTAATAACTCATTTGCTTCATTATAGATTTCATAGTCAAACTCTATCTTTACTGAAGTCTGACTTTTTAATATTGTCTTAACAGTTAACAAGTCATCATAACGTGCTGGTTTTTTGTAATTCATTGTTAATGAAACCACAGGAAGCATAACACCGTTTTCCTCCATCCATTTATACGAAACCCCCAAATTTCTTAACCATTCCACGCGTCCCATTTCAAAATACTGCGCATAATTTCCGTGATAAACGACTCCCATTTGGTCTGTTTCCGCATAACGTACACGGACTTGATAAACATATTCTCTCATGTTAAAATAATATTAATACAATCTAAAAAAAGATAATTTTCACTACAAAATTTTTTTTATTAAATCAATAGTAAAAAATTTTTTTTTACAATATTTTGTTCACATATTTGCTAACCCAAATCATTCGAACTGAATTTCCGTTCTGTTCACTTTTGTAACCTATTACAAAACTAAAATAAACAAGTAATAATTAATTGAATTTATGACAAAAACTGCGCAATCGGTATGGAACAACTGTCTGTCTTTCATAAAAGACAATATTCAAGATCAAGCATACAAAACTTGGTTTGAACCTATTCAGTCAGTTGAACTAAACGACAATGCGTTGTCAATTCAAGTGCCTAGTAAATTCTTCTACGAATGGTTAGAAGAACACTATGTTAAATTATTAAAAGTAGCCTTGACGAAAGAGTTAGGACCTGGCGCAAAGTTATTGTATAAAATTAAAATGGAAAACACTTATGGCAATAAACTTCCATTTACAGAGCAAATTCCGAGTTATAATAGAACAGCGGTAAAACCTCAGGAAGTAGATGTGCCAATTGCGAACAAAAATCCAGAATTAAAAAACCCTTTCATTATTCCTGGAATTCGTAATTTAAAAATCGAATCGCAATTAAATGCTAATTATAGTTTTGATAATTTCCTTGAAGGAGATTCCAACCGTTTAGCAAGAAGTGCTGGTATGGCGGTTGCAAATAAACCAGGTGGAACTTCATTCAACCCATTATTGATTTTTGGTGGTGTTGGATTAGGAAAAACACACTTAGCTCATGCTATTGGGGTTGAAATTAAAGATAAATATCCAGAAAAAACCGTGTTGTATATTTCGGCTGAAATATTCACACAACAATATATAGACTCTGTTAAGAAAAATACACGTAACGATTTTATTCACTTCTATCAATTAATTGATGTTTTGATTATTGACGACGTTCAATTCTTATCAGGTAAATCAGGAACGCAAGATGTATTTTTCCACATCTTCAACCACTTACACCAAAACGGAAAACAAGTAATCCTTACTTCTGACAAAGCACCAGTAGACATGCAAGATATTGAGCAACGCTTACTATCTCGTTTCAAATGGGGATTATCAGCAGAATTACACCAACCTGACTACGAAACGCGTATTTCAATTTTGAAAAACATTTTATTCCGTGACGGAGTGGAAATGCCTGAAGAAATTATCGAATACGTTGCTAAAAATATTAAATCTAACGTTCGTGAATTAGAAGGCGCTATCATTTCTTTGATTGCTCAATCTTCTTTCAACAAACGTGAAGTTACGATTGATTTAGCTAAGCAAGTAGTTGAGAAATTCGTTAAAAACGTAAAACGTGAAATTTCAATTGATTATATCCAGAAAATTGTTTCTGATTATTTCCAATTGGATGTTGAAACGTTACAGTCAAAAACTAGAAAACGTCACGTTGTACAAGCGAGACAATTAGCGATGTTCTTTGCTAAGAAATTTACGAAAGCTTCTTTGGCCAACATTGGTTCACAAATTGGAGACAGAGACCACGCAACGGTTCTTCATGCTTGTAAAACAGTTGATAACCTAGTGACTACTGACAAACAATTCCGTAAATTCGTTGACGATATCAACAAGAAGTTATCGCTATAATTCATGGCTACAAAAATCTTAATGGTTTGCTTAGGAAATATTTGCCGTTCTCCTTTGGCAGAAGGTATTATGCGTTCTAAACTTTCTGAAGATTTTATCGTGGATTCAGCAGGAACTGGTGGTTGGCACGCAGGAGAATTACCTGACAAGCGTTCGATTTCAACAGCTAAAAACAGAGGTTTAGACATTACTAATCAACGAGCTAGACAATTCAAAAGAAGTGATTTTGATACTTTTGATTATATCTATGTAATGGATAATTCCAATTACAAAGATGTTTTAGCATTGGCTCCAAATGAAGAAGCAAAATCAAAAGTCAAGCTGATTTTAAACGAAATTTTTCCAAATGAAAACGTAGATGTTCCCGACCCGTATTATGGAGGTCAAGAAGGATTTGAAAACGTTTTTGATATGTTAGACCAAGCTTGTGAGGAAATCGCAAAAAAACTTAAGCAATAATATCATGAAATCAAACACTTTAGGCAAACTGTATTTAATTCCTATCACTATATCCAATCCTGGAGAAACTACGGTAGTTCCTGAAGATGTTTTGCCTCAAACCATAAAAAGAACCATTGATTTTGTAGATTATTATATTGTTGAAAACGAGAAAACTGCTCGAAAATTCATCAAAAGTATTCATCCGGAGAAAAAACAAACCGATTTAAAGATTTCAGTCTTAAATAAACATACAGATTTTGCTGAACACAATGAATTCATCCAACCTTTATTAAGAGGTGAAAACATTGGATTAATGAGTGAATCCGGTTGTCCTGGAGTAGCTGAC
>RXJZ01000194.1 GCA_003963025.1 Flavobacteriaceae bacterium
GGAATGGTTGCTTCTATGTCGCCACTTCCTGTAATTGGAGTTCCTGTAAAATCGAGTAATTCTATTGATGGTTGGGATTCGGTTTTATCGATTTTACAAATGCCTGGGGGAGTTCCTGTAGCAACAGTAGCTTTAAACGGAGCTAAAAATGCTGGAATCTTAGCGGCACAAATTATCGGAAGTTCTGATAAATGTGTATTAGATAAAATTATTAGTTACAAAGAAGGATTAAAACAAGCTGTTTTAAAAGCTTCGGAAGGATTGAAATAAAAATAGAAAATCCCGAGTTATTGCTAGCTCGGGATTTCTATTCACAATTAAGTGACAACTATAAAAAAATTCTACTCTCTCTCTGATTTGGGACAAAAAGGATGTTTCGACATCATTTCATCGACAAAATTATACACTTTATCGATAAAAACAAATTTTTATGGAACTTTTTTTAAAAAAATTTACAACAAAGCACAATACAGCGCCTTTTAGTAAGATTAATCTTTCAGATTATAAACAAGCTTTCGAAAAAACTATCGAACTAGCTCGATTTGAAATCGACACTATTATAAATAACACCGAAAAGCCAACTTTTGAAAATACAATTGCAGCTTTGGATTATTCGGGTGAACAATTAGATCGATTATCGACTATTTTCTTTAATTTGAATTCGGCCGAGACTTGCGATGAAATGCAAAAAATTGCACAAGAAGTGTCGCCTTTACTTACAGCATTTAGTAACGACATTGCTTTAAATGAAGAATTATTCAAACGAGTTAAAGCCGTTTATGACCAAAAAGACAATTTAGAATTAACCACTGAGCAAGCGACCTTACTGGATAAAAAATTTAAAGGTTTTTCTCGAAATGGAGCGTTACTTTCGGAAGAAGATAAATTAAAACTACGCGAAATTGATACCGAATTAGCGAAATTAAAATTGACTTTCGGTGAAAACGTTTTGGCAGAAACCAATAATTATCAATTACACATTACCAACGAAGCCGATTTAAAAGGCTTACCTGATGGTGCAAAAGAAATGGCAGCGAGTTTGGCCAAATCGAAAAACTTGGAAGGTTGGGTTTTTACTTTAGATTTTCCAAGCTATTTACCTTTTGTAACCTATGTCGAAAATCGTGAACTACGAAAAGAAATTGCAATCGCTGCTGGAAAAAAATCGTTTCAAGGTAATGAATTCGATAATCAAGAAAACGTAAAACGTATTGTAGAATTACGTCATAAACGTGCTAATTTATTGGGTTATCAATCGCATTCGCATTTTGTTTTAGAAGAACGAATGGCGCAAAATCCAGAAAAAGTACAATCGTTTTTGAATGATTTATTGGAAAAAGCAAAACCAGCGGCTCATAAAGAATTTGCTGAATTAACCGCTTTCGCGGCAGCATTAGATGGAATTGACCAATTAGAAAAATGGGATGGTGCTTATTATTCGGAAAAATTGAAACAAAAATTATTCAGTTTAGATGATGAGTTATTGAAACCCTATTTCAAATTAGAAAATGTATTGAATGGTGCTTTCACGATTGCTGAAAAGTTATTCGGAATTACCTTCAAAGAAGTTTTTGATATTGACAAATACCACGAAGAAGTTCAGACTTTTGAAGTATTGGATTTCGAAGGAAAATTAGTAGCTGTTTTCTATTCTGATTTCTTTCCAAGAAAAGGAAAACGAAATGGCGCTTGGATGACCTCTTTCAAACCACAATATATAAAGGACGGAATCAACGAACGACCACATGTTTCTATTGTTTGTAATTTCACGCCACCAACCGAAACGAAACCATCATTATTAACTTTTAATGAAGTCACTACACTATTTCACGAATTTGGACACGCATTACACGGCATGTTAGCCAATACAACTTATCCAAGTTTATCAGGAACTTCGGTGTATTGGGATTTTGTGGAATTACCAAGTCAAGTAATGGAAAACTGGTGTTACGAACCTGAAGCTTTGGCTTTATTTGCCAAACATTACGAAACGGGAGAAATCATTCCGCAACAATACGTAGAAAAAATCAAAGAAAGTGCGAGTTTCTTAGAAGGAATGGCAACTTTAAGACAATTAAGTTTCGGAATTTTAGACATGACGTATCACGGAAAATCGCAAACTATTGACGATGTAAAAGCCTTTGAAAAACAAGCTATGGAAATTGCATCTTTATATCCAGATGTGGAAGAAAATTGCATGAGTACTTCGTTTTCGCATATTTTCCAAGGTGGCTATTCTTCGGGATATTACAGCTACAAATGGGCAGAAGTTTTAGATGCCGATGCTTTTGCGTATTTCCAAGAAAAAGGGATTTTCAACAAAGAAGTAGCAACCAAATTCAAAGACAACGTACTTTCAAAAGGCGGTACTGAATTACCAATGGAATTGTATAAAAAATTCAGAGGTCAGGAACCGAAAGTGGAGGCGCTTTTGAAGAGGGCTGGGTTGATTTAGATAATTGCAATTGTAGATATTTAGAAACCGAAAATAATCACTTCGGTTTCTTTTAAAAATAAACTTTCATTTTTTTTTGAAACTTTAAAAACTTTGTTGTACATTTGTCTCATGGAATTCAAAGAAGCTAAAAATAAATTCGTACAAACTTGGGGAGCATTAGGTTCTCAATGGGGCATTAATAAAACCATGGCACAGATTCATGCGTTGTTAATGGTTTCACACGAACCGGTTTCTATGGAAGACATTATGGAAGAATTGCAAATTTCGCGCGGTAATGCTTCTATGAATTTAAGAGCTTTAATGGATTGGGGCATCGTTTACAAAGAATACAAAGCAGGCGAACGACGTGAATTTTTCACTGCCGAAAAAGATTTAGATGAATTAGCCGTAAAAATTTCGAGAGAACGCAGCAAACGAGAAATCAAACCCGCTTTAAAAGTTTTAAAAGAAGTTTCTACAATCAAATCTGATGGCACCGAAGCAGAAAGACATTTCGTAGATCAAACTACAAAATTGTACGACTTCGTTTTAAAAGCCGATAATGTTTTGGATAAAATCACAGAATACAAAGACAATTGGTTGGCAAAATTGGTTGTGAAAATCATGAAATAGAATAAAAAAATTTAATCTAAACTTTCAATTATTTCTGAAAGTTTAAAATAATAGATATTATGAAAACAATTAAATTCTTAAACACATTAGCAATTGCACTACCAATAATCCTATTATTGATTGCGATTGGCATTAATGATTCAGCAGGAAATTATATTTCATACGCTTTATATTCAACAATGATTACAGGAGCAATACAATTACTATTAGGATTAATTATCTTAATAAAAGAACCTCGAAACAAATACATCATTGTATACTTTTTAGTTGTAATCGCATTTTTTTCATTGTGGTATTTTAATGTGAAAATCATCTATTCTGATTTACTAACTTTTACATTATTCCCAATACCGTTTGTTCTCGCAATATATCTTTCAATTTTAATATATAAAAAAGAAAAACTATGAACCTCAACATAATCGCCTACCTAATCTATTTTAGTATCACAGGCATCATCATTGTGAAAGTTGGGAAAATCTGTTATCAAAACGGAAATATTTTCGTTTCGCAATTAATTCCCAATCACGAAGACTTGTGTCATAAAATCAACCAAGTGCTTATAGTGGGATATTATTTACTTAATATCGGTTATTGTGCCATGACAATTATATCATGGAAAAAAATTGAAAACATTACAAAGCTCATTGAAGTGATTACGTCAAAATCGGCATTCATTATTATTGCGATTGCCGTGATGCATTACATCAACATTATTTTATTAACGAATTACATCAAAAAATTAATTTAAACAAACGTATTATGGAAACTTCAAAAATTTTAATCGGTTATGCAATTTATCTTCCCATTGCTTTATTTTTAACCTACTATGTTTCAAAAACGCTTTTTAAAAATAGTAAAATTTATATGTTAGACATATTTAAAGGTCGTGAAGAAATTGCCAACGCTACCAATAAATTATTCGAAACCGGATTTTACTTATTGAATTTAGGTTTTGCTTTAATGATTTTAGAAATGAATATGTATGATGATACGTACCAAATTCTGATAGAAAAATTGAGTTACAAGATTGGAGGATTCTCAATATATTTAGGCATTATGCTATTCCTAAACTTATATTTCTTCTTTAGAGGAAAACGAAAAGCAAGTCAAGCGCAAATAGAACAACAAATTGTTATTAATGGGTAACTTCACAATCCTGACAGGTTTCAAAAACCTGTCAGGATTAATAACAACCACCACAAAATCGGAACACTTTCTACCCAAAATGAAGCATAATATCTCGAACGGTTTTCATTGGCAAAATAGAGAAACACAGCAATTGTTCCACAAACCAAGAGTTTGAAAAAAAGTGGTAAAAAATGATGATTATTGGTATAGAAAAACTCTAAAACCAACAATAAAAACAATAATAGATAACCCAGTTTTTTAGTCAACTTAACTCCTATTTTTTGTGGAACGGTTTGTAAATGAATGTCATCGTGTTTGACATCCACAATATCAAACACTAAAACAATTGAGAACACCAATAAAAATCGCTGCACTGACATTAAAAGCACATCCACAGAAAACGAAATCCCAGCTTCTAACAAAGGTAAAATCACGGTTACGCCTACCCAAGTAATGGCAACTATATAAATTTTTACACCTTTCCAATTTCGAGCATTTTGTTTGTTGGGAAAAAAGGGTAAAGTATATAAAAGCGTAAGTCCAAAAAAAACAAAAGCACTTAGTTTTGTCATCCAACTCAATTGCAAGAAAAAGTAAAAACAAGCCAACAAAGAAATAAAACTCAAAAAAACGATGACTTTGAGCTCTTTTTTAATTTCGGTTTTGTTTAACCTTGCAATGGCATCGTACTTCACGAAATTATAACTAACTACCGTCCCAAAAAAAGCAAATAAAGCAACTATAAATTCTCCTTTAACACCAAAGAAATATTGCGTCATAGACACCAATGCAAAAGCAGATAATGCCACATGCAAACTACTATTAATATAAAAATCGAGAATTTTCTTAAAAACCACCATTCAACAAAATTAATCAATCTGTTAATAAGACTTGAAATTAGTTGATAAAATCACAAAATTTCACATTTTAAAAACAAAAAATTACAA
>RXJZ01000160.1 GCA_003963025.1 Flavobacteriaceae bacterium
AGCAGTTGTAGATCAAACTTCGGGTGGTGTAAAATTCTTAATGGATAAAAACAACATCACAGTTTTCAATGGAGTAGGTTCATTTGAAAGCGCTACTTCTGTAAAAGTGACTAAAGAAGATGGTTCTTCGGAAATCATCGAATCTAAAAATATTATTATTGCTACAGGTTCTAAACCATCTAGCTTACCATTTATCAAATTAGATAAAGATAGAATCATCACTTCTACTGAAGCTTTGAAACTGAAAGAAGTTCCAAAACATTTAGTAATTATTGGTGGTGGAGTTATTGGAATCGAATTAGGTCAAGTATATTTACGTTTAGGAGCGCAAGTTTCTGTAGTTGAATTCATGGACAGAATCATTCCAGGTATGGACGCTTCTTTATCAAAAGAATTGACTAAAGTATTGAAAAAACAAGGAATGAAATTCTACACGTCTCACAAAGTTCAATCCGTAGAAAGAGTTGGAGATGTTGTAACCGTAAAAGCAGAAAACGCTAAAGGAGAAATCATCACATTAGAAGGTGATTATTCATTAGTTTCTGTAGGTCGTCGTCCTTATACAGATGGATTAAACGCTGAAAAAGCAGGTGTAAAAGTTACCGATAGAGGTCAAATCGAAGTAAACGATCATTTACAAACTTCGGCTTCTAATATCTATGCAATTGGTGATGTAGTTCGTGGAGCGATGTTAGCACACAAAGCGGAAGAAGAAGGTGTTTTAGTTGCTGAAATTTTAGCAGGTCAAAAACCTCATATCGATTATAATTTAATTCCTGGAGTTGTTTATACTTGGCCAGAAGTTGCAGCTGTTGGTAAAACAGAAGAGCAATTAAAAGCTGAAGGAGTTGCTTACAAAGCAGGAAGTTTTCCATTCAAAGCATTAGGAAGAGCTAGAGCAGGAGGAGACACTGACGGATTTGTAAAAATCTTAGCCGATGCAAAAACAGATGAAGTTTTAGGAGTTCACATGATTGGAGCAAGATGTGCCGATTTAATTGCAGAAGCTGTTACAGCTATGGAATTCAGAGCAAGTGCAGAAGATATTTCAAGAATGTCTCACGCACACCCAACGTTTGCAGAAGCTATCAAAGAAGCAGCATTTGCAGCAACTGATAACAGAGCATTACACGTGTAATTCACAATAAACAAAAAAGCCCAAATTTCAATTGAAATTTGGGCTTTTTTGTTTTATTTTAAAAAAGCGAGTAATTATAAATAGCTTTTTAAGTTGATTTTAATGTCCCATGGCTTTGCGATGTAACCGAATCTTTCGGTTAAGCACTGAATTCAAAGATACAAAACCAACTTCAAACTAAGTCCAAAACCCACAATCTTGCAAAACCTGTGTTTGCAGCAGGTGTTATTCTCCTTCGCTATATTTTTTTAGAATTTCAGAGTTTAATTCTTCCGATTTTCCAGTTAATTCCTCGATTAGTTTATAAACAAGTGTATTAGGATTATAAGTTGCGAAATTTTCTCCATTTATTCGTAATGCTAAATCTTTTGCCCACTTTATGGCTAATTCTTGATTTCCATATTTCTCTAATAAACTATACATATTTGTAGCGTTTTTCTTGTACTTGAATGGATTCTTTTTTGATTTTAGTTTTTCATTAATTGCTACTTCAATAGATTTTTGATATTCAGTTCTTTTCATTGCCGTAATTCTGTTGTGAAAATGAAGTAAATACCAAAGTTCAAAGGCTTCGTTGCTCCAAGCACATTCAATCCCGTGAGCTTTTGCTTTGAGTATCGCACTATTAAATGAGCTTTCTTTGAAACTATCTCTATCAAATACAGCCCAAACTCTGTCAAACTTTTGTTTTGAATTGTTTTTTAATTCTATTGCTTTTTCTACAACTTTTAGAGTACTAATACCTCCGCCATCATATTCAATGTCGTAAATTACTTTACCTACTTTTTTAGGAAAAGATTTAAAATAATTTGGTTCAGTTTTTTCACCCTCACAAACAATAAGGAAATATGTCACAAGTTCTCTTTCTGTTTTCTTTTTTGTTTTTTTTGAAAACCTTTTTTGTAGAGAATTATCTATTTTAATTACTCTTGCCATAAATAAAATTAATTTGTAATGAATGGAATTGCACCATAGCGTCCTCTGATGTAATTTTTTTCTAAATTTGAATCATTCCTTACTTTAGAACCATCTGGTAAATTAATTTCATATAAAGAATACAAGTCTGTTTGTTCAAACATGTCTTTTTCAGTGAACCAAATCTGATCTCTCCTAAACAATTCACTACTTAAAAGATTTGTGTCATGTGTAGCAAAAAGTAATTGAGCATTATTAATGTTAATTTTTGGGTCATTAAATAAATTTACAATGTGAATAGTAATTAATGGATGAAGTTTTGCGTCTAATTCATCAATAATTAAAAGTTTACCTAAACTTAATGTGTCAAAAATTGGACCTGATAAATCAATAATTTTATTGGTTCCTTGAGATTCGTTTTTATCTTTATCAAATAATACTGTGTCTACAATGTTACCTTTTTTATCAAATTTATTATGAACTGTTTTTAAAACAACTTGTTTCTTTCCAGACAATTCTTTAATTAATTTTGCTTTTACATTTTTAGAAATAATTTCAGGAAGTTCATTGAGGTCAATTTCATTTTCATTTGTAATAATTTCTTTAAATCCTAATTTTAATGTTTGAAAAAATCTTAATGATTTTTCACATCCTTCAAGTTTTTTATGCAGCATTCTAGTTGTGAACCCATTATAGTCTTTGTGAGTAATTCCTGAAAGAACATTGTAGCTTCTAAACCATTCAATAATACTTTTCGAAATTTCACCTCCAAGTTGTGCAACTAAAGAAATAAATAATCTATTGTCATTAGTTGATGATTCTTTATTAATTCCTTCTTTGAAGTTGTCTGATACACCGATTCCTTCAATTGTTCTAATGAAATATGGCTTTTCTGTTTTTGAATTTTTACCAATAAATAACCATTCATTTTCAATTTGATTTAAATTGTATTCAAAACCATATCGGTATCTTTTATCATCAATAATAAAAATGATTTCAAAATGAGTAGGTTCTAATTCGCTAAACTCATTTAGTAAAAAAGGAGTATATTCTAATTCATCATAATCATTTAGTTTGACTGAATTAATTACATTATCCCTCATACTGTCTAGAGCTTTTAGCAAATTACTTTTACCACTTGAATTAGCACCATAAATTACAGCTGATTTTAATAACTTAATTTTATTATATGAAGAAACATTTTCTTTTAATTCAGAAATTCCTTTTGCTTCAAAACTTAAAGTTTTTTTCTCATAAAACGACAAATAATTTCCTACTGTAAATTCTACTAACATAATATGTTAATTTGAGATTATGTTGCAAAAGTATAAAATATTTTACTTTAAGGTAATAAAAAAAGCTTAAAATTGAGGTTTTTTCTCAATTTCAAGCTTTTTCTTTAAATACTTTCTGCCAACTTGCTTATACGTATGACAAAACCATATTATGCTCCCCATTTTTTAGGTGCTTAAGTCAGATAAAATTCAGTTTAATATTTTTTATTTTTAATTATGCTTTCACAATTTCTTTAAAACCATCCCAATTGGCATAAATTAAAAAGACATTAGCAGCTAAAACAAATATAGCAACAGGTAAATCAGATACTTGCGTTACAGTATGAATTAGAAAAATATTCACCGAAATGGGTAACAATAAAAGAGCTCCTAATTTGATAAATTTTCCACTTACAAGCATTAAACCCGCAATTAATTCTATTGATTTTACCAATGGAAACATGTATTTTGAAGCCATCAATCCTCCCATTAAAGTAGCCATATCACCAGTTGGTGCAGGTTGTTCTCCTAAATTGAAGAAATAAGAAATAGAAGCAAAAAGCATCAAAGCTCCTAAAAGCACACGAATAATAATAGTTGCAATTTTCATAATTTGAATAGTTTTTAGTTAGTTAATTCAAAGATAATGAAATTATTAAACAAAAAACCATCGGTTTCCCGATGGCTTATTTCTTACTTTTTCAAAAACTTTTTATATCCCAAAAATCCTAAAAACCCAATTAAGACAAATGGCCAAAGCACCACAATAAACGAAATAATATGTTCCAACATAAACCAACCCGTTTTTACACTATCCCAAATTTGTAAGCCAATATTTGGTCGATAAGCGTTGATACTTTTTTCATTAGCCACCATTTCTTGTTTGATACTTTCGTCTTGGTAAATGTTTAGAGTTAAAGTGCTAAAGTTCACTTGGTCTTGAAGTGATAAATTCTGCAATTTTGTAACATCATTTTGTTCTTTTTTCGCATCTAAGGTTTCTTCCGCTTTTACCACTTGATTTAGTTTTTTTCCTTTTGAATCAATTGCATTTGCCAAACGTTTTTCAGAGGAACTACTTCTTTTTTGTGCTAGTTCATTGGATAACATTTGTAAGGAAACATCATCTGCTTTTATGATGCGATAATCCAAAAAGTGAATTTGTTTCGCAATGGTTTTAATCACCGTATCCATTTTCGTATTCGGAACACGAATAGTAATGTTGTTGTCCACTTTATATTTGGTAGTCACTAAAGTACTATCCTGACTCACTTTGATTCGGTCTTCGCTGTGAATGTTGCTTTGAAGATGGGTATAGGTTACAAATCCACCAAATTTCGTAGTTGCATCTTCAATAGCATAAGTCGATTTAGCGACATTCTTGACTTTAAATTTCACATCGGCGGTTCGAACAAATTTTCGATTGCTGTTTTTGTTTTCAACGGCGGCTGACGAAGAAATTACGCTTGTACTATCGGTTACAGCTTCTTCCATGTAAGCGGCGTTTTCTTTTGAAGCAGATTCTTTACAAGATAAGACTAAGCCAAGAGCTAGCAAAGTCAATACGATTTTGGTGTTTTTGTTCATAAAAATTCATTTTTAAAGTTATTGATTAATTGTTTTTAATACGTGTAGTTTTAGAATCAATACAAATGAATTTTTAATGGGTTAGTTGTTGAGGCAAGAATAAAAACCGTGCCAAATTTTAACATTTGAACCATTTTTCAACAACTATTTTTTTGTTGTACTTTTACGAAGTAAATTTTCCAATTTGAGAACAGTAATTACAAAATATATTTCGCCTTTTTCCGACTTTAAAAATCAACTTTTGCATTGGGCGAACCAACACAGAGAAGTCGTTTTTTTAGATTCGAATCAGTATCATCAAAAGTATTCGAGTTACGATGCGGTTTTGGCGGTGGATGCTTTCACATCGATTAAAACCGATTACGAAAATGCGTTTCAAGATTTGTATCAATACCAAAGTCAAACGAAAGATTGGTTGTTTGGTTATTTGTCTTACGATTTAAAAAATGATACCGAAGCTTTACAATCCAACAATTTCGATGGATTAGCGTTTCCTGATTTGTTTTTCTTTCAACCTAAAAAGTTGTTTTTAATCAATGAAAATCAGGTAGAAATTCAATATTTACGAATGTGCGATGACGAAATGGAGTCTGATTTCGAAGAAATCATATCTATCGCACCTATTACCCATTACCCATCACCGATTACCATAAAACAACGTATCTCAAAAGAAAATTATCTTTCCAAAGTTGCTAAAATGCTTGAACACATTCATCGGGGCGACATTTACGAAGCCAATTTCTGTATGGAATTTTATGCCGAAAAGGCTCAAATCGAACCTTTGGAAATCTATCAAAAACTGAATGCAATTTCCGAACCACCTTTTGCGGTGTACTTCAAAAATAATTTTCAGTATTTGCTTTCCGCTTCACCTGAACGTTATTTGCGAAAAGAAGGTTTAAAAGTTATCTCCCAACCTATAAAAGGTACGGCAAGAAGAAGTTTTGACTTTGAACAAGACGAACAATTAAAATCTGATTTAGCTCATAACGAAAAAGAGCGTTCAGAAAACATCATGATTGTCGATTTAGTTCGCAACGATTTATCGCACACGGCAACAAAAGGAAGTGTTCAAGTAGAAGAATTGTGCCAAATTTACACGTTCAAGCAAGTCCATCAAATGATTTCGACTATTATTTCGGAAGTAGAAAATACGACTTCACCCATCGAAATTCTGAGAACGACTTTTCCAATGGGAAGCATGACGGGAGCGCCAAAGATTTCGGCTATGCAAATCATTGAAGAATTAGAAGAAACCAAACGCGGATTATACAGTGGAGCAGTGGGGTATTTTACTCCGAATGGTGATTTCGATTTTAATGTCGTAATTCGAAGTATTTTGTATAATTCCCAAAATCAGTATTTATCTTTTTCTGTTGGTAGTGCTGTAACTTCTCAAGCCATTCCAGAAATGGAGTACGAAGAATGTTTGTTGAAAGCAAAAGCGATGTTTGAAGTGCTGCAATCCAAATAATTCCTTATTTTTGGTCATGCTTACAAAATTTCAGAATCATATAGAACAAAATTTTGCCCAACTAAAAGACAAGAAATTGCTCTTGGCGGTTAGTGGTGGCATTGATAGTATGGTTTTATTGGATTTGTTTTACAAGTTGAGATTTGATATTGCGATTGCACATTGTAATTTTCAATTAAGAGGGAAGGAAAGCGATGCTGATGAACTTTTTGTAAAAGTAAAAAGTGAAAAGTTAAAAGTAAAAAGT
>RXJZ01000151.1 GCA_003963025.1 Flavobacteriaceae bacterium
ATTTGCTTTTTTCTAAATCAATTCCTAAAACAGCATCTAAAGTGATTCCTACATTGTTCATGTAGTTCATTTTTTCCATTTCAAAAGAAAGTTTGGCTGTAGTTTTAGTTTCCAAATCTAATTTTTGAGCCGCAAAATTTCCTTTTCCTTCATGATAAATACTGTCTAAAACCATTTTCATGTTTGAACCTTCATCTAAGTAAGTGAATTTTAGATTTTCCACCCCATATTTTTGTATGTCTAATGAAAAAGGTTTACTATCAGAAGGTTTCTTTTCTTCAGCTTCTTTTAGTGCGATGTCAAAATTACCCACACCATCTTTATTGAAAATGATATTTACAATTCCATCAACAGCGCTAAAACTTTCTAAACTCATGGTTTCGCCTTCGCCTTTAAAAAGTTCTTTTACACTCATGGTAACATTGGTTTCGCCAGCATATAAAAGCGTATCACCTGCGAATGGTGTTTTGTTAATGATGCTAAGTTTGTCAATTGTTACATGAGCTTGTGGAAAACTCTTAAACAAACTCAAATCCACATCTTCAAACGCAATGTTAGCGTTTACATTTTCATTCAATGTTTTAGCAATCATTTCCTTGATTTTGTCTTTAAACAAAAAAGGTGCTGCTGCTAATGCGATTATGGCAACTAATAAGAAAATACCAAGGCCTTTTAAAACTTTCTTTAACATAATGATGTAATTAGGGATAATTGTGATTTTGTATTACAAAAGTAGTACCAATTGTAAATTTACGCATTAAATTTGAGTAAAATATATAAAAAAATCCCAAAAACGTTTCGCCTTTGGGATTCTAGTGTTTATAGTATTGATTAATGAATTTCTATTTCATAAGGCATCATCGCTTGAATACCTTTTCTGCTTTTTACACGTTTGATTTGCTCTAACATTTGGAAACCTTCTTCGCCAAGTTGTTCTTTTAATAATTGTTCTTTAGTTTTAAACATTGCCATTCCAGTGAAATTAGCTAATAAATCTTCAAAACTTTTTTCATATTCTGGGAAATTTTCGGTTCTATATGAATCTGTTTTTCCAAGTTTAGCAGCGTATTTAATGGCGTCATCTAAACCACCAATTTCATCTACCAATCCTAGTTTTTGAGCGTCAACTCCGGTCCAAACTCTCCCTTGTGCAATGGCGTCAACTTCTTCAGTTTTCATTTTTCTTCCATCAGCTACACGTTTTAAGAAAGTAGCGTATGTTTTTTCAATACTTTCTAAAACAAAACCTTTAAAGTTTTCGTCCATTGGTTCAAAAACACTGTAACCACTCGCATTTTCATGTGTTTTAACTTGTTCGGCATTAATTCCGATGTTTTTACCTAATTGGTTCATGTTAGGTAACATGCCAAAAACTCCAATTGAACCCGTAATGGTGTTTGGTTCTGCAAAAATTCTATCCGCATTAGCTGAGATGTAGTAACCACCAGAAGCCGCATAATTCCCCATAGAAACTACAACGGGTTTTGTTTTTTTAGTGATTTCAATTTCTCTCCAAATTAACTCCGAAGTTAAAGCACTTCCTCCTGGGCTATTCACTCGTAAAACGATAGCTTTTATATCATCGTTTTCTCGAGCTTCTTGTAAAGAACGTTTGATTGAACCTTCACCAATTACATTAACATCGCCTTCGCCACCTGCAATTTCGCCTTGCGCATAAATTACGGCAATAATATCCGTTTTAGTGTAATCTTCTACTGTTGAAGCAGCGGTTTTAGCATAATCGGTTATGCTAACAAAATCATATTTTTCTTTTTTATCTAGTTTTAATTTCGCTCTAATCATGTCATGATATTCGTCTTCATAGGCTACTTTATCAACTAATTTATTTGCTAATGCCAATTCTGGTGTTCTAGCGCCTAACGTATTTGCAATGGCATTAAGTTGGGCAACCGATAATTTTCTACTTTTTGCAATATCTCCCACAATTGTATTCCAAACAGAATTTAATAAAACCGTCATTTGTTCGCGGTTTTCTGGACTCATTTCCTGAGCTAAGAAAGGTTCCACAGCACTTTTGTATTTTCCATGGCGAATTACTTCCATCTTTACCCCGGTTTTTTCTTGCAAGTCTTTCATGTAGATAATTTCGGCAGACAACCCTTTTAAATCTACTTCTCCCATTGGATTCAAATACACTTGATCAGCAACCGAATTTAGATAATATTCGCCCTGACTGTAATAATTAGCATAAGCATAAACGAATTTTCCTGATTTTTTAAACTCTTCCAATTTGTCTCGGATTGCTTTGCTTTGTGCTAATCCTAATTGTGATTGATTGTTTAAAATTGAAATTCCTTTGATTTTATCATCGGTTTTGGCTACTTCAATTGCATTTAAAATATCGGTAACACCATCATGATGGGCTTCAAAGTAATTGAAGTCTTTATAATTTGTTTTTCCTGCATAGTCTAAAGATACTTTCGATAAGTCTAATTCAATAACCGAATTATTTTTTACGGTAACGGCATCGTCACCGCTTCCTGCAATAGCTCCAATTATAATTATACCAAAAAAAGCAATAATACTAAAGACAAAAAGCCCCACTATGGTTGCTAATACATTTCCTAAAAATCTCATTTCAATTTCATTTTAATTTAAAGTATTAGTAGTAATAAGTAGAAAATTGTTACATGTTCATAAAAAAACCGGAAAGGTAAATTATAAGTCTAAAATTGTTTGTTATTTTGCCAATATGAGTCAGCATCAAGTTATTTTATCTTTAGGAAGCAATCAAGGCAATCGTTTAGAAACGATTCAGTCTTGTATTGATTTGATTCATAATGAAGTAGCAACGGTCGTAAAGGTTTCTAAAGTTTATGAAACACCAGCTTGGGGTTTTGAAAGTGAACCTTTTTATAATGCTGCGATTCTGATTCATACCACAAAATCGGCTCAAAAAATTTTGAATCAGGTTTTGAAAGTAGAGAAGAAGTTAGGTCGAATTCGTTCCAAAGATTCGGGTTATCAAGCTCGAATAATTGATGTGGATATCATCGCTTTTGATGAAGAAATTATTTCAACTGAAAACTTACAAGTCCCTCATCCGTTAATGCAAAACCGAAAGTTTGTGTTACAGCCGATGTTAGATTTGGGATTGAACTGGGAACATCCAAAGTTGAAAAAATCAGTTACTCAATTATTTGCTCAAACCGAAGATGTAAGCGAAATAAAAGCGGTTCACTCCATAATTTCACCTATTGAAAAATTACAATTACAGCAATTCAATTACATCGCGATTGAAGGAAATATTGGAGCAGGAAAAACAACTTTATCAACCAAATTATCAGAAGATTGCAATGCGAAATTAGTCTTAGAACGTTTTGCTGACAATCCGTTTTTGCCAAAGTTTTACAAAGACCAAAGTCGTTACGCGTTTCCATTAGAAATGTCATTTTTAGCCGATAGATACCAACAATTATCTGATGATTTAGCACAATTTGATTTATTCAAAGATTTTGTGGTGGCAGATTATCATATTTTTAAATCATTAATTTTTGCCAAAGTAACGCTTCAAGAAGATGAATTCCGATTGTATAAAACCATGTTTGATATCATCCACAAAGAAATGCCAAAACCTGATTTGTATGTGTATTTGTATCAAAACACCGAAAGATTGTTGGAAAACATAAAAAAACGTGGCAGAAGTTACGAGCAAGAAATTCCAGCCGATTATTTAGAAAAAATCAATCAAGGTTATTTGGATTACATCAAAACACAAACTGATTTAAATGTGTTAATTATCGATGTTTCTGATTTAGATTTTGTGAAGAAACAGGAGGATTATGTGTTTTTGTTGAATGAAATTAATAGGAAAATAGCTTTAGCACGCGGATGAAACTGATTCGCCAAGGCGAAACGCTGATTTTATCGGATTTTCTATGCTTGCTATATAAAGTGTAACGTCTAAAATCAACACCAAGTAATTCTATTGTGTCTATGTGTTTAGAAAAATTATTTCATCTTCTGAAACAAATCCCAAATCACAATTCCAGCACTTACCGAAATATTAAGCGAATGTTTACTTCCTAATTGCGGAATTTCAATTACACCATCGCTTAAATTAATAGCTTCTTGCGAAACGCCTTTTACTTCGTTTCCAAAAATTAAGGCATATTTTGTATTGGTTTCTGGCTGAAAATCATCCAACATAATAGCGTTTTCGGTTTGCTCAACTGAGTACACTTTTACATTTTCTAGTTTCAATTGATTCACCACTTCTAAAACGTCTTTGGCGTATTCCCAAGTAACTGTTTCCGTAGCACCAAGAGCTGTTTTATGAATTTCTTTGTTGGGCGGAGTAGCCGTAATACCGCACAAATAAATCTTCTCAATCAAAAAAGCATCCGAAGTTCTAAAAACCGAACCAATATTATGCAAACTCCTAATATCGTCTAAGATTACAATAATAGGTGTTTTTGGAGCTTCTTTAAACTCGTCGATGTTTTTGCGTTCTAATTCTGCGTTGGCTAATTTTCTCATTTGGCAAAAATAGATATAATGTGGCAATTTGACAATGAGTCGATGTGGCAATTTTTAAACATTTAAGTCATATAAGTTCATAAAAGTCTTTGCGAACTTTGCGAAAAAACTTTGCCTCTTTGCGTTAAAATTTTAAACTTGAAATAGTATTTGTTATTAAAATTGAAAATTGTTCTTGCTCTTGTCCTTGAAATTGTTCTTGATTTTCTTACCTTCGCAATCATACTTAAAATTTGAAATTGTGGCTAAAAAATCTGCAGCAACTCCTGATAAAGCACCCAAGGAAACACCATTAATGAAGCAATACAACGAGATAAAAAACAAATATCCCGATGCTTGTTTGTTGTTTCGTGTGGGCGATTTTTATGAAACTTTTGGAGAAGATGCGGTTAGAGCAGCCGGAATTTTAGGAATCACATTAACCAAACGTGGCGCTGGTTCTGAAACCGAAACCGCTTTGGCAGGATTTCCGCATCATTCCATAAATACGTATTTACCCAAGCTGGTTAAAGCCGGACTTCGAGTGGCAATTTGCGACCAATTAGAAGATCCAAAAATGACCAAAACGATTGTAAAACGTGGAGTAACAGAATTGGTAACACCTGGAGTTTCCATGAATGATGAGGTGTTGCAATCGAAGTCGAATAACTTTTTAGCATCGGTTCATTTTGGAAAAAAATCGGTTGGAGTTTCGTTTTTAGATGTTTCTACTGGAGAATTTCTGGTAGCGCAAGGCAATGAAGAATACATTGATAAATTATTGCAAAACTTTCGTCCTAGTGAAGTTTTAATTCCAAAACAGTTTAAAAATCAGTTTCACTCGGTTTTTGGAGAGGATTTTCACACCTTCTTTTTGGAAGATTGGGTTTATAAAGAAGATTATGCTTTAGAAAGTTTGACGAAACATTTTCAAACCAATTCGCTTAAAGGTTTTGGTGTGGAAGAATTAACCGAAGGTTTGATTGCTTCGGGTGCGATTTTGTATTATTTGTCGGAAACGCAACATAATAAGATTCAACACATCACGAATATCCAACGTATTGCTGAAGATGCTTACGTATGGATGGATAAATTTACCATTCGAAATTTAGAATTATATCACAGTTATAATCCCAATGCAGTAACGCTTTTAGATGTAATTGATAAAACGCTTTCGCCAATGGGAGCAAGGTTGTTGAAACGATGGTTAGCGCTTCCGTTGAAAGATATTTCAAAAATTAGAAGTCGCCATGAGGTGATTTCGTATTTGAAAACCAATCCCGAAGTTTTACAACAAATTCAATATCAAATCAAGCAAATTTCCGATTTGGAGCGTTTGATTTCAAAAGTAGCTACAGGAAAAATTTCGCCGAGAGAGGTTAATTTCTTGAAAGATTCGTTAGATGCGATTATTCCAATTAAAACATTGGCTTTAGGAAGTTCGAATGAAGCGTTGCGAGTGATTGGTGATAGTTTGCATGCTTGTGAATTATTACGCGAGAAAATAAAAACCACTATTCAAGAAGATGCACCAGTAAGTGTTAATAAAGGAAACGCAATTGCTATTGGAGTTCATCCAGAATTAGATGAATTACGTGCGATTTCTTCAACAGGAAAAGGATATTTAGAAGAATTAGAGCAAAGAGAAAGCGCTGCTTCCGGAATTCCTTCTTTGAAAGTGTCTTTCAATAATGTTTTTGGATATTACATCGAAGTAAGAAATACACATAAAGATAAAGTTCCAGCGGAATGGATTCGTAAGCAAACCTTAGTGAATGCCGAGCGATACATTACGGAAGAACTAAAAGAATACGAATCGAAGATTTTAGGTGCCGAAGAAAAAATCCATCAATTAGAAATGCAGTTGTTTGAACAATTAGTGAATTGGATTGCAACGTATATTAAACATGTTCAGTTGAATGCGAATTTAATTGCACAATTGGATTGTTTAACTTCTTTCACACAATTAGCGATTGATAACAAATATGTTTGTCCTGATTTAGATGAAAGTTTCGATTTGGAAATCAAAGAAGGTCGTCATCCTGTTATTGAGAAACAATTGCCTGTTGGTGTGCCGTATATTTCGAATGATGTGTATTTAGACAGAGAAACCCAGCAAATCATTATGATTACGGGTCCGAATATGTCAGGTAAATCGGCTATTTTGCGTCAAACGGCTTTGATTGTATTGATGGCGCAAATGGGAAGTTTTGTTCCAGCAGAAAGTGTAAGAATGGGTGTGGTTGATAAAATTTTCACCCGAGTAGGAGCAAGCGATAATATTTCGATGGGCGAATCTACTTTTATGGTGGAAATGAACGAAACCGCTTCGATTTTGAATAATATTTCGGAAAGAAGTTTGGTGTTGTTAGATGAAATTGGAAGAGGAACTTCAACCTATGACGGAATTTCGATTGCTTGGGCGATTTCAGAATATTTGCACGAACAT
>RXJZ01000102.1 GCA_003963025.1 Flavobacteriaceae bacterium
ATCGATGCTTTAGAAGCTTTGGCTCTAAATTTCTCGATTAACTTTTCAGTTTCTTCAATTTTTTTGGCTTGATTTTTCTGAGTTGCCAATTGCTTTTCGCGAATTTCTTGACGCAACACTAAATATTCCGAATACGGTTTACTAAAATCGTAGGCTTTCCCTAATGAAATTTCGATAGTTCGATTCGTTACATTATCCAAAAACATTTTATCGTGAGAAACGATTACGACTACTCCGGGGAAATTTCGTAAAAATCCTTCTAACCAAATGATACTTTCGATATCCAAGTGATTCGTTGGCTCATCTAAAAGTAAAATATCGTTAGATTGTAATAATAATTTTGCCAATTCGATACGCATTCTCCATCCTCCAGAGAAAGTATCGGTTTGGTTGTCAAAATCTTCTCTTTTGAAACCTAAACCTAACAGAATCTTTTCGGTATCACCTACATAATTGTAACCTCCAAGAACTTCATAATGGTGTGTAACATCACTTAATTCTTCAATCAAATCAGAATATTCCTGACTTTCATAATCGGTACGAGTAACTAATTGGTGATTGATTTCATCAATTCGGAATTCGGCCCGTTTGATTTCTTCAAAAGCCATATAAGCCTCTTCTAAAACCGTTCTTCCTTTAACAAAATCAATATCCTGACGAAGAAATCCAATTTTTACTTCTTTTTCTGTTGCTATTGTTCCACTGTCAGGTTTAAAATCTCCCGCCAACATTTTCAACATAGTTGATTTTCCTGCACCATTTTTCCCAACAAGACCAACTCTGTCGCCAGAACCTAGTCTAAAAGTTACTTCTTCAAAAAGATATGTTCCACCAAATGAAACCGATAAATTATGTATATTCAGCATATAGATTGTTACAATTGTTACACATAGAATTGTTAGTTATTGTACCTTTGTGTAAAATATTTTGCAAATGTTAAAAAAAGGATCCAAATTAAATAGTATTTTAACAGGAAGTTGTCCAACTTGCCAAGAAGAAAGCATGTATTTAGACAAAAATCCGTATAATGTGATGAATGTTTATAAAATGCATGAAAAATGCAGTCATTGTGGAACCAAATATCAAATGGAACCATCATTCTTTTATGGAGCCATGTATGTAAGTTATGCCCTTGGAATTGCATTTGGCGTTGCTGCTTTTATCATCACTTTCTTTTTTATTGGAGAAAAAAGTTTGATTACCAATTTTATAGTCATCATTGCTACACTAATCGTTTTTATGCCCGTAATTATGCGATTATCTAGAAGTATTTGGGTAAACTTATTTATGAGTTATGATAAAGATTGGAAAGATCATATTGCAGACAAAAACAAACCAACATTACGATAAAGAAAAAACCGAAACAAATTAGTTTCGGTTTTTTTTATAGCATCTTATTATATCAATTTCCTTTTCTAACGGAATATCATTTTCAATATGTTGGAATAATTGATTGGCTAAATAAGGACCAAGCATTACACCGCGAGTTCCTAAACCATTTAAAACATGTAATTGCGGATGTGCTGGATGTGTTCCAACTAAAGGCCTCCTATCTTTAACTGTAGGTCTAACACCTGCAAAATGTTTCACAATTTCAAAATCGCACGAAATTAATTCGGATAATTTTTCGATTAATTCTTGTTTTCCGTCTTCGGTTGGAACATTCGTTTTGTCTTTCCAATCATAAGTAGCCCCGACTTTGTACAAATCATTTCCAATTGGAAGTATAAATACACTTGATTTTATCACCACATCTAAATCTAAATTGGGTGCTTTGATGATCAGTAATTCACCTTTTGTTCCATCCAAAGGCAAATCATTAAAATAAGGATTGGCATGTAATCCAAAACCTTCTGCAAAAATGATGTTTTTAGCTTTTATGTCTTTATATTGAATTCCGTCTTCTAAAAATTCGATTTTATCATAGTTAAAACCTTCATTAGAAAAACAATTTAAGCCTTGCAAATATTTAGTATAAGCTTCAATTAAAGTTGAGATTTCTAAATAACCGGTATGATTGACTTTTCCATAGTGAAATGGAGAAGCAATATTTTCATAAGAAGATGTGACTAATTTAGTATCTAAAAAGGGAGCTAAATTTGGCTTATCTGCAGCTTGAAACCAATTATTTTGCTCTTCAACCGAATACAATTTTCGAAGAATTGGCAATTCAAAATCGAAGACTACATTCAATTTGGATTGAATTTTATGGTATAAAGGGAAAGCAAAATCAATTTGCTCCTTTGCTTTCCATACTTCACTGAATCTTTTTAAAACTACTGGGTTATATAATCCACCAGCAACACGAGAAGAAGGTTGCGAATTGTTATCAAAAACAAAAACTGATTTATTATTTTGCAAAGCAATTTCAGCAAATGAAATTCCGGCTAAACCATTTCCAACGATTATAAAATCTATCATGGTGTAAAATTAAAAAACTCTTACCAAATGGTAAGAGTTTTTTAAATGAAATTGGAGAAATACTATTAATAATTCCACATGTCTTGTTCAAAATCACGAATCTTCTCTTTAACACGATCAGATTCTAATAATTGCATTTGAGAATTTTCCTTCATGTAATCTTTTATCATACGATCACCATATACATTCTCTTCTAAATAAATCATACCATTAAAACGACGAGCATTTAACAAATGATCGAAAGTAAAAGGCATAGCAGAATTTCTGTTATTAAAAGCTTTTGCTTCATGTAGAATATCTCTTGCTGATGGGAAATAAACCCAAAATAATTCAACCATTTCTGGGTTAGGATTATCCATTTCATAAACATCTGGTACAACAGGACAAATACCTAATAAACGGTATTTTAATTCACCTTGTCTTTTATCGAAATACCAATAACCAACAATTTTATAAGCATCTACGTTGTAAGCTTCAATTTCAGTTTTTCTGATATACTCTTCAGAAATCTTTTTAGTACCTTTTCTGTATGCATCAATATCTTCGTTCATTTGTTCACGACCTACATCAGTAGTATCAACTTTGAACAATGAAGCTTCGATATCTTTTAAAGTTTTTTTAGTAGTAAAATAACTTGAGTCATACACTTCTGTAATAGTACCATCTTTAATTCCTTTTACTAGTACATTATAAAGAGGTCTTCTATCAGGAGATGTCATTACATCTCCTTCAACAGGAAAATAAAGTGGAAAATTCACTCTTTCATCGAGATCAATAACTTCCCAAATACGTTTTCCCATCAAGATATCTCTATCATGAACATAACCGTAAGGTAGCGGTTTATCATTATCTGCACTTAATTCAGCCTCCGTCTTTTTTCCTATTTGGTCAGGAGTTTTTGCATTTAATAAATTTGACTGTGCAAAAGTAGTAGAACATAATCCTAAAACTAAAATTGCAATACTATTTCTCCAATTCATTCTATTTATTTTTTATTTGGTTTAATGAATAAACACAAATTATTTTAAATTATTGTATTTCGTAAGTACAAGGTGAAACACGTTTTGCAACTTGATCAATACCAACGAAACTTGCTTTAATTTCAGAAATTATAACAATATCTCCTTTAGAAGCCTTAGCTATAGCAGCTCTAGCTCTTGCATCCATTTTATTTCCAGAAACTACAACAGTAGGTTGTCCAGGTACTTTGATATTAAATTGCGTTACATTAACAGTTACAGGGAAATCAAAATCTTCCATAGCTGCAGTAACAGAACAAACTTCTAAATTACTTTTCGGACCTTTATTCTTATCTAAACCACCAACTTTTCCTGTTGGTGCAGGTAAACCTTTAATTCTGAAAACTTGTGCACTTGACATTGTTTTATCATCAGGCATAGTTGCACTAACGTTAATTTTAACTTCACTTCCTGAACCTGGTTTTAACATGAATTTACCATCACCTACTTTAGACATTCCTTGCGCATTTGCATTTACTTTATTAGATGCAATACCAGGAACAGAGATAGAGATAGGGTTAGGAACACCACGGTAAACAACGTTCATTTTGTCAGCAGAGATAATTGCTTGATTAGGTCTAGGAACCACAACGTAAGTACCTTCAAAGCTTAATGGAATTTCTTTACCATCTTCTAAGAAACCAAACTTACCAGAAATTTTTTGCTCTCCTATTGATCCAGCAGTTGTTGAAATTACAGCTTGACCATTTTCAATTTTTCCAGGACCATTGAAAGATGTTGGAACTGTGTTAGCATCATAACGACCTAAAACTACCTTACCTTTAACAGTTTCACCTTGGAAATAAGCATTTTTTTCTAATACAACAATAGCTTGGAAATTCTTCATTGACGCTGCTGATTGTAAGGCATTACCTAAAAATAAGTTGTAAGCACCCGCTTCAGTATTTTTAACATCATTTTGCATCGCAGTTAAAAATGTCAAAGTAGATACAGCTGGAAAACCTTTAGCCTTATAGTCTAAAAATTTAATTTTAACACCTTCCTTATTTGCAATATCAGCTGTTGAAAACTTTTTCTCAACTTCTTTAATAAAAGGAATATATTTCACGTCATTACCTAAAACCTTTTTGATATCAGCAACATATTTGTCAATTTTTGAAACAATTTCAGTTCCTCTAGCACTATATCCATCACCTTTAAACCATTTTTCATCAATAGTTGACTTATCCATTGACTCGAATGGTAACTTACCGTTTTCATTAGGTTCAAAACCTTCAACAACTTCAGACTTAACAGTCTCCAAGAAAGCAACAAAATCTTTAGAAATTTTAGCTACCTCTTTAGCTTTTTTTGCGGGCTCTGCATACTTAGCGGGCTCGTCACTAGCTTTTGTATTCAAAGCCGTTAATAATGTCTCATTTGATTTATCTGTCAATACATTAGATTCAGTGAATTTATCGTTAAAATTACCAAATGCAGATAATACTTCTTTTGACATGTTTAATGCTAACATTGCGATGAAAACCAAATACATTAGGTTAATCATCTTCTGTCTAGGGGTTAATTTTCCTCCTGCCATTTCTCTTTAAATTAGTTTTTAATTAATAAAATATTTAATGATAAAACTAAT
>RXJZ01000064.1 GCA_003963025.1 Flavobacteriaceae bacterium
AGTAAGACCTTCGCCAACGATTTTAGTTGTGTGTGCTTTCATGGTGCAATTTGTAGTTGTTGTTAAATTGCGTGCAAATATAGTAAAACTTAGCCAAATAATCTATTTCTTTTAAGAATAAATTATGTAACTTGCATATTAATTTTTCATTCTCAATGAGCGATTCTAAAAAAACAGTTATAGGCCTAACCGATACAGAAGTACTAGAATCAGCAAAAAAATTCGGCACAAATTCTATTGAACATCAGAAAAAAAATCATTTTCTGAATTCCATTTTAGATATTGTAAAAGAACCCATGTTTCTTTTATTACTAACCGCCACCAGCATCTATTTTATAACAGGAGATTATGGTGATGGTATTTTCATGGCTATTGCGATTATTTTTGTAGTAGCTATTTCCGTTTTTCAAGAATCTAGAAGTCGTAATGCGATTGAAGCTTTAAAAAAACTAACCCAACCGAAATGTAAAGTCATTAGAAACAGTCAATTAATCGAAATCCCAACCGAAGAAATTGTCATTGGCGATTGTGTTCAATTAGAAGAAGGCGCTTTCATTCCTGCTGATGGAATTATTCTCTCATCAAATGATTTTTCAGTGAATGAATCTATCTTAACAGGTGAATCTTTAGCCGTATTCAAGTCAAATGAATCCGAAAACAAACAAGTTTTTCAAGGAACGATTGTTGCTTCTGGTCTAGCAATTTGTGAAGTAACTGCAATTGGAAATAAAACGCAGTTGGGAAAAATTGGTTCCAGCTTGAATGCGATTGAAGAAGAAAAAACGCCTTTGCAAATTCAAATCGGGAATTTCGTTACCAAAATGTCGATTATTGGTTTGGTCATATTTGCTATTGTTTGGGCGATTAATTATTACAACTCTGGATTAGTTTTGGATAGTTTATTGAAAGCATTAACCTTGGCAATGAGTGTTATTCCTGAGGAAATTCCAGTCGCTTTCACTACGTTTATGGCATTAGGAGCTTGGCGTTTAATGAAAATGGGAATAATCACAAAACAAACCAAAACCGTAGAAACTCTTGGAAGTGCCACCGTAATTTGCACCGATAAAACCGGAACAATTACCGAAAACCGAATGAGTTTAGCCGAATTGTATCTTTTTAATTCCAATTCGATAGTTGAAACTTCTCAAAAACTAAATCCCGAAGCAGAAGAAGTACTGAATTACGCCATGTGGTCGAGCGAACCCATTCCGTTTGATGCGATGGAAATTGCCATTCACGAAGCCTATTCTAATTTTGAAAGTGAAGACGAACGACCTCATTTTAAAATGGTTCACGAATATCCGTTAAGTGGAAAACCACCAATGATGACACACGTTTTTGAAAACGAATCGGGTAAAAAAATCGTCGCTGCTAAAGGTGCTCCTGAAGCTTTAATCGCTGTTAGTCATTTAACTGAAACGGAAAAAAATCAGATTTTTGAGGCAATGAAAGCCATGATGCAAAAAGGATTCCGAGTTTTAGGCGTTGGCGTATCCGACTTTGAAGGAACAGATTATCCGGCAATCCAACAAGAATTAAAGTTTCATTTCAAAGGATTGGTAGCGTTTTACGATCCACCAAAGCATAACATTCAAGCGGTTTTTGAAACGTTTTACAAAGCAGGAATTCAAGTAAAAATCGTAACAGGAGATAATGCTGAAACGACTTCAACCATCGCAAAACAAGTCGGATTTAAAAACGCCGATAAAGTATTAAATGGCGATGAATTAATGGTAATGGATGAAGCGACTTTGAAAGAAAAAGTAATGGAAACGACTATTTTCACAAGAATGTTTCCAGAAGCTAAACTAAGAATCATCAAAGCTTTAAAAGCGAACGATCAAATCGTAGCCATGACAGGCGATGGCGTAAATGACGGACCTGCTTTAAAATCGGCACACATTGGCATTGCAATGGGAAAAAAAGGAACTGAAATCGCCAAACAAGCCGCCAATTTAATTCTAATCGACGACAATTTCGAACGAATGACGGATGCCATTGCTATGGGAAGAAAAATATACCTCAACCTTAAAAAAGCAATTCAATACATCATGTCTATTCATATTCCGATTATTTTAATTGTGTTTATTCCATTGGCTTTGGGTTGGATGTATCCAAATATTTTTACGCCCGTTCATATTATTTTCTTGGAAATTATCATGGGTCCAACTTGTTCCATCATTTATGAAAATGAACCCATGGAAGACAATCTGATGCTACAAAAACCAAGACCATTAACTACTACTTTTTTCAACTTAAAAGAAGTACTCATCAGTATCATTCAAGGATTGGTAATTACATTAGGATTGTTATTTATGTATCAATATGCTATTGGAGAAAGCATGCCCGAAAACGGCACTAGAACCTTGATTTTCTTAACATTAATTACTTCCAATATTGTTTTAACATTGGCGAATCGTTCGTTCTATTATTCGATTTTCAAAACGATTCAGTATAAAAATAATTTGGTAGGATTGATTATTGGAGTAACCATCGTATTGACAGGATTATTGTTGTTCATTCCTGCATTTTCGAACTTCTTTTTGTTTGAAATGGTAAGTGGTTCCCAAATAGGATTATGTGTTTTAGTGGGAAGTATTTCCGTACTTTGGGTTGAAATTTACAAAGCGTTTAAACGAAGAAAAACTGATTAATGAAATTCACTAAATAGTTTAGTCGCTTCATTATAAGCGCTTTCAAAACTCATTGGACTCGTATTCGTGTTTTCTCTTTTGGTAGTGAAATACGATAACAATTTCTCTGTTGGCATGTTTCCTGTTAAGTCGTCTTTTGCCATAGGACAACCGCCAAAACCTTGAATCGCACCATCATAGCGACGACAACCCGCATTGTAAGCCGCATCAATCTTTTCAAACCATTTATCTGGAGTAGTATGAAGATGTGCTCCAAATTCGATATGTGGATATTTCGGAATCAAATTGGAAAACAAATAATCGATTACTTCTGGAGTTGAACTTCCAACGGTATCAGAAAGCGAAAGGATTTTCACACCCATATTCGCTAATTTTTCGGTCCATTCGCCAACAATTTCAACATTCCATGGATCTCCATACGGATTTCCAAAGCCCATTGAAATGTAAGTTACCACTTCTTTATTCGATTTATCAGCAATTTCTAAAATCTCTTGAAGCGTCACCAAACTTTCAGCAATCGTTTTATGTGTATTTCGCATTTGAAAGTTTTCCGAAATCGAAAATGGAAAACCTAAATATTGAATTTCTTTGTGAATCGAAGTATTTTGAGCGCCTTGTGTATTGGCGATAATCGCTAATAATTTGCTGTTGGTAGCTGACAAATCTAATTGAGCCAAAACCTCAACCGTATCTTGCATTTGCGGAATCGCTTTTGGAGAAACGAAACTTCCAAAATCAATAGTATCAAATCCTACACGCAATAACGATTGGATGTATTTTACCTTTCTATCGGTAGGAATAAACGGTTTAATGCCTTGCATGGCATCGCGCGGACACTCAATAATTTTGATTTCGTTCATAGCTTCAAAGATAGGGATTTTAGCTGTTTTCCAAAATCTTTTTGTTAATCGCTTTCACCAAAGCCGGACCTTCGTAAATAAATCCAGTGTACAATTGTACCAAACTCGCACCTGCATTTAATTTTTCAATGGCGTCTTCAGCCGAGTGAATACCTCCTACTCCAATGATTGGGAACGAGTTATTACTTTTTTCCGAAAGAAAACGAATCACTTCTGTAGAACGTTTGGTTAATGGTTTTCCAGATAAACCGCCCATTTCAGATTTGTTTTCTGATTGCAAACCTTCACGAGAAATAGTAGTATTTGTAGCAATTACTCCTGCAATTTTAGTTTCGTTAACGATATCAATGATATCTAAAAGCTGCTCATCCGTTAAATCGGGAGCTATTTTTAGTAAAATTGGCTTTTGTTTTGGTTTCGCGTTGTTTTTGTCTTGAAGCGTTTGTAACAACTCTGTCAAAGGTTTTTTATCTTGTAATTCGCGAAGATTGGGAGTGTTTGGCGAACTCACATTCACCACAAAATAATCGACATACGGAAACAAAGCTTCAAAACAGATTTCGTAATCTTTTACCGCTTCTTCGTTTGGCGTGACTTTATTTTTCCCGATGTTTCCACCAATTAAAACACCTTTATTTTTTTTCAAACGTTCAACAACTTCTTTTACACCACCATTATTGAAACCCATTCGGTTGATAATCGCATTATCTTCTTTTAAGCGGAATAAACGTTTTTTAGGATTTCCTTCTTGCCCAACAGGTGTTAACGTTCCAATTTCAATAAATCCGAAACCGAAATTCGATAACTCCTGATACAGCTTTGCATCTTTATCAAATCCTGCTGCTAATCCAACTGGATTTTTGAATTTAATTCCGAAAACTTCTCGTTCTAAACGAGCATCTTTTACTTCGTAAAGCGCATGAAATAAAGAAGAAAAACCTGGAATTTTATTCAGAAAACGAATAGCTGAAAAGGTAAAATAATGCACTTTTTCTGGATCGAAACAGAAAAGTAACGGACGAATGAAGATTTTGTACATAGTGTGTTGTGTTGTTGTGCAAAAGTAAGAAAATGCTATTCCAAAAAAAAGTATTGACGCATTTTGTAACAATAAAAGATTTGGTGCGTATAATTAACGAAGTAAAAAGTGAAAAGTGAAAAGTAAAAAGTAAAAAGATTAAAACTTCTAAATTCTAATTTCTAAATTCTAATTTCAAAATGGCTCAAACTCCTTCCAACATGTTACCACTAGGCACGATTGCTCCTGATTTCAATTTGAAAGACACCAACGCTACCGATTTTAAAACGTTTGCTGATTGCAAAGGTGAAAAAGGAACAGTTGTCATGTTCATTTGCAATCATTGTCCGTTTGTGCATCATGTGATGGAAGAAGTAATTCGTGTGGCGAATGATTATCGTGTGCAAGGAATTGGTTTTGCGGCGATTTCGAGTAATGATTTGGTAAAATATCCGCAAGATGCACCAGAATTAATGACAGAATTTGCCTTTGAAAACGGATTTGAATTTCCATATCTTTTTGACGAAACACAAGAAGTAGCCAAAGCCTACGATGCTGCTTGTACGCCTGATTTTTATCTTTTCGATAATCAAAACAAGTTGGTTTACAGAGGACAATTAGACTACAGCCGACCAGCAAACGGCATTCCGCTAAGCGGTTCTGATTTACGAAGTGCTATTGATGGCGTGGTAATGAATCGATTAATTAATCCAGAACAGAAACCGAGTATTGGGTGTAATATTAAGTGGAAGTAATTAAATAAAATCTCCAATTAAAATAATCAGAACTAAAATTACAATTATAATCAAGTAAGCTAAAAAGTGTAATTTTTGAACTTTTCTTTCTTCTCTGTAATCTGACACTAGTATAGTTTCGGTACTTGCAATAATTTCATTATCAATAAGGAGTTGATCAATAATAACCCTATCTTTATCTAATAAAAAGAATAGAGTTCCATCACTAATATCAGAGTTTTCATTACTATTATGATAGAAGTCTATATTATTTTCAAGCAACAAATTTTCAAAAAGAATATAATCTTTAAACAAAACATTTAGCTTAAAATGTTCTTGAAATTTTACTTTAGCAGAATTTGCCATATGAACTACTTTTTTCTAAAAAAATAAATAATAATGAAAACAATAGATGAAAATAAAAGTAAAACTGCTTTAATTGAAAATTGAATTCGAATAGCATTCCAATTCATAGTTTCTGTTTTATCAGAATTAAACTTAACAGTTGAAATTAAAAACAAAACAAAAAATACAATAGCCAAATAAATAAAAAGTTTTTTCATAGTCTAATCAAATAATCACTTTTTCTCCAAAACCACCTCAATCGGATTATTACTTCTAGGTCCAAAAGTTCTGGCTTGGCGTTCGTTTTCACTCGAACACAAAATGTACATATTGAAAGCTTGCAATTGCACCAATTGTTCTTTGAACTTTCCTTTTGTGTCTTGAATTTTAATATAAAACTCTTCCGCAGGAAACGTGTTGGTTACAGAAAGTAAATACGTATCACCTGAATAGGGAAAAAACCATTTCTCGGGTTCGTTTGCTTTACTGATTAGGTAATTTCGAGTAAAAACCAAAGCTTGATTGCCGTATTTCCAGCTGTATTTATTATTCTCATTGATGACTTCTTCTCCTTTTTCGTTCACCAACGTAATCTTCAAATCGGGAATATTATCTGATTTTCCTTCTTCATGAGCTTTTACTACTAAATACGAAGTAAAATCAAAGCCACAATGCGGCACTTGCCCGAATGTGAACAAAGAGAAAAGAAGAAAGAAAAATGATATTTTGGTTTTCATAGCTTGGAATTATGGGTAAAAATACAAAAATGATACCAAAGAAAAAATCCCAAGACAAAGTCTCAGGATTTCTTTTAAATATACTTTTTACTTTTAGCTTTTTACTTTGGACTTAATTATTTAACATCCATTAATTCTACATCAAATACTAAAGTTGCATCTGGTGGAATAACGCCTCCAGCACCTCTAGAACCGTATCCTAAATAAGATGGAATCACAAAACGAGCTTTGTCTCCCACTTTCAATAAAGCAATACCTTCGTCCCAACCTTCGATAACTTGTCCAACACCTAAAGTGAAATCAATTGGTTGTTTTCTTTTGTATGAAGAATCAAAAACTTGTCCGTTTTCTAATGCTCCTTGATAGTGAACTGATACTTTTTTTCCTTTTTCAGCTTGTTTACCAGCTCCTTTTTGGATGATTTGGTAACGCAAACCACTTTCAGTCTTTTGAAAACCAGCGGCTAATTTTTCCAAAGCTTCCTCTGCCATTTTTTTTTGCTCTGCAATTCTTTTTTCTCTTGAACCTTCAAATGTTCTGAAAGCTTCGATAGCATTCCATTTTTGAGCTTCTTCTCCTACTCTTACAATTTCTAATGAATCAATTGTATCTCCTTGTGCAATAGCATCAACTACATCTTGCCCTTCAACAACATGTCCAAAAACAGTGTGTTTTCCGTCTAACCAAGCGGTTTCAACATGTGTTATGAAGAATTGAGAACCATTAGTTCCAGGTCCAGCATTAGCCATCGATAAAACTCCAGGTCCATCGTGACGTAAAGTTGGGTGAAACTCGTCATCAAAGTTGTAACCAGGACCACCTGTTCCTTGTCCTTGAGGACAACCCCCTTGTATCATAAAATCAGGAATAACACGGTGAAATTTTAATCCATCGTAATATGGTTTTCCCATTGGACGAGCCGAATTTTCTAATTGACCTTCTGCTAATCCTACGAAATTTCCAACCGTTCCTGGTGTTAAATCGTGTGTTAATTTTACTAAAATAGTACCTCTTGAAGTATTGAATTTAGCGTATATTCCGTTTTCCATGCTTTTGTTTTTAAATTTGAAAGTGCAAAATTACAAAATTAATTGGTAGTTTTGATAAACAAATATCGATTCGAATGGAAGCCAATGATTACCTTAATATCAACAAACAGACTTGGAATAACAAAGTAGAAGTTCATGTAAACTCTGATTTCTATGACATGGAAGGTTTTCTGAAAGGAAAATCGTCTTTAAATAGTATTGAATTGAATTTACTTGGCGATGTTTCAGACAAAAAAGTGTTGCACTTACAATGTCATTTCGGTCAAGATACTATGACTTTAACCAGAATGGGTGCCAAAGCTACCGGAATCGATTTATCCGATAAGGCAATTGAAAAAGCGAGAGAAATCAACAAACAATTGAATTTAAACGCTACCTTCATTTGTTGTGATATTTATGATTTACCAAATCATTTAGACGAAAAATTCGATATTGTTTTTACCAGTTATGGCACAATTGGTTGGTTTCCTGATTTAGACAAATGGGCAAAAATAGTTTCGCATTTCTTAAAACCAGATGGAAAATTTGTCTTTGCCGAATTCCATCCTGTAGTTTGGATGTTCGATAATGATTTCAAGGAAGTTTTCTATAATTATTTCAATGTCGAACCTATTTTAGAAGAAGAATCCGGAACTTACGCTGATAAAGAGGCTTCACTTCATACTACAACTATAACTTGGAACCATCCGATTTCAGAAGTTTTAAATGCATTGATTTCAAACGGATTAGAAGTTAATTGTTTTAATGAATTTGATTATTCTCCTTACAATTGTTTCAATCAAACCGAAGAATTTGAACCAAATAAGTTCCGAATCAAGCATTTAGAAAACAAAATCCCAATGGTGTATTCGCTTTCGGCAACTAAAAAATAAACTACTATCTTTGCAGCATGCGAATTGATATTATTACCGTTTTACCCGAATTAATGCGAAGTCCATTTGAGGCTTCCATCATGAAACGTGCCATTCAGAAAGGATTGGTCGAAGTCCATTTTCATAACTTAAGAGATTACACTACAAATAAACAAAGAAGTGTAGACGATTATCAATTTGGTGGTGGTGCTGGTATGGTAATGATGGTGCAACCTATCGATGATTGTATTTCAAAACTAAAAAGCGAAAGAACCTACGACGAAATCATTTACATGACGCCAGATGGAGAAACGCTAAATCAAAAAATGGCAAACTCCATTTCGATGTACGAAAACATTATGATTTTATGCGGACATTATAAAGGAGTAGACCAACGTGTTCGCGATATGCACATTACACGAGAAATTTCGATAGGTGATTATGTATTAAGTGGTGGTGAAATTGGAGCAATTGTCTTTTGTGACGCAATTATCAGACTGATTCCAGGTGTTTTAAGTGATGAAACTTCTGCTTTGACAGATAGCTTTCAAGACAATTTGTTATCACCTCCTATTTACACCCGTCCTGCCGAATATAAAGGATTAAAAGTCCCGGAAGTATTGTTGAGCGGTAACTTTGGAAAAATTGAAAAATGGCGTGAAGATATGGCGTATGAACATACAAAAAATAGACGCCCTGATTTATTGGAAAACGATTAAATAGGTTTTGATGTTCCGATTTTCTGATATTCTGATGTTCTGAAAATCCATAATCTGAATATCTACTATCCGAAAATCCATTTTTCGACATATTTTAGAGTTGAAATTTGATTATTCATTTTTTTTTTATAGTTTTGCACCCACTTTGAACCAACCTCTGGCGATAGACGTGTATGTTGCTTTGAATCAAACATTTATAATTTAAACTATGTCAAATTTAGTTGATTTCGTAAATAACGAATTAGTTGCGAAAAATGATTTCCCTGCTTTTGGTGCTGGTGATACTATCACTGTGTACTACGAAATTAAAGAGGGTGAAAAAACTAGAACTCAGTTCTTCAAAGGAGTTGTAATCCAAAGAAGAGGTGCTGGAGCTACTGAAACTTTTACAATCCGTAAAATGTCTGGATCTGTTGGTGTTGAGCGTATCTTCCCAGTTAACATGCCAGCTTTACAAAAAATTGAAGTGAACCAAAGAGGTAAAGTACGTAGAGCTCGTATCTTCTACTTTAGAGATCTTACTGGTAAAAAAG
>RXJZ01000155.1 GCA_003963025.1 Flavobacteriaceae bacterium
AATTTAATGCCAGTAGGAAGAATGGATAAAACGACAACGGGTTTGTTGTTGTTTACCAATGATACTGAAATTATCCAAAAATTCACGGCTCCAAACCAACGTTCGTCAAAAGTATATCAAGTTACTTTGGATAAGAATTTGAAATTTGAAGACTTAGAAAAAATTCAAAAAGGATTAACGATTGACGACCACAGAGTTTATGTGGAAGAAATAACTTATATCGAAGATCAGCCAAAAAGTGAAATCGGTTTGAAAATGAAAACATCAAACGTAAAAATCGTTCGTAGAATTTTCGAACATTTAAAATACGATGTTTTAAAAGTAGACCGCGTAACATTCGCAGGTTTAACTAAGAAAAATTTACCAAGAGGCGATTGGAGATTCTTAACAGAACAAGAAATCATTAACTTAAAAAATGCTTAAACGTATTTTTTGAAATACATAGGCACATAGGATTTTATTCTTTGTGCCTTTTTTATGGTTTTTTCGCAACGCTATGTTTTCTATGTTCAGTGAAACGATTTTTTTTAAAACTATGAAACCTATATGTCTATGTGTTTCAAATAAAAATAAAACTTTATGCCAAATCAACTACAACAAATCGCCATTAAATGGTTCGATGCTTTCAACACAAAAAACTTAGAGAAATTATTGGAATTATACGATGACGAAGCCCAACATTTCAGTCCGAAATTAAAAATTCGTCAACCCGAAACTAATGGTTTAATCATTGGCAAAGATGCGATGCGCGTTTGGTGGCAAGACGCTTTTGATAGATTGCCAACGTTACATTATAAAGTAACTTCATTAACCGCTAATACCGACAGAGTTTTTATGGAATACACACGTCAAGTAGCAGGCGAAGCTGATATGTTAGTAGCCGAAGTTTTAGAAATTAAAGACGGGAAGATTGTGTTTTCTAGGGTGTATCATGGGTAATGATTTTCTTTTTTTGTCATTTCGACATAAGTAGAAATCACATAATTTATTTTAATTTTTGAATAAGTTTTTGGACGGTTTTATCATCCATTCGTAATAAAATTTTTTGAGCTATTGATTCAATTCTTTTGTCGTCAAAATGATACAAATCTTTTTCAATGTGTTTTGCTAATGAAAAAATGAAATCAGAAGATGCTTTTTCAATTCTCTTGTAAAAAATCAATAAATCTTTATAATCTATTTCTTTCTTATTTGTAAATTCCTCAATGTTTTTTGTTTTGTTATTAATTAAATTCCTTGAGTGTTTGATAGAATTGTTTAGATTTCTTAGTTCTTCAATCTCTTTGTGATTTGATATTTCAGATAGCTTTATGTTTTTTGACTTTAAAAAATCAACAACCGATTCCCATTTAAAAAAACTACTCTCTTTAGTGTCGGGATAAGATGCTTTAATTAGGAATTTTAAATGAATTTCAAAATGTTTATAGGCGTATATTATTTTCATTTCAGAAATAGCAAATAACTCTTTGTAAAGAAATATTATTTCAATTTCATCATCATGATTTTTTATTTCTTTTTCTTCAAGAGTTTTTATTTTGTTTTCTAAATCTATTACTAAATTGTTGATGTTGTAATCATAGTGATTGTTTTCTAAGTTTAGAAAAAAAGTTTCAAGTCCTAATTTGTTTATTTCTCTTCTCTCAGAAAATGATCTCATAGTAATGTTTTATTCAGAAAATATATAATCCGCATACACCTGCTCAATCTCGGTAAATACATCTAACAATTGGTTGATGCCATCAGTGGTAACCAATTTTTGTTTGTATTCTTTAAAACCGTGAATGCCTTTGAAATAATTAGTGTAATGACGACGCATTTCGTTGATGCCTAAACGTTCGCCTTTCCATTCGATACTCCAAATTAAGTGGTTTCTTGCGGCTTCAATTCGGTCGTTCATGCTAGGTGGTGCTAATTTTTCTCCTGTGGCGAAATAATGTTTAATTTCATTAAAAATCCAAGGATAACCTATCGCAGCACGACCAATCATCATACCGTCTAAACCATATTTGTTTTTGTATTCCAATGCTTTTTCAGGAGAATCGATATCGCCATTTCCAAAAATAGGCATCGTAATTCTCGGATTGTTTTTTACGCGTTCAATATGACTCCAATCAGAATGACCTTTATACATTTGCGCACGTGTTCGGGCATGAACGGTCAAGGCTTGCACACCAATATCTTGTAAACGTTCCGCAACTTCATCAATGTTGATGGAATTTTCGTCCCAACCTAAACGCGTTTTAACCGTAACAGGTAAACTCGTTCCTTTGATAACGGCTTTGGTTAATCGCACCATTAAATCTACATCTTTCAAAACTCCAGCGCCAGCTCCTTTACAAACGACTTTTTTAACTGGGCAACCAAAATTAATGTCTACCAAATCAGGTTGAACGGTATCTACAATTTTAGCACTCATTTCCATTGCTTCTTCATCACCACCAAAAATCTGAATTCCAACTGGGCGTTCGTAATCAAAAATATCCAATTTTTGTTTGCTTTTCATAGCATCACGAATTAATCCTTCTGAAGAAATAAATTCAGAATACATTAAATCAGCGCCATGTAATTTGCATAAACGACGAAATGGTGGGTCGCTCACATCTTCCATTGGGGCTAATAATAAAGGAAAATCGGGTAGTATGATGTTACCAATTTTAGGCATGGTGCTTCAATTTTTTGCAAAGATAGGAATTTTTTAAATCGAATGGGTTTCTAAAGATTCTCAGGTTTAAAATCCAAAACTTTAGCTTATATTTGCAGATTAAACGAACAAGAGTTTGGAAGATGAAAATGGCTCTTGTACCTGAACTTTACATTGAAAGATGAAACACATTAGAAATTTCTGCATTATTGCACACATTGACCACGGAAAAAGTACGTTGGCAGACCGTTTATTAGGTGCTACGCAAACTGTTACGGCTCGCGAAGAAAAGGCTCAGTTACTAGATAACATGGACTTAGAACGCGAACGTGGAATTACCATAAAAAGTCATGCTATTCAAATGGAATATACCTACAAAGGGGAACAATACATTTTGAATTTGATTGATACGCCAGGTCACGTGGATTTCTCATATGAAGTTTCTCGTTCGATTGCTGCTTGTGAAGGAGCTTTGTTGATTGTAGATGCAGCGCAAAGTATTCAAGCACAAACGATTTCGAATTTATATTTGGCATTAGAAAATGACTTGGAAATTATTCCCGTTTTGAATAAAGTAGATTTACCAAGTGCTAATCCTGAAGAAGTTAGTGATGATATTATCGATTTATTAGGATGTAAATTAGAAGATATTATTCACGCTTCTGGGAAAACAGGTTTTGGTGTTGAAAATATTTTGGCTGCTATTATTGAGAAAATTCCAGCTCCAAAAGGTGATAAAGATGAACCGCTTCAAGCGTTGATTTTTGATTCACATTACAATCCGTTTAGAGGAATTGAAGTTATTTTCCGAGTGTTAAACGGAGAAATCAAAAAAGGGCAGAAGATTAAATTCATGGCTACTGGAAACGAATATTATGCGGATGAAGTTGGGACATTGAAATTAAATCAAGTTCCAAAAAATGTGATTTCGACTGGAGATGTTGGGTATTTAGTTTCTGGAATTAAAGAAGCAAAAGAAGTAAAAGTAGGAGATACAATTACCGATGCCAAAGAACCAACAAAAAATGCAATTCAAGGATTTGAAGATGTAAAACCAATGGTTTTCGCCGGAATTTATCCTGTAGATACAGAAGATTACGAAGATTTACGTGCTTCGATGGAAAAATTACAATTGAACGATGCTTCATTGGTTTTCCAAGCGGAGAGTTCGGCGGCTTTAGGATTTGGTTTCCGTTGTGGATTCTTAGGAATGTTGCACATGGAAATTATCCAAGAACGTTTAGAGCGTGAGTTCGATATGACCGTTATTACTACGGTTCCTAACGTTTCGTACCATGCATTTACTAAAAAAGAGCCTGATACTATTTTAATTGTAAACAATCCTTCGGATTTACCGGAACCTTCAAAACTAGATAGAGTAGAAGAACCTTATATCAAAGCAACCATCATTACAAAATCAGATTTCGTAGGAAACGTAATGAGTTTATGTATCGAAAAACGTGGTTTAATTACAAATCAAACGTATTTAACAACGGAACGTGTTGAGTTGAATTTCGATATGCCATTAGCGGAAATCGTATTTGATTTTTATGACAGATTAAAAACAGTTTCTAAAGGATATGCTTCTTTTGATTATCATCCAATAGGAATGCGTGAATCAAAATTAGTTCGTTTAGATGTATTATTAAATGCACAACCAGTAGATGCGCTTTCGGCTTTAATTCACGAAAGTAATGCGTATAATATTGGTAAAAAAATGTGTGAGAAGCTAAAAGAATTAATCCCAAGACAACAGTTTGATATTCCTATTCAGGCTGCCATTGGAGCAAAAGTTATCGCACGTGAAACGATTAAAGCTTTGAGAAAAGACGTGACTGCAAAATGTTATGGTGGAGATATATCGCGTAAGCGTAAACTTTTAGAAAAACAGAAAAAAGGTAAAAAACGTATGCGTCAAGTTGGAAACGTAGAAATTCCGCAAGAAGCGTTTATGGCTGTTTTAAAACTAAACGATTAGATAAAAATCAAATAATTAACAAAAAGTTTGAATATTTTTTAATATTCAAACTTTTTTGTGTTTAATAATATTTGGTTTTTCTTTTTTAGTTATATTTATGTCAATGATTTAAACCCCATAAATCTTGAAAAACTTACTTTTTATATTTGGCTTTTTATATTCAATTTGTTTGTTTTCACAAGGTATAACAGTTGATAATGCTACAAATTCACCCGCACAATTAGTTGATTTGTTGTTAGGAAATTCTTGTGTTCAAGTTTCAAATATTTCGGTTTCTTCCACTCAAGCGGTTGCCTATTTTAATCAAAATGGTTCTAGTTTTCCTATTTCGGAAGGAGTAATTATTAGAAATGGTGTGGCGACTTTTACACAAGGTCAATATTCTGGTGCTAA
>RXJZ01000234.1 GCA_003963025.1 Flavobacteriaceae bacterium
ACAATTACTTCAAAAAACAGAGAATTACTACATGCAAGATAACAACAGAGAAATGCCAAAAATCGATGAGGCGTTGTACTTTGTTATCGAAGAAAAAAATAACCAGGTTGAATTAACGGATAACGGAATTCAGTTTTTATCAACGGATACGGATTCTCAATTCTTCGTTTTACCAGATATTGGAACAGGAATTGCTCAAATCGAAAGAGAAAATTTATCTCCAGAAGAAGCAGCTGAGAAAAAAGAAGAATTATTCCGTGATTTCTCTGTAAAATCAGAGCGTATTCACACGTTAACACAGTTGTTAAAAGCTTATACTTTATTCGAAAAAGATACGGAATACGTTATCATGGACAATAAAGTTATGATTGTAGATGAGCAAACAGGACGTATCATGGATGGTCGTCGTTACTCGGATGGTTTACACCAAGCAATCGAAGCTAAAGAGAATGTGAAAATCGAAGCAGCAACACAAACTTTCGCAACGATTACCTTACAGAATTATTTCCGTATGTATAACAAGTTGGGAGGTATGACGGGAACAGCTTCAACAGAAGCAGGAGAGTTCTGGGAAATCTACAAATTAGATGTTGTGGAAATTCCAACTAACCGTCCAATTGCTCGTAAAGATAAAGACGATTTAATTTACAGAACGGTTCGTGAGAAATTCAACGCGGTTATCGAAGATGTAGTTCAATTATCAAACGCAGGAAGACCTGTGTTGATTGGAACAACTTCAGTAGAGATTTCGGAATTATTAAGCCGAATGTTGAAATTAAGAGGTATTCAACATAATGTATTGAATGCTAAAATGCACAAAAGCGAGGCGGAAATTGTAGCAGAAGCAGGAAAACCTGGAGTAGTTACGATTGCAACCAACATGGCAGGTCGTGGTACCGATATTAAATTATCTGACGAAGTGAAAAAAGCAGGTGGTTTGGCTATTATCGGAACAGAACGTCACGATTCGCGTCGTGTTGACCGTCAGTTACGTGGTCGTGCGGGTCGTCAAGGAGATGTGGGTAGTTCACAATTTTATGTGTCTTTGGAAGATAACTTAATGCGTTTGTTCGGTTCAGAAAGAGTAGCGAAAGTTATGGATAGAATTGGTCTAAAAGAAGGTGAAGTAATTCAACATTCGATGATGACAAAATCTATCGAAAGAGCACAGAAAAAAGTAGAAGAAAATAACTTTGGAGTTCGTAAACGTTTGTTAGAATATGACGACGTAATGAATGCACAAAGAGAAGTAGTATACAAAAGAAGACGTCACGCTTTACACGGAGAACGTTTGAAAGTGGATATTGCGAACATGATGTACGATACTTGCGAATTAGTAGTAGAACAAAACAAACTAGCAGAAGATTTCAAAAACTTCGAGTTTGAATTAATTCGTTACTTTTCAATTAGTGCGCCAGTTACGCCTGCTGAGTTCTCAAAATTATCAGTAAGAGAAATCACAGGAAAAGTGTACAAAGCAGTTTTAGCGCATTATGAAGAGAAAATTGCTAGAGATGCACGTGAAGCGTATCCAATCATAAAAAATGTGTACGAAAACAATAATGGTCAGTACCAAAGAATCATTGTTCCTTTCACAGATGGAATTAAATCGTTAAACGTAGTTACTGATTTAGAAAAAGCGTATACAACTGAAGGTCGTTCGTTAGTAGCAGATTTCGAGAAAAACATCACATTAGCGATTGTGGATGAAGCTTGGAAAAAACACTTACGTAAAATGGACGAATTAAAACAATCGGTTCAATTAGCAGTTCACGAACAAAAAGATCCATTGTTGATTTACAAATTTGAAGCGTTCAACTTATTCAAAAAAATGATTGACGATGTAAATAAAGAAGTAATTTCGTTCTTGTTTAAAGGTTATTTACCACATCGTAATGAAAATATTCAGGAGGCAAGACAAGAAACTCGTCAAGAAAAATACACTGAGACTAAAGAGGATTTAGATGCACCAGCTTCAGAAGCAAAAAAAGCAGGCGAAATGGCAAGTCAAAGACCTCCAGTTACAGAAACGATTACTAGAGAAATGCCAAAAATAAATCGTAATGATACCGTTACTATCAAACATGTAATGAGTGGAAAAAGCGAAACCATGAAATACAAAAAAGCAGAAAGCATGTTAGCTTCTGGTGAGTGGGTTTTGGTTAACGAATAATCAAAAACACATAGAAATAAACTAATCCTCAATTGCTAAAAGTAGTTGGGGATTATTTATCTTTGATAAAATTAAAATTACATAAAATGAAAACTAAAATTCTATTCTTCGTATTCTTTCTTTTTCAAACCATCACCATTTTAGCACAAGACATGGCTTCATTAAAAACAGAAGCTTTAAAATCATACAAAGCGAGTGTGAATATGAATTTTGATGCCATTTTTGAAACTACGTATCCAAAAGTATTCGATATAATTCCACAAGATCAAATGAAAATGATGTTTGGACAAATGATGGAAAACGAACAATTTTCAATAAAATTAGTGGAAGTAGAACCTGGTTTTACGTTTGGAGAAATCAAGAAAATTGAAGGAAAAACGTTTTGTTTTGTTGATCACAATAACGTAATGTTAATGAAGTTCAAAGAACCAATGGCAGATGCAGAGTCTATGGTGGAAATTTTCAAATCTTCAATGAATGCTGAGAAAGTTACTTATGATAAAGCTTTAAATTCATTTCGTATCGAAACTCGTTCTACACTAATTGCAGTAGCAGATGATTTGACTAAAAACCAATGGAAATTTTTAAATAAAGACAAAGAGAACAAAATGTTTTCGATGTTATTTGATGCGAAAATTGTAAAAGCTTTAGGATTGTAATATGAACGAAAATAATATCACTTATACCGAATTTTTCAACCAAGTTAGAGCGAGTATTGCAAATGGAACTTTTGCTAAATTAACGCTAGCCAAAACTATCGGAAAACCTGAGTTGCAAAATATATACGTGAGAACCATTGCTCAAGACGGTGTTTTGAAGCTGTCAGTTACGTTTAAGATTTACAATGAAGGCTTACAAGAAGTAGAAAAAATTATCAAAATGGAGGAAATGGAAGCGGAGTTAACGCCTTATATTGCTAATCCATTTATGTCGGTTTTATTGTTTACTACGGATGCTGATATTACCATGAAAATCAACAAAAAAAGAAACGCAAGTATCATAGAACAACCTCCAACATTCAAAAATGCGGATGTGAATTTGGTGGAGTTTTTAAGCTCGAAGTAAAATGAAAAATACAAAGTTCAATAAATGGTTATTTATAATTATTGGTGGAATTGTATTTCATGTTTTTAGTTTTACTTGTTTGTACGATTTTCTAATTCCTGACCCTTGTTATTATCATTCACATGAAATGAATTATATCATGAGTTTATTCTTTACAGCTTATCCAGGAAGTAACGGACATCCTGAACCAAATTTGATAAATTTTATTGTTTCGTTTTTAATTGGAAGTTATGTAGGTTTTGTAATTTTTAAAAAGTTTGCAAAAAAATAAAAATCATTCCCCATCAGGAAAAATCTTTCCAGGATTCAATACATTATTTGGGTCAAAAATGGCTTTGATGCGTTCCATTAATTCCAAATGTACTTTTGAAAACGCAATATCCATGTAGTTTTTTTGCACCAAACCAATACCGTGTTCACCAGAAAGTGTTCCTTTTAAACCAACCGTTAATTCAAAAATCTCACGAATTCCTTTAGGAACTTCCGTTTTCCAATTGTCATCGGTCATGTTACCTTTGATGATGTTTACGTGTAAATTACCATCACCAGCATGGCCATAACAAACGGATTGAAAACCATATTTCGAACCAATTTCTTTGATGCCTTTTAATAGTTTTGGTAATTCATATCTTGGCACAACGGTATCTTCTTCCTTGTAAATGGAATTTGCTTTTACTGCTTCCGCTACAGAACGACGCATTTTCCAAAGTACATTTTTCTGTTCTTCACTATCGGCAAATAATACTTCGTCGATTTCAAATTGTTCTACGACTGCCAAAATTTGTTCGGCTTCTTGCATCAAAATTTCTGGGTAATTCCCATCTACTTCAATCAACAAATGCGCTTGAACGTTGTCTTTTACTTCCACATTCAAACCATCGACAAATTTCAACGTCCAATCAATAGCATCACGTTCCATAAACTCTATTGCACTTGGCACAATTCCGGCTCTAAAAATCGCTGAAACTGCTTCACAAGCTTGCTCCGCTTTATAAAACGGAACCAAAAGCAATACGTTATGTTTATTTTGAGGTAATAATTTCAATACAATTTTAGTTACGATTCCTAAAGTTCCTTCGCTACCCACCATCAATTGCGTCAAATTATAACCCGTCGAATTTTTCAAGGTATTCGCGCCTGTCCAAATGATATCGCCTGTTGGCAAAACTACTTCTAAATTTAGAACATAATCTTTGGTAACACCATATTTCAAAGCTCTCGCACCACCTGAATTTTCAGCTATGTTTCCACCAATAAAACAACTTCCCATACTGCTTGGATCTACTGGATAGAATAAGCCTTTCTCAGCCACAGCTTCACGCAAAACTTGTGTAATTACACCAGGTTGTGTAGTAACTTGTAAATTTTGCTCGTCAATTTCAATAATTTGATTGAATCGTTCCATTGAAATCGCAATACCACCATAAATCGATAAAGCGCCACCACTCAAACCTGTTCGCGCACCAATTGGCGTAGTCGGAATTTTATAGGTGTTAGAAACTTTTAAAATTTGCGCCACTTCTTCTGTATTGGCAGGTTTCACTACAACATGAGGCGGAAAACTTAAATCTTCCGTTTCGTCGTGACCATACGTTTTTCGAGTAGCTTCATCAGTAAAAATATAAGCTGAACCTACAATGTTTTCAAGTGCCAGTATTATTTCAGGATTCATAGTATAAAATTGAAAAGTAAAGATATTAAAAACTACTTAAAACCCAATACCAAAAAGCAATAGTAACTAAAGACAATGGAATTCCAATCCCAATCATCATACTACTTAATTTTGGTTTTAATCCGTAGTTAGAGGCTAAAATTGCCCCTGTGATCATCGGTGCCATGGCAGATTCCATGATAGAAACATCAATTTCTAATCCTTTTCCGTTTAATACGATTTTGTATAGCAAGAAGAAAAATGCGGGCATCAAAATCAATTTGAAAAGTAATCCCAAAGTTAGAAAACGCCAATGTTTACTTCGAGTATCAATTTTTAATTGCAATCCAACCGCTACTAATGCGACAGGTGTTACCGTGTTTCCGATTCGTAAAAACGAGTTTTGTAATGATTCAGGAAATTCTAAAGAAAATAGTGTGCAACAAAGTGCAATTGTAAAAGCAATAAAAGGCGGAAATTTTACAATTTTCAATACGATTTCAGAAGTACTTAAATTTCCTCTCGAAAAACTAGCTGCGACTAAAATTCCTAAAGTGGTTACTACTACAAATGAGCCGGGTTGGTCTACAATAATAGCTGTTTTCAATCCTTCGGTACCAAATAAAGCTTCGATGATGGGAAATCCTACGAATGAAGTATTGCTCAATCCACCAGTCAAAATCAAACATCCAATTAACTTTTTTGACCATTTGAAATAGGTACCTAAAGCATAGAAAAACAGAAATGATAAACCGAAACCTAACCACGCAATTCCTAATGGATAAAGCAAAGCCAATGAAATCGTGATTTTCGGAATATAGTACAAAGCCATAGCCGGAAGCGAAATGTAAATCACGTATTGATTCAAACTTTGATAGGCGTTTTTAGGAAATTGCGGTACTTTTTGAAGCGCAACGCCTAAAATCAAACATAAAAATAAAAGAATGATGTTTTCCATGTGTCGAAAATCGAGAATACAAAGGTAATTAAACCTTGAGATTTCGATGTTTCATATTCCTACATTTTTTGTATTTTTACACAAAGCAAAACTCTTTTGAAAAAACCAAATAAA
>RXJZ01000224.1 GCA_003963025.1 Flavobacteriaceae bacterium
GAAAAACCAGCTATTTTTTGAAGTGCAATTTTAATTTCTTTCAAATTTACTAAGGCGCCAACTTGCTCTTCATTGGCAAAAGCTAAAATTCGTTCGAAATTTTCTTTTATGAATTCAACATTACTTAATTGCTCTAATTCTTGCTCTAACGCTTCTTGCTCGCCATCAATTAAGTTGGCTGCTAAAAGTTCGTTCAACAAAAAAGAATTGTACTCATACTCTTTCACTAAAGCCTCTTTTTCCGAAATCAATTGTTTCAACTCTTTTTGAGTCGATTTGAAATCAGTCAATGCCTTTTTATATGAATTTACAGATTCGCTATTATTAGCAACCGCATCTAAAATATCAATTTGATAGTTTTCTTCCGCAAGTTCTTGGGTTTGATGTTGGGAATGAATATCTAACAACATTTCTCCTAGTTCCTGAAGTTCTTGAAGATTTACTGGACTATCATTAACAAATGCTCGAGATTTTCCTGAAGGCAAAATTTCTCTTCTAATAATGGTTTTATCTTCATAATCCATATCATTATCTTCAAAAAAAGATTGAAGATTATAATTAGAAACAGCAAATTGTGCTTCAATTATACACTTTTGTTCTTTATCTTTTAGTGAAGTCAAATCAGCTCTTTTTCCCAATACCAAACCTAAAGCACCGAGAAGGATCGATTTTCCTGCACCGGTTTCTCCTGTAATAACAGAAAACTGATTGGAAAAATCAGTTTCAAGCGATTCGATTAACGCATAATTTTTAATGGAAAGTGAAAGCAACATAAACAATTTATTAAAAATAATGTTCTATCTAATTCTATTCCACTTTTGAGAATTTAATGGAGATATTTTATTCAAAGTTTCTAGCAATTTAACATTGTCAACTTGTGGTCCTCCAGAAAACATTGCTACTAATTCATCGACTTTTGCATCAAAAAATGTTCGCACCAACAATGAATTAGGTCTAGTTTTTTGAATTTCTGCTAAAGTTTGTATTGAATTTGATATATTTTCTTTCCCTTTTTTTACATCTTCACTCATCGTATCTAAACCTAATCTATGATATTCATACATCGCTTTTCTATACGGTAAAAAAGTAGTTGCTAACATATCTGAAACTAAAAAATAACGATTATTATTACTACCTTCAGATTGCGACCAACCTTTATACCCACTAGGTTGTGCTAAATTAACAATATTTGAAGCCGCTTCTAAATATTTTGTTCCTCCATTTAAAGCAAAAGAATCCATATCTAAACCAATAATCATATTGGCATAAAAAGCTAAAACCGCTACTAAATTGGAATTAAAAGAATTTTGGTCATAAACCATAGCTTCAAATTCTATGAAACGAAAAGTAAAATTTTTATCATTGATATTCAATATCGGTGAAGAAAAATTAGAGTTATATATAGGTCTTGAAGATTGTACTTGCAAGGTAGCTTCAAAGGTATTTGAACCATAAGAAGTTACATTTATAAAGAAGTTACAATCGATTTTTTCAACATCTGTAAATTCTTTAGTTGTCCATTTTGTAGTATTCAAAAATTCTTTTACTTGCGTTTCTAAGTTTTTGAACAATTGTGGATTTCCATTTGCAACTTGCTGAAAATTAACAGAAACTGTTGCATTTAGTTCTTGAGAAAATACATTTACAAATGAAAATAAAAAATATATAATAAGTATTGTCTTACGCATTATAAAATTGAATTACCTTGTTAATAATATCTTGAGCTACTTCTTCTTTAGATTTCAACTCTTTTGGTTCTATATCAAAATTTTTTGAAATAAAAGTGACTTTGTTTGTAGGTTGTCCAAAACCTGCACCTTCATCATTCAATGAATTTAATACTATCAAATCTAAGTTTTTTTTCTGAATTTTTTGCTTTGCATGTTCAATTTCATTTTCTGTTTCTAATGCAAAACCAATTAAAAACTGATGTTTCTTTAATTCACCAAGAGAGGCTAAAATATCTTTTGTTTTTTCTAGCTCTATAAATAACGTTGATTCTTTCTTTTTTATTTTCTGATTGGCAACATTTTTTGGACGATAATCCGCTACTGCGGCGGCTGCAATAGCAACATCTACTTCATTGTAATACTCATGACATGCATTATACATTTGTTCTGCCGATTTAACTCGAATCAATTTAATCGAAGAATTTTGCAAGTTTAAATGAGTTGGTCCTGATATCAAAATTACTTCAGCCCCTTTATTTGCCGCTTCATTAGCGATATCAAATCCCATTTTTCCTGAGGAATGATTTCCAATAAAACGTACAGGATCAATAGATTCATAGGTTGGACCTGCCGTAATTAGAATTCTTTTATTTTTTAATGGCAATTTTAAAGCCAAATCGTTTTCTAAGAAATCAACAATATTTTCAGGCTCTGCCATTCTTCCTTCTCCAACTAAACCACTTGCTAATTCACCCTTTTCAGCAGGAATCATAATATTACCAAATGATTTTAATTTATGGAAACTATCTAAAGTTGAAGGATGCTTATACATATCCAAATCCATTGCAGGAGCAAAATAAACTGGACATTTGGCAGAAAGATAAGTAGCTATTAACAAATTATCACAATTACCATTAGCCATTTTGGAGAGCGTATTTGCTGTTGCTGGTGCAATTAGCATTAAATCTGCCCATAAACCTAATTCAACATGGTTATTCCATTCCCCATTTCCTTCTTCTTCATTGTAGAATGTTGAATAAACTGGGTTTTTAGAAAGCGTTGCTAAAGTAAGTGGTGTAACAAAATGCAAAGAAGCAGGCGACATTACAACTTGTACTTGTGCACCTGCTTTTATAAGTAATCTAACCAAATTGGCTGTTTTGTAAGCAGCTATACCACCAGATATACCTAGCAAGATTTTTTTACCGCTTAAAACAGACATAATGATTATTTTGCGTCTCTGTAATAGATCTTACCTTCTTCCCACTCTTGCACTGCTAACGCATGTGGTTTTGGTAATTTTTCATAGAATTTTGAAACTTCAATTTGCTCTTTGTTTTCAAAAATTTCCTCTAAACTATCATTATAAGTAGCAAACTCTTCTAATTTTTCAATCAATTCTTTTTTAATTTCAGTATTGATTTGATTAGCGCGTTTTGCCATAATAGTAATCGCTTCATAAATGTTTCCAGTAGGCTCTTCTAATTTGCTTTTATTGTAAGTAATTGTGTTTACTGGAGCATTTGTTTTCTTTAAATCCATGATTTACTTTTATTTAGAAAATTGTTTTAATTCTTGTTCTATATCCGCTAAAATTTTATCAGCTTCTTCTTTATATATGGAATTTGGTCTAAACTTTAACAAACTATTATATAAAGTTTTAGCGGCATTATAACGTTCCTCTTTTTTTGCTTGAATACTATTTTTTGCATATCTATATGCCGTATCAAATCTCAAAAACATAGCTTCTTCTTTGTATTGAGTTCCAGGAAAATCAGCAATAAAATTTTCCAAAGTTTTTAAAGCTGCATTATATTCTAATCTATAATCTGCAATTTTATGATACTGTTTTGCAATTTCAAATGCCTTTTTCTCTAATTTTTCTCGCAACTCTTTAACGTAAGCATTTGCTTTAGGCAAATACTCTGAATCTGGATAATTATCAATAAAGCGTTGAAGTTTTTCTAATGCCTTATCTGTATCTGTTTGATCAAGACTGTAGGTAGGAGATAATCTGTAAAAACATTCAGATGCTAAAAAACTAGCTTCTTCTCTTTTATCGCTTTTAGGATATGATACAGCAAAATTCTCAAATTGATAACCTGCTAAATAATACTGCTTTGTATTGTATAGCGATTTTGAATAATTATAAAATAATATTTCTGATGTAGGTTTACCTTTGTAAGCAGGGGCTACCTGTTCATACAAACGTAGTGCTTTATCAAATTTATTTCTTTCATACATTCTATTTGCAACTTGTGCTTTCAATTCCACATCATCTGACTTTAATGCCTTTTGATAAGGACTACATGAGACCAATAAAATGGCTAGTGAAAGAAAACTTAAAAATTTATTCATTTGGCTTTACATTATTATTTTATAAACATCAAAAAGATGTCTCCTAAAAAAGCAACTGCAAATTTAGGCATTATTTAATTACTATAAAAATCTTTTTTTTAACTTAATTTTCTTGTAAAATTATGCAATCTTGTTGCTAAATCTTGATTTACATTTACAAGTGGTAATCGTACTGTATTCTCGGACAATCCTAATGCTTTAAAGACTTCTTTAATTCCTCCAGGGTTTCCTTGCTCAAAAATCATATCAATACTATCTGCCAATAAATAGTGTAATTTATAGGCTTCATCCACTTTTCTTTGCAATCCTAAACGAACCATTTCTGAGAATTCCTTTGGAAAACCTTCACCAATTACCGAAATCACTCCTGCTCCACCCGCTAAAACCATTGGTAATGTAATCATATCATCGCCTGAAATCACTAAAAATCCTTCTGGCTTTGTTTGGATTAATTTCATGGCTTGTACAATATCACCCGCTGCTTCTTTAATTCCGATTACATTTTTGAAATCATTTGCAATTCGGACAACAGTAGATGGCAACATATTACTTGCTGTTCTTCCTGGTACATTGTATAAAATTACAGGAATTGGAGATGCTTCTGCAACTGCTTTGAAATGTTGATAAATACCTTCTTGTGTTGGTTTATTGTAATAAGGCGAAACCGATAAGATTGCTGAGAAATGAGAAAAATCTCTCGACTTCAACTCTTCAACTACTTTATGCGTGTTATTTCCCCCAACACCTAGAACTAAAGGCAATCTTCCTGCATTTGCTTTAATTATCGTATCGATAACCAATTCTTTTTCCTCTTGTGATAAAGTTGCCGATTCTGCTGTAGTTCCTAAAACTACCAAATACTCTACTCCTCCTTCAATTACATGATTTACAATTCGCGTTAAAGCTTCTACATCAACCGAAAAATCTTT
>RXJZ01000139.1 GCA_003963025.1 Flavobacteriaceae bacterium
GATTCTGGTTGTGCAATATCCGCTACTTCCCAACCTTTGATTAGTTTGAAAGCATTCCAAATTTTATTAGAGAAACCTTTACCTTGGTTGCATAATTCCTCGTCGAACAAAATATCATTTCCTGCCGAAGCACTCAATAACAATCCCACACGAACTCCGTCAGCTCCAAATTTTTCAATTAGTCCAAGCGGTTCTGGAGAATTTCCTAAAGATTTCGACATTTTACGACCTTGCTTATCACGAACTAATCCGGTTAAATATACATTTGAAAATGGTTTTTCGCCTGCATACTCGTAACCTGCAATAATCATACGCGCTACCCAGAAGAATAAAATATCGGGTCCCGTAACTAAATCATTGGTAGGATAATAATATTTAAAATCTTCACTTTCTGGATTTAAAACACCTCCAAAAACCGCCATTGGCCACAACCATGATGAGAACCAAGTGTCAAGTGCGTCAGCATCCTGACGTAAGTCAGCAGTGGTCAGTGTTGAGTTGGCAGTTTTTTCTTTCGCAAGCTCAAGGGCTTTTTCGATGTTTTCTGCTACTACGAAATCTTCTTTTCCATCACCAAAATAGTAAGCTGGAATTTGTTGTCCCCACCACAATTGACGTGAAATATTCCAGTCGCGAATGTTGTTTAACCAATGCGCATAGGTATTGTTAAAACGACTTGGATATAATTTGATTTCGTCTGATTCTAAAACGGCTTTGATAGCAGGTTTTACTAAATCTTCCATTTTTAAGAACCATTGGTCGGATAATCTTGGTTCGATTACCGCTTTGGTTCTTTCAGAAGTTCCTACTTTATTCAAATGCGTTTCGGTTTTAGCTAACGCTCCGATAGTTTCTAATTCTTTCGCAATTTCTTCACGAACAACGAATCTATCTTTTCCTTGGTAATGCAATCCGTATGAATTCAAAGTCGCATCTTCGTTGAAAATATCGATGATTTCTAAATTGTGTTTATCTCCTAAAACTTTATCGTTGGTATCGTGAGCAGGCGTTACTTTTAAACATCCTGTACCGAATTCTACATCTACATATTCATCTTCGATAATTGGCACTACTCTACCGCAAATTGGAACGATTGCTTTCTTCCCTTTTAAATGCGAAAAACGTTCGTCATTTGGATTGATACAAATTGCAGTATCTCCAAAAATTGTTTCAGGACGTGTAGTGGCAACGGTTAAGAAATCTTCCGAACCTTCGATTTTGTATTTGATGAAGTATAATTTTCCTTGACGTTCTTCAAAGATTACTTCTTCGTCAGATAAAGTTGTTTTCGCTTCTGGATCCCAGTTTACCATTCGGTAACCGCGATAAATCAGTCCTTTGTTATATAAATCTACAAATGAGTGAATTACCGATGCTGACATATCGTCATCCATAGTAAACTTGGTTCGACTCCAATCGCAAGAACATCCTAATTGTTTTAATTGCTCTAAGATGGTTCCTCCGTATTTTTCGGTCCAATCCCAAGCGTGTTTTAGGAATTCTTCGCGTGTTAAATCGTTTTTATTGATACCTTCTTCTTTTAACTTGGCTACTACTTTAGCTTCGGTTGCAATTGAGGCATGATCCGTTCCTGGCACCCAACAAGCATTGAACCCTTTTAAACGCGCACGACGAATTAATACATCTTGAATGGTGTTATTCAACATGTGTCCCATGTGTAAAACTCCCGTTACGTTTGGTGGCGGAATTACAATGGTGTACGGCGTTCTGTGGTCGGGTTTGGATGTAAAATAATCGTTTTTCATCCAGTAGTCGTACCACTTTTGTTCTACTTCTTTAGCGTTGAATTGTGCAGGAATCATTATATCGTTTATTGTTTATTGTTAATGGTTTGTTGCTTAATTTTCATGAAACAACGGTTGCAAAAAATCCTAAAGTTTGCTTTCTAGCCCCGATGGGAGCGGCACCTCGTAAAGCGGACAGCGGGAAAATGGATTACAAATAAGTCCCGAGCCATTCGCTCCTAAAAATACCTAAACGTAAACTTTGGTATGTTTTTTGTGTTATTAACTGCAAAAGTAACTATATAACGAAAATAAAAAAAATGTTAGGAGTAGTTTGTTGGTTGCTTATATTTAATTATTTTTACAACAACCTATTAATTTATAAGATGATGAAAAAATTACTTGTTTATTTAACCCTACTGATAGGAATTTTTTCCTTTGCTCAATCTGGTGCTAAAATTGAATTTAAGGAAGAAACCATTAATTATGGTGAAGTTGAAAAAGGAAAAGATAACGGAATACGTATTTTTGAATTTACCAATACGGGAGATGCGCCTTTGGTTATCAAAAATGCCAAATCGAGTTGTGGCTGTACGGTTCCAGAATGGCCAAAAGAACCTATTGCTCCTGGAGGAAAAGGTCAAATTAAGGTTCAATATAATATGAATCCGGGTCCAATAAGTAAAACTATTACCATTGAAACCAATGCTACTAACAAAGAAAACGGTATGATTCCACTAAGAATAAAAGGAACTGTAGTTGTTAAGGAAGAAGTTAGTCCACTACTAAAAAAGAAAACGTTTCCAAATTCATAAAGAAGAGTCCCATTAAAAGTGGGACTTTTTTTATAGAATTTTTTTCAATTGAAATTTATATTTTATCTGCTCACCATTTCGCTCGACTAAAATCGAAATCCATTTACCATCTTTTGATTGAAATAAATCCATTATCCATTGCATCGTCAATTGATGGGCTTGTTTATTATTAATTTTAAGGATTTTATCTCCTACTTGTAATCCTGCCTTTTCTGCGGGAGAATCTTTACGAATTGCATGTATTGAAAAAATAGGTTTTAGCTCAAATTTTTGTGTGAATTTTAAATCATCATCAAAAATAATTTCATTTTGATTAGCTGTTCTTTTTGGAGGCTGAACTCTTACAATTTGATTGATTAATTGTAAACCTGCATGCTGAATTTCTATACCCGACATGTTATATTCAAATGGAAGGGAAAACAAATTGTTTTTTTTGAAATAAAATTTCTTGTTTTTATAATCTAAAAACCAATTGAATCGTTTTAAAACATCGCCACCAATAGAACCATTTCGACCATTATTAATAAGAATTTGATTAAAAGCAGTAGTGTCTGGATATGAAACCAAAGCCTTTTTTAAAGCAAATCCACTAAAATCAATTTTATCAATTCTAGATCTTTTACCATTTATTTCACCCGACAGACCAACCCCAAGAAAATCATTAAAAAAATCAGTATTACATTTCAAGTTATCGTTTTCAAACAACCAAAGTCCATCGCCTAAACCAGAATCAAAGAGCACGTTAAATATTTGACTTTCATCATTTAAAGTTATTGGAATTTTAACATATGGTTTCTTTTTAATTAGCGATACTTGCAATGTATTAAATCTTTTTAAACGAGAATCATTAGCTTTAAGTTCTTCTCTATGGAGTATTACTAATTTGTGCTCGTAATCAATTTCTACTAGATATGATTCAAAAAAACGACTCCCAATTATTCCATTAATGGGCAATCCTAATTTATTAATAATGCTAATATCTTGATCAGGTAAAAAAAGAACATCAAAATTAGAATCTGCATACTCATTTACAGATAACAAATTGTTTTTTAGCCTATATCCCGAAACAACATTGCCATTTCCAACCCCTTTGATTGAAATTTTATCTTTTTCATCAAGATTAGAGAGTAATGTATCTTGGGGTAAATCAAATAAAATAGTATCATCAGAACCAGTATCAAGAATCATTTTAAGAGGAATTCCATTAAAATTGACATCAATAATGATGAGATTTTGAATGAATTCGAAAGGAATTTTGATTTTGTTTTTTTTTGAATTCCATAAAAAATTAGTTTGCGAATATGAAGTCACTTGCAATGTAATCAATAAGACTATAGAAATTACTAATTTCATTTAAATTCATTTATATAAATGTAAGAAATTAAAACTAATCTATTATCTATTTAACATATTTTAATAACGATTAATGTTCTTTTCACAAAAAAAAATCGCAATTTTGCACATCTAAAAAATATAAACATGCCAAAAGTTTCAATAAAAGGGCAACAAATGCCAGAATCTCCAATTAGAAAATTGGTACCTTTTGCAGAAATTGCTAAAAAAAAAGGTCATAAAGTATATCATTTAAATATTGGTCAACCCGATATTAAAACGCCAGAAGTTGCCTTAGAAGCAGTAAAAAAAGCTGATATTTCAGTTCTTGAATACAGTCATTCTGCAGGTTTTGAAAGTTATAGAACAAAACTTTCTCAATACTATAAAAACCATGGGTTACCAATAGATACTCAAGATATTATAATTACTACAGGAGGTTCTGAAGCTTTACTTTTTGCTATGGGAAGTACTATGGATGCAGGAGATGAGATTATTATCCCAGAACCTTTTTACGCTAATTATAATGGATTTTCAACAGCATCAGGAGTAAATGTAGTTCCTGTAATTTCTGGAATTGAAACGGGGTTTGCTTTACCTCCAATTGAAGCTTTTGAAAAATTAATTACCCCAAAAACAAAAGCTATATTAATTTGTAATCCAGGTAATCCTACTGGATATTTATATTCGCAAGAAGAAATTTTAAAGTTGGCTGAAGTTGTTAAAAAGCATGATTTATTTCTAATTGCCGATGAAGTATATCGTGAATTTATTTATGATGGAGACCAACATTTTTCTGTCATGAATGTTCCTGGTTTAGAAGAACATGCTATTATGATTGATTCGGTTTCTAAACGTTACAGTATGTGTGGTGCTCGAATTGGTTGTATTGTTTCTAAAAATAAAGAAGTAATGTCAACGGCGATGAAGTTTGCTCAAGCTCGCTTAAGTCCGCCTACCTATGCACAAATTGCTAGTGAAGCTGCATTAGAAACCCCTCAAAGTTATTTTGATGCTGTTATTTCGGAATATAAAGATCGTAGAGATACTTTAATTACTGAATTGAATAAAATTGAAGGTATTAAAGTAGCTACTCCAAAAGGCGCTTTCTATTGTATTGCTAAATTACCTATAGATAACGCTGATAAATTTGCACAATGGTTATTAGAGTCTTACGACTTAAATGGTGAAACTGTAATGGTTGCTCCTGCAGCAGGATTTTATTCAACACCAAATGTTGGTTTAGACGAAGTTCGTATTGCTTATGTTTTAAAGAAAGATGATTTAATTAAATCTGTTAAAATTCTTAAAGAAGCATTAAACACCTACAACAAACTATAATCATTAATTTATAGTATAAAAAGAAAGGGGATACAAATTGTATCCCTTTTCTTTTTATACTGAAAATAAAAAAGGCGAAATTTCTTTCGCCTTTTTTGTTATTTATTAAAATTATCTTTTCAATGCAAAGTGAGCTTTAAATTGTTTCTTAGCTCCATTTTCATAATAATCAACAGTAAACCAATAATCAGTAGAAGGTAGTAGTTCTTGATTATAAGAACCATCCCAAAATTCTTCTCCTCTTAATTGTTTGATTAATTTACCATATCGATCAAAAATAAAAATCACATCTGTAGATTGTAAACCATCTATTTTCCATACATCATTATATCCATCTCCATTTGGTGTAAAATATTGT
>RXJZ01000134.1 GCA_003963025.1 Flavobacteriaceae bacterium
AAATTTGGAGGTGCATCGGTTAAAGATGCCGAAGGCGTAAAAAACGTATTACATGTTTTAAACACGGTAGGACACGAAGATGTTTTGTTGGTAATTTCTGCCATGGGAAAAACCACAAATGCTTTGGAAGTCGTAATCAAAAATTACTTTGATAAATCGAAGGAATTACATGCCTCGCTTCAGGAAGTTCGCAAATACCACAACCAAATTTTATTAGACTTATTTGAAGACGAAGACCACGATGTGTTTTTTGATGTCAACGCGCATTTTGATGATTTAGAATATTTCATTCGTAGCAACAAGTCACCAAATTATAGCTTTGTTTACGACCAAGTGGTGAGTATTGGAGAATTAGTTTCTACCACAATTGTAAGTCATTATTTCAATTATAGCGGCTTAAAAAACAATTGGATTGATGTTCGCCCATTAATTAAAACTGATAACAATTACCGTGATGGACAAGTAGATTGGGAAACTACTCAAAAACTAATTTCAAAAGGCGTTAAAAAGAAAACTTTAAATATTACACAAGGATTTTTAGGATCGGATGAGAATAATTTCACCACAACTTTAGGTCGCGAAGGTTCGGATTATACCGCTGCGATTTTTGCGTATTGTTTAGGTGCGGAAAGTGTTACCATTTGGAAAGACGTTCCTGGAGTTTTAAATGCCGATCCAAGATATTTTGAAAATGCAGTTTTGTTGAACCAAATTTCATACAGAGAAGCAATCGAATTAGCATTTTACGGAGCTTCGGTTATTCACCCAAAAACGTTACAACCTTTACAGAAAAAGGAAATTCCGTTATATGTAAAATCGTTTATTAACCCAACATTACCCGGAACACGAATTTCAAGAGGTTTAGATTTGGAACCAAAAACATCTTGTTTTATCGTTAAGAAAACCCAATTGTTATTATCGTTATCGTCTATTGATTTCGATTTCATCATGGAAAATCACATTAGTGAAATTTTTGGTTTGTTCTCAAAATACAAAATCAAAGTAAATTTAATTCAAAATACAGCAATTAGTTTCTCAGTTTGTATTGAAGATAAGTACAACACCTTTGAAGAGTTACGAAAAGTTTTGGCTAAAAAATTCAAAGTTTCGTACAATGAAAATGTATCGTTGTACACCATCAGACATTTTGATGAAAACGCTGCTAAAGTTGTTGAAACGAACAAAACGGTATTATTGCGTCAGATTTCTAGAGAAACGATGCAAGTGATTACGAAAGAGTAGTTTTAAAATAAATTACCGCAGATTCGCAGATTATTATTTAAAAAAATCAGCGAATCTGCGGTTCAGACAAAATCATTACTTATTTTACGATGTTTACTATTTGAATAACACAAATAAAAAATTGTATTTTAACTCTTTACAAACAAAGACAAAGCATTTAGTTAAGCACAAAAATAAATAGTTAAAATAAATCACCGCAGCATAGCAAACTACTATTTAAAAAAATCTGCGAATCTGCGGTTCAAACAAAATCATTCCTTTTTTCAAACAATAAATACTACTTTTGAAGATTCGGAGTTATAGTATTTATGCAAAAAATTGTTTTTTTAGCGGGATTTCTATTGTGTTTTTTGGGCGGTTTTGCTCAGGAAACATTGCAATCGTATCCATCTAAAAAAATTGCGTTTTCAAAAGATACGATTTCGATTGAAAAATTCAGTTTGAACAATTCCTTTTTTGAAATTAAAGACAAAAACGGAAAAGTCATTGATACGAGTTTTTACAAGGTAAATTTCCAAAAAGGAACGGTAGTTTTCACCAAAGAAATCAACACTTCTGATTCTTTAATTGTTCGCTATTCCAAATTTCCAGAGTTTTTAACCAAAACCTATTCCATTTACGATGACGACAAAGTGGTTTCAAACGAAGCGGGAAAATTAATCGTATTCAAAAAAGACAAAAACACCAAATTCAAACCTTTTGACGGATTGAATACTTCGGGAAGTATTACACGTGGCGTTACCATTGGAAACAATCAAAACACAGTTGTGAACTCGAATTTAGATTTGCAAATCACAGGAAAGATTTCAGAAAAAGTGAGTTTGCGTGCTTCCATTCAAGACAGTAATATTCCGTTGCAAGAAGGCGGATATTCGCAAAAACTGGATGAGTTTGATCAAATTTTCATCGAATTATTTTCAGATAAATGGAATATTCGAGCGGGAGATTTATTTCTGGAAAATCGAAAATCTGCTTTCTTAAATTTCAACAAAAAAGTACAAGGTTTAGCCACTCGCTTCACCTTTGGGACACCTGATAAAAAAACCGAAGTCATTGCATCTGGCGCTTTGGTTCGTGGACAATATGCCCGAAGTTCGTTCGTTGGACAAGAAGGAAATCAAGGTCCGTATAAATTGCGAGGTAATAATAACGAATTATATGTTTTAGTAATTTCAGGTTCGGAAAGGGTTTATGTGAACGGAATTTTGAAAACCCGTGGAGAAAACAACGATTACATTATCGATTACAACGCAGGAGAAATTATTTTCACCTCTTTATTTCCGATTACTTCCGAAATGCGAATCAACGTAGAATATCAATATACCGATAGAAATTACACCCGATTTATCACTTATGGTGGGATTTCGCACGAGCGAGAAAATTGGCAAATTGGCGGTTATGTATATTCGGAAAGTGATGTGAAAAATCAGCCTTTACAACAAAATTTATCTTCGGAACAAATCGATATTTTGCTAAACGCTGGCGATGATATTTCGCAAATGAACGGACCTTCAGCCTATTTAGACACGTATTCTGAGAATAAAATTTTATACAAAAAAGTGATTATTGGCGCTGTTGAAGTGTTTGAATATTCGAATAATCCAACAGACGAATTGTACAATGTGCGTTTTTCATTGGTGGGAAATAATCAAGGAAATTACATTTTAGCTAATAATCAAGCCGTTGGAAAAATTTATGAATATGTGGCGCCAATTGCTGGAATTCCGCAAGGAAATTACGAACCGATTGTACGATTGATTGCACCTACAAAAATTCAAATGGCAACGATTTTGGGGAAATATAATCCGAGCGAGAAAACACTTTTAGATTTTGAAGCAGCAATAAGTAACAACGACCAAAATTTATATTCGAATTTAGACGACAATAACAACAAAGGTTTTGCTGGAAAATTTAATGGAAAACAACGCCTTTTTGACGGAAAAACCAAGATTGATGCCTTTGCGAATTATCAGTTGGTGCAAGAAAATTTCAAAACTATTGAACGTTTGTACAACATTGAATTTAATAGAGATTGGAACATCACTTCGCCTTTATTGGGCAATCAAAGCTTTTTGACTTCGGGATTGGATTTTAATTTCAACAACAAAGGAAAAGCGATTTATCAGTTTGAAAATTTAGTTTTTGGCGATGCTTTTTCGGGAAACAAACACACTTTATCCGGAAGATATGTTACCAAAAATTGGATGATTTGGAGTAATTCTAGCATAATGAAAAACGATTCTGAACTTTCAAATTCGTCTTTTGCTAGAAGTCAAAATCGTTCCTCTTATAAATTGCGTAAAAATTGGGTTGGTGCTACGGTAAATTTGGAAGATAATTCTGAAAAACTGAAGTCAACCAATACATTTTCGGCCTTGAGCCAACGTTTTTTAGAATATGGTGCTTTTGTGGGAAGAGGCGATTCGACTAAAGTTTTTGTGGAATTGGGATTTTTGCAACGTCAGAATGATAGTTTGCAAAACAACCGAATTGAGCGCGTAAATCATTCGAATTCGTATTACTTGAAATCGCAATTAATCAAAACCGAAAAAAGTAATTTAAGTGTGTTTTTGAATTATCGCACCTTAAAATATGAAGATTCAAACTTAAAAGACGAACCATCGTTAAATTCACGAATTTTATATTCGGACAGATATTTTGGGCAATTAATTCAAACAACAACAGCTTATGAAACCAGTTCGGGAACGATTGCCCAGCAAGAATTCACCTATTTGCAAGTAGAACCTGGGCAAGGCGTTTACATGTGGAACGATTACAATGGCAATGGAATTCAGGAATTACAAGAGTTTGAAATTGCTCCGTATTCAGATTTAGCGATTTACGTTCGAGTGTTTTTACCGAATCAGGTTTTTGTTCGAACACATCAGAATAAATTTTCGCAAGCCTTGAATTTCAACTTTAATCAATGGCAAAATGAAAAAGGTTTTAAGAAATTTGCATCGCATTTTTACAATCAAACTTCGTTTTTAGTAGAGCGAAAAATTAGAAGAGATGGTTCTAACTTTGACTTGAATCCGTTTTCAAAAAATGATGGTGAATTGATTGGTTTGAACACGAATTTTAGAAATAGTTTGTTTTTTAATCGAGGGAAACAGTATCATTCTACTACTTATTCTTTTTTGATTAATGAAAGTCAAAATTTGCTTTCTGTGGGAAGTGTTGCTGCTAAAAACCAATCGCATCAGTTGCAATACCAGCATTTGGTAAAGAAAAGTTGGTTGTTTAATTTTTCGGGAAGCACCACTTCAACGGAATCAACTTCTGAGAGTTATCCAAATCGAAATTTTGAAATTGAAAGTTATCAACTAGAGCCAAAAATTGGGTATTTGTTTTCCAAAAATGCGAGTTGGGATGTTTTTTACGAATTTCGACAAAAGGAAAATCAAATTGGTGCTTTTGAAACCTTAAAACAAACCCGATTAGGAACCTCATTCACCTTCAACAGCGAAAAAGGATTTAGCATGAATGGCGAATTTTCAATGTACAATAATAGTTTTAATGGAAATGCATTATCAGCTGTTGGTTTTCAAATGTTAGAAGGCTTACAACCGGGTAAAAATCAAACTTGGCGTTTACTTTTACAGAAAAATTTGACCCAATATTTAGATATCAATATTAATTATCAAGGCAGAAATAGCGAAA
>RXJZ01000135.1 GCA_003963025.1 Flavobacteriaceae bacterium
GTTTGTTACGCTTGCTACTGAACAGTTGTCAGTAGTTATAGCATTACCAAGTACTAATCCTGTTCTAGTACAATCTGTATTAGTAGTTGTATTGATAGCAATAGGCGCTACGATAGTAGGTAATTGCGTGTCAATTACAGTTATCACTTGAGTAGCCGTAGCTGTATTACCAGAACCGTCTACAATAGTCCAAGTTACGGTTGTCGTACCTAGAGGGAACGTTGCAGGTGCGTTGTTTGTTACACTAGCTATCGAACAGTTGTCTGCTGTTACTGGAGTTCCAAGTGCTACGTTCACTGCGAAGCATCCGTTGTTTGTTGGTACGGTTACTGCAGCAGGAGCTGTGATTGTTGGCACTGTTACATCTGTTACCGTTACAATTTGAGTAGCTGTAGCTGTGTTACCAGAACCGTCTACTACTGTCCAAGTTACGGTTGTAGTACCTAATGGGAATGTTGCTGGCGCGTTGTTTGTTACGCTTGCTACCGAACAGTTGTCAGCCGTTACTGGCGTTCCAAGAGTTACTCCAGTTGCTGTACAAGCTGTATTTGTCGTTACATTCACTGCAGCAGGTGCTGTAATTGTAGGTAATGTTACATCTGTTACCGTTACAATTTGCGTAGCAGTAGCTGTGTTACCAGAACCGTCTACTACCGTCCAAGTTACGGTTGTAGTACCTAATGGGAATGCTGCTGGTGCGTCGTTTGTTACGCTTGCTACTGAACAGTTGTCAGTAGTTATAGCATTACCAAGTACTAATCCTGTTCTAGTACAATCTGTATTAGTAGTTGTATTGATAGCGATTGGTGCAATGATACTAGGTAATTGCGTATCTACTATTGTTACTACTTGAGTAGCAGTAGCTGTATTACCAGAACCATCAACAATTGTCCAAGTTACCGTTGTAGCACCTAGTGGGAATGTTGCAGGAGCATCATTAGTTACACTAGCTATCGAACAGTTGTCTGCTGTTACTGGAGTTCCAAGTGCTACGTTCACTGCGAAGCATCCGTTGTTTGTTGAAACGGTTACTGCAGCAGGTGCTGTGATTGTTGGTACTGTTACATCTGTTACCGTTACAATTTGCGTAGCAGTAGCTGTGTTACCAGAACCGTCTACAATTGTCCAAGTTACGGTTGTAGTACCTAATGGGAATGCCGCTGGTGCGTTGTTCGTTACGCTCGCTACCGAACAGTTGTCAGCCGTTACTGGAGTTCCAAGAGTTACTCCTGTTGCAGTACAAGCTGTATTCGTATTTACATTCACTGCAGCAGGTGCTGTGATTGTTGGTAACTCAACATCTCTTACGGTTACTAATTGTGTAGCCGTTGTTGTATTTCCTGAAGCATCCACCGCTGTCCAAGTTACGGTTGTATTACCTAATGGGAATGCTACAGGAGCATTGTTTGTTACTGTTACCGAAGAGCAGTTATCATTTGCAATTGGGTTGCCTAAAATTACACCTGTTGCTGTACAACTTGAATTTGTGATTGTATTTATTGCTACAGGCGCCATAAGTGCAGGAGCAACTATGTCTACAATTGTTACTGTTTGAGTAGCAGTAGCTGTATTACCCGAACCATCTACTACTGTCCAAGTTACGGTTGTAGTACCTAATGGGAATACAAAAGGTGCATTATTAGATATACTTGCTATTGAACAGTTATCCGCAACACTAGGAGATCCTAATAGTACGTTAACTGCATAGCATCCAATATTTGAAGGCCAAACCACATTTGATGGTGCTGTGATTGTTGGTACTGTTACATCTGTTACGGTTACTACTTGCGTAGCCGTAGCTGTGTTACCAGAACCATCTACTACTGTCCAAGTTACGGTTGTAGTACCTAATGGGAATGTTGCAGGAGCGTTGTTTGTTACGCTTGCTACCGAACAGTTGTCAGCCGTTACTGGAGTTCCAAGAGTTACTCCAGTTGCTGTACAAGCTGTATTTGTCGTTACATTCACTGCAGCAGGAGCTGTGATTGTAGGTAATGTTACATCTGTTACGGTTACTACTTGCGTAGCTGTAGCTGTGTTACCAGAACCATCTACTACTGTCCAAGTTACGGTTGTAGTACCTAATGGGAATGCAGCAGGAGCGTCGTTCGTTACGCTTACTACCGAACAGTTGTCAGTAGTTACTGCATTACCAAGAACTAAACCAGTTCTAGTACAATCTGTATTAGTAGTTGTATTGATAGCAATAGGCGCTACGATAGTAGGTAATTGCGTGTCAATTACAGTTATCACTTGAGTAGCAGTAGCTGTATTACCAGCTGTATCTGTTACCGTCCAGGTAACAGTTGTAGTTCCTATTGGGAAGGTTGCCGGAGCATCGTTTGTTACACTAGCTATCGAACAGTTGTCTGCTGTTACAGGTGTTCCAAGTACTACGTTCACTGCGAAGCATCCGTTGTTTGTTGGTACGGTTACTGCAGCAGGTGCAGTAATTGTAGGTACCGTTGAGTCTGTAACTTTTACAAGTTGCGTAGCTGTAGCCGTGTTACCAGAACCATCAGTTACTGTCCAAGTTACGGTAGTGTTACCGATAGGGAATGAAGCCGGAGCATCGTTTGTAACGCTTGCTACCGAACAGTTGTCAGCAGTTACAGGAGTTCCAAGTGTTACTCCAGTTGCTGTACAAGCGGTGTTTGTAGTTGTAGTTACTGCAGCAGGAGCTGTAATTGTTGGATTAATATTGTCAACTACTGTTACAGTAGCTGTTCCTGTATTATTATTTCCTGAAGTATCTGTAACAGTAAGGGTTACCGTATTTGCACCTAAGTCATCACAAGTAAATGAATCTGGACTTACACTCATGCTTGCGATTTGTGCATTATCTGTAGATCCATTATTAACTTGGTTTGCTGTAATACTTGCTAAACCATTGCTATCTAAGTTGATGGTTATATTTTGAGTATTAACTACAGGGTTTACATTGTCAGTAATAGTAACTTGTACAACGGTATAATGTGAGTTGCCTGATGAATCTGTTATTACTAAAATTACATTGTTTACCCCAATATTAGCTGGACCAAATATATTTGGAGACGCTGTTAAAGTATAGTCACAATTATCATAAGAACCATTGTCGATTAACGCTGGGTCTAAAATAAATTGTCCATCTGCATTTAAAGATACAGTTATGTTTTGGCCAATAGCCACAGGGTTAATGTTATCTAGAACAGTTACTGTAACGTTTTGAGTAACTGTATTTCCGTTATTATCTACTACGGTAAATACAACTGTATTGTTTCCTAGGTGTGAGCAATCAAAATTAACTTGACTTAAAGTCATTGAAGCAATTCCACAATTATCGAAACTACCATTATCAATATCACTTGTTGAAATACTAGCTGTTCCAGAAGCGTTTAATTGTATGGTAATATTTTGTGTAAATAATACAGTAGGATTAATATTGTCTTCAACCGTAACTACTGCTGTATTGGAACTTGAGTTTCCTTTTACGTCAGTTACTGTTAATGTCACGGTATTGTTACCAACATTAGAGCAGTTAAACGAAGTGGTGTCTAGAGTAATTGTGTCAATATCACAATTATCAGAAGAACCATTATTAATCATTCCTGTAGTAATATTTGCATTACCATTAGAATCAAGTTGTATTGTAACGTTTTGTGTTACAACAGTAGGAACTACTGTGTCGTCAATTGTTACAGTGAAACTTTCAGAAACTGATAATCCTTCTTGATCTTCTACTACTACAGTAATAGTTGTTGTTCCAAACTGTCCTGATACAGGAGTTACTGTAATATCTTTAGTAGCACCAGTACCTGTGATGGTAATTTGATTGTTAGGAACTAAACTTGTATTAGAAGAAGTTGCTGTTACTGTCATGTTAGCAACAGGCGTTGTATCGTCGCTAATTGTAAATGATTGAGCCGAAGTTGTTTGATTAAAACAACTATTGAAATCATTAATAGAAGTTACCGTTGGAGGTATATTTAAAATTCTAGTTAAACAACTTTCTATTAATCTAACAGCGTGTGTATTTACAGAACCACCAGTAGCCGCAGTAAATCCAAAATAAGCATTTTGATTACCGCTAAAAATATTATTAACAATATCAATAGTTTGGTTATATCTTAAGCTTCCATCGTAATATACTTTGAAATTTTTTGTAGCAGCAATCCAGCTCACTTCAAAATCATGCCAATTATTATCTTCAATATTTCCTAAATCAATCATAGGAGCAAATTCACTGTGATTGCCAGTTGCTAAACCATTTTTAATGATAGCCATGTGGTCATTAGAAAGTTCATGTGCCCCATTGTAATAAGTATCAAATTCAACAGAAAAAGAAGGATTAATCCCTGCATAACCTAGACCTCCACCTGAAGAACCTTGATTACTACTCAATGGTTGCAATACAAAAGCAAGTCCATCTGCTCCAGCATTATTATTTCCAAAATATAATTGCGATTTAACTCTAAAATCTTTTGTTAAATCTAATCTATCAGTACTCCAAACAGCTCCAAACTGGGTGTTTGATGCAGGAGTCAAGGTTATCTCGTTTCCTGAAACAGTGGCATTACCTCTTAAAATTACATCATTTGAATTAAAATTATAACAAGTTAATGCATTTAATGTTAAAGATGTGGTATCTTCACAATGGCCATTACTTGCAGTAATTGTAAAAGTAGTTTCATTAAAGCCATCTGTTGGGGTACCAGAAATAACTCCTGAACTAGTATTCAAAGTCAAACCTGCTGGTAACGCTGGAGAAATGCTCCATGATGTAATTGTTCCACCTGTATTAGAAGGACTTATTGAAGAAATTGCATTACCAGAATATAGTGTATAATCCGTTTGAGGATAAGATATATTTGGATAAGCCAATACAGTAATAGTTCCTGTAGCTGATACTGTTCCACAACCCCCTGTTAATGGAATATCATAATTAAATGTACCTGATTGTGTCGGCGTACCCGATATTGTAATCGTATTGTTTGCCCAAGTAGCTGTTACACCTGCTGGTAACCCTGAAGGAGTTCCAATACCTGTCGCATTTGTTGTTTCATGAATAATTGTTGGTAGAACAGAATTCACACAAGGTATAGATAAACCAGCAATACCCATTGAAAAATCACAATAAAACTCTGTTTCTAAACCTGTAAAAGACACTTCTGTAAAGTCTCCTGCAAAAGATACAGTTCCGCAAGCTTCATCTCCATTAAGAACCGTTGTAACAGTACCGTCTGGAGCACCAACGAAATCTCCATTACTTGCTAAAATTTTACCTGGAGCCGAAAGATTTAATACTTTATTTAATGAAGAAATAAAGAATCTAGGATTGCTAACTGGTTGATCAAACATAAATCTGTGTTGACCAAGTGTATAACTTCTAAATGAGCCCGAACCTCCATTTCCTGATGGAGCTGGAGCCCAATGTGATGTCCCACAGTATGGAGCATCACCATATTGAATAATTGAATTAGATGAATTGGTTACAGAAACATTTACGATTGTACCTCCTACATTCACTGTCCCTGTTAATAATCCATTGCTGTAATTATTCCAATTTACATAATAAAATTCTTCTGGAGTTAAGCTATCATAAGTTGAAGATGA
>RXJZ01000011.1 GCA_003963025.1 Flavobacteriaceae bacterium
AAATCGGAAAAGCCTACGAAGAAATCGGCTTCGTAGCATTAAAAGGTCATTTTTTAGATGACAAATTAGTTGAGGATTTATATTCAGAAGTAAGAAACTTCTTTTCACTTCCTTTAGAAACCAAAGCTAAATACGAAATTCCAGGCATTGGTGGACAACGTGGTTATGTTTCTTTCGGTAAAGAACATGCTAAAGGGCGCTCTGCTGGAGATTTAAAAGAGTTTTGGCATTTTGGACAATACGTTAGCGAAGGTTCAAAATACGCTGGCGAATATCCAGATAACGTGGTAGTAACGGAATTACCTAAATTCAATGAAGTAGGTAAAGAAGCTTACCAAATGTTAGAAAAAACAGGTGTTTATGTGTTAAGAGCTTTAGCACTTTACATCGGATTAGACGAATTCTACTTTGACAAATACATCAAAGATGGAAACAGTATTTTACGTCCAATCCACTACCCACCTATTACTGACGAACCTAAAGACGGAGCCGTTCGTGCAGCAGCACATGGTGACATCAACTTGATTACCTTATTAATGGGAGCTCAAGGAAAAGGATTACAAGTTCAAAATCACAACGGAGAATGGATTGATGCTATGGCTCAACCAGACGAGTTAATGATTAATGTAGGTGATATGTTATCAAGACACACCAATAACAAATTGAAATCAACGATTCACCAAGTGGTAAATCCACCAAGAGAATTGTGGGGTTCATCTCGTTATTCAATTCCTTTCTTCATGCACCCAGTAAGCGATATGAGTTTAAATTGCTTACCAGAATGTATCGATGAAAACAATCCAAAATTATACGAAGACATCACCGCTGGTGAATTCTTACACGAACGTTTGGTAGAATTAGGATTGATTAAGAAATAAAGGAAATAAAATTCCAATAAATAAAATTCCAAATTCCAAGTAACATTGGGGTTTGGTTTTTTGTTTAAAGATTAACATTTACACGCCACAAGGGAACGCGGATGATACTGGTTTTTCGGATAACCGCAGATTAATAATAAAAATTATGAGTAGTATTTTGCACAAAGAGTTAACAGGTTCAATTTTGAAATTATTTTATGAAGTATACAATGAACTAGGATATGGTTTTCTTGAAAAAGTTTATCAAAATGCATTATATAATGAATTAAAAAATAACGGCTTTAAAGTTGAATCTCAAAAGCAAATAAAAGTATATTACAAAAATATTGAAGTAGGAGAATACTATGCGGATTTAATAGTAAACGATAAAGTAATTTTAGAATTAAAAGCTACTGAAGCAATTACTGAAGCTCATGAATTTCAACTACTTAATTATTTAAAAAGCACAAATATTGAGGTAGGCCTTCTATTAAACTTTGGAAAAAAACCTGAGTTTTGTAGAAAAGTATTTCAAAATTATAAAAAATAAAATCAGCGGTAACCCGTAAAATCAGTGTTATCCGCGTTCTAAAAAATTAACTATGAATGATTTAGAAGAACAACTAAAAAAACTATTTCCTGACCACGAAGTTTCTAACGAACCAGAAATTATCGAGGAAACTCCTCATGAATTATTCGTTCAAAAGGAACCTATGATTTGTAAATATGAGAAGCGCAAAGGAAAACCTACCACGATTATTTCAGGATATGAAGGCGAAGATGAAGATTTTAAAATCTTAGCGAAAGAAATCAAAAGCAAATTAGCGGTTGGTGGTACTTTTAAAGATGGCGAAATCATCATCCAAGGTGATTATCGTGATAAAATCATGAAACTATTACAAGACAAAGGGTTCAAAACAAAACGAGTTGGAGGTTAAAAAGTACTAAAAACTTTTAAACTCTTAAACTCATAAACTTATAAACATAAAATGATAGCAGCATCAGAATTAATATTAAATCCAGACGGAAGTGTTTATCACATCAATTTAAAACCTGGACAAATCGCTAACGATATTATCTTCGTTGGGGATCAAAATCGTGTAGAGAAAATTACGAAACACTTTGATTCAATCGAATTTACGACTCAAAAACGCGAATTCAAAACCCAAACGGGAACTTATAAAGGCAAAAGAATTACTGTTATGTCTTCTGGAATTGGTCCAGATAACATCGACATTGTAATGAATGAATTAGACGCATTAGTAAACGTAGATTTAGAAACAAGAACTGTTAAAAAAGAATTGACTTCTTTAAACATTGTGCGTATTGGAACTTCGGGTTCTTTACAAGCGGATATTCCTTGTGATAGTTTTGTAATGAGTCAATATGGTTTAGGTTTGGATAACATGCTTCGCTCCTATTTAATCGACGACATTTCAGAAACGGATATGGAAGAAGCGTTCATCAAGCAAACGAATTGGGACATGAGAAAAGGTCGCCCGTACGTAATTGCAGGAAGTAAAACTTTAGAGCAACGTTTAGAAAGCGATAAAATTTTCAAAGGATTCACAGGAACAGCTGGCGGATTTTACGGTCCACAAGGACGCGTAGTGCGTTTAGGAATCCAAGATCCTGAGTTAAATTCTAAAATGGATAGTTTCAATTTTAATGGCACTCGAATGACGAATTTAGAAATGGAAACTGGAGCTATTTACGGTTTAGGAAAACTATTAGGCCACAACTGTTTATCATTAAATGCTATCATCGCCAACCGTGCAACTGGTACTTTCAGTGAAGACCCATACAAAGCTGTTGATGAATTAATTGTATATGCTTTAAATAAGTTAGCTGAGTAACGTAAAACTTCAAAATTCGTTAATCAAAATTCAATATTCCAAATTCAATGTAGAATATTGAATAACGAATGTTGAATAATGAAATTATAAAATGGATTTAATTCTCGAAACACCCAGACTAATCCTCAGAGAAATGCGTCACGAAGATGCAAATGCTCTATTTGAAATGGATTGCAATCCTAATGTCCACAAATATCTGTGGCAAAAACCTGTTGTTCACATTGACGAAGTTCATGCTTACATTGATATGGTTAGAAAGCAATACATGGATAACGGAATTGGGCGTTTTGTTGCTATTACTAAAGATACGAATGAACTTATCGGTTGGACCGGAATTAAATTTGTAAACGACCACGTAGAAAATGGAAATACGAACTTCTATGATTACGGCTATCGTTTAAACGAAAAATTTTGGAACAAAGGTTTCGCTACTGAAGCTTCAAAAGCTTGGTTAGACTATGGTTTTAACCAAATGAACATCCAAGTAATGAATGCTTATACACATGCCGAAAACGGTGCTTCTAATCATGTTTTACAAAAAGTAGGTTTTCATTTTATGGAAGATTATCCAGATGAAAATGGCGTAACATGGAAATGGTGGCAACTTCTGAATAGTATTCAGTAATCAGTATTTAGCGTTTTCAGAATATGGAATTTAAAGAACTAATTGATAAAATAAAAAACCTTCCTTATGGTAGAAATGCTAATAGGTATGATTTTTCATTAGTATTATCTGAAAATAAAGGAACTTGTAGTTCAAAACATGCATTCCTAAAGGATTTTGCTGATAAAAATGAGATTGAAAATGTAAAATTGTACATTGGAATTTTTAAAATGAGTGAAGCAAATACTCCAAAATTAGGTGATTTGCTTTCAAGAAATAATATAGAATACATTCCAGAGGCGCATTGTTATTTGAAGATTAATCAAATTCCGGTTGATGCTACTACTTCTGATTCTTTCTATGATAAAATAAAGCAGGATATTATGGAAGAAATCGAAATCATTCCTAATCAAGTGAGTGATTTTAAAGTGGAATATCATAAGGCTTTTTTAAAAAAATGGATTACAGAAACCAATCAAAATAATACCTTTGAAGAAATTTGGGAAATTAGAGAGCAATGTATCTCAAAATTATCTGAATAATCTTAATACTTTCGTCTTAATACATTTAAAATGAAAACAATCAAAATAGCAGGAGTTCCAGAACATTTCAACCTCCCTTGGCACATGTGTATCGAAGATGGCGAATTTGAAGCCGTGGGAATCGACTTGCAATGGACTGATGTTCCAGAAGGTACAGGAAAAATGTGTCAAATGTTACGCGATGGCGAAACTGATATTGCCGTAATTCTTACCGAAGGCATCATCAAAGACATCGCTGCTGGAAATCCAAGTAAGATTGTACAGGTTTATGTGCAAAGTCCTTTGATTTGGGGAATTCACGTAGCTGCTAACTCAAATTATCAAACACTCTCTGACTTAGAAAATAAAAAAGTAGCTATTTCCCGAATGGGTTCAGGTTCACATTTAATGAGTATTGTGAATGCTCAAAACCAGAATTGGAATACCGAAAATTTACAATTCGAAATAGTAAACACCATTGATGGCGCGGTTGAAAGCTTAACTTCAGAAAAATCGGATTATTTTATGTGGGAACGCTTTATGACACAACCATTAGTAGATAAAGGAATTTTCAGAAGAATTGCCGATTGTCCTACTCCTTGGCCTTGTTTCGTAATTGCAGTTCGCAATGAAGTTTTAGAACAACATCCAAAAGTAATCGAACAAATTTTAGACATTATCAATACCACAACCGAAGAATTCAAAATGATTCCGAGTATTGATAGAACGTTAGCATCAAAATACAATCAAAAAGTGGAAGCCATTCAGGAATGGTTGAAATTAACGCGTTGGTCGCAAAAACAAATGACAGGTCCAACATTAGATAAAATAATGGAACAACTTTTGAAGCTTCAAATTATCGATAAAAAACTACCAAAAGAATCGATACTTAAATAATTCCGTATTTTTATCGTTTTAAACGAAATGACAATTAAAATCCCAACTATCGCCGAACTCAAAGAAAAGCTTTCTTTACCGAAGCCGTGGGATAATGTTGTCATTTTTTTGTTGAATATCTTAATTGCTATTCCACTTTTTTTAATTGCACATCAAAATTTAATCGATTTAGAATGGTCACTGCATTTGGATAGAATCATCATTTTCATCCTTATTCTTGTAGCCATTCAGCTTGTTCTTCGATTGGTAAAAACCATCATTATTCTGATTGTTTTCCTATACTTAATTACTTTGTTGTACGGCACTTTATTCGGAAATTATGGCTTTAATCGGGTTTTTGAAGATTATCGTTACATGGTGTATTCCATGAGCGAAACACCAAATCCGCAAGACATTATTGTAGCCAAATTGTTGCCCTTTCCAAACAAATCGAAAATTATCAATGCGGTTGATTTCTCCAATCCAAAAGTTCGAAATTTTGCTTTATTCGCAACCACACAACATTTCCGAGAAATCAAACAAACAGGCGAAACCCGAAGAATGATTCAATGTTTTGCTGTTTTTAAAGAAATTAGAAACCGTTGGAATTACGTGAACGATCCAAAGGGAAGAGAATATATTGCTTACGCTTCAGAAAGTTTACAACATTTTTCGGGTGATTGTGATGACCATGCTATTTTGATGGCTGCCTGTATTAAGGCTATTGGGGGAACACCTAGAATTATTCATACTGGAGGCCATTTATACCCTGAAATGTTGATTGGTAATAAAAACGATTTAGAAACCGCCATTTATTTAATTAAAGAGGTACTTTTTAAACAAGAAAGTTATCAACAGCAAATTCATTATCACATTGATGAACGAGGACATATTTGGCTCAACTTAGATTACACAGCTAATTATCCGGGTGGAAAATTTATGAGTGAAGAAATATTAGGAGCACTAACTTTCAATTGATAAATTGAATACTATAATATGTTAAATTCCTCAAATTTGATAAAGATAAGCTAGAAGCTAAACGTAATAACTTTATTATATCATTTTGTTATGTTATCATGGTCAAAAAAATCCTCCTGAAGTAGATGAAGTTTTATCGAGGTTTAATATTAAATAAAAAAAAGAATACTGTGTAATTATTTTTAGTTCCCACAAAACATAACGTTATACTTCATCTAACCCCAATAATAATAATTGAGCTGTGGCTTCGTTAGTGGCTAATGGCACATTGTGTACATCGCAAATTCGAATTAACATATTAATATCGGCTTCATGTGCATGACTAGAGTTGGGGTCTTTGAAAAACAAAACCATTTTAGTTTTTCCTTCAGCAACGCGAGCTGCAATTTGGGCATCACCTCCTAAAGGGCCAGACAACATCTTTTTTACTTTAAAACCTGCCGCTTCTGCTTTACCTCCAGTGGTTCCGGTAGCAATTATTTTTATTCTTTCATTCGATAAAATGGTTTTATTCTTATTTAAAAACTGAACCATATCCGCTTTTTTTCCATCGTGAGCTATAATGGCTATTTCCATAACAAAATGATTTACTTACAAATATAAAAAGAAAAAATCCCAAATCAATTACTTCTGATTTGAGATTTAATGAACTTTAAATTATTTTTTTATTTATTTAAAATATGATAAGCTATAAGGCCGTCAATTGGTCTTCTTAAAACATTACCTAATTGAATAGATCTTTTCTTAAGAACGGAATTTAATTCATCTTTTAAATAAAAAGCAATTGAACCAATAAAATGAACAGGCACTTCTCTGCAGTTCTCATATTGCTCAATATAATTTTCAACAAAAGCTTCCATTTCTCTCTGAATCAATTGCTGACAAAATTCGGTATCTTTATGACGTATTAAAAACTTTGCAAATGTTGCTAAATATGCATTAGGATTTGGCTCTTTATATAAATTATGTTTGATATAATCGGCATCTAAATTATATTCTTCTTCAAATTCTT
>RXJZ01000179.1 GCA_003963025.1 Flavobacteriaceae bacterium
AAAATTGCAGATTACTTTGATTTACACTTGAAAAAATAAACTTTCACAAAATAAAAAACGAATCCGTTGAATTTTCAGCGGATTTCTTTTTTACGAAGTTTTCAAAATAAAAAGCATTTTTCTATCTTGCAAGCTCAAACAAAACTAAATGGATACTAAAATCATAAAAAACAGAGAGTTAAAACTTTGGGAAGCCTTAATTCCCGTTTTCGCTCTAATAGGAATGCTCGCTTACAACGTACTTTTTGCCTATAACGGACCCGATGATAATGCTTTAGGAGGAAGTAATCAGTTTATTCTTTTACTTGGTGGTGCTGTTGCGGCTATTGTGGGATATTTTACAAAAGTTCCGTTCCATAAAATGTTAGATGAAGTAGCAAACAATATCAAATCTACAGCTGGAGCTATCTTAATTTTATTAATGGTAGGTGCATTAGCAGGAACTTGGATGGTAAGTGGTATTATTCCTTCCATGATTTATTATGGTTTACAAATTTTGAGTCCAGCTGTGTTTTTACCTGCTACTCTAATAATTTGTTCGGTAATTTCAATTGCGACTGGTAGTTCTTGGACAACATCTGCCACTGTAGGTATTGCTTTAATTGGAATTGGAGGTGCTTTAGGTTTTGATTTAGGAATGGTTGCCGGAGCAGTAATTTCAGGGGCTTATTTTGGAGATAAATTATCGCCAATGTCAGACACAACCAATCTTGCTCCTGCTATGGCGGGAACTGATTTGTTTACGCACATCAAATACATGACTTTAACAACTATACCTACATATATTATTACTTTAATTCTATTTATTATTTTAGGTCTTTCTGTAGAAGTAACAGGTGAAGCTAATACCGATGATTTATTAAATTCAATAACAACAAGTTTTAACGTAACGCCTTGGTTATTTTTAGTTCCAATTATAGTTATTGGATTAATCGTTAAAAAAACAGAACCTTTGGTTGCACTATTAGTTGGAACTTTATTAGCTGGAATTTTTGCAATTATTTTTCAACCTGAAGTTATTAAAGGAATTACAGGCGCTGACAGCATGACTTTTAAATCCGCTTACAAAGGAGTTATGGAAGCCATTACATCAAAAGTAGTGGTCCCAACAGAAAATAAAACTTTAGCCGACTTATTCACTTCTGGAGGAATGGCTAAAATGTTACCGACTATTTGGCTAATTATTTGCGCAATGGTGTTTGGAGGAATTATGGATGCTATTGGAGCTTTATCAAGAATTAGTGAATCCTTATTAAAATTAGCACATTCTACTTTTGGATTATTCGCTTCTACTGTGGGAAGTTGTTTAGCATTAAACATTACAGCTTCTGACCAATATTTAGCGATTGTAGTGCCGGGTAAAATGTTTGCAAAGGCATATAAAGACAAAGGTCTAGCTCCTGAAAACCTAAGTAGAACTCTAGAAGATACCGGAACAGTTACTTCGGTTTTAGTGCCATGGAATACTTGTGGTGCTTATCAAGCGGGAACTCTTGGTGTTTCAACTCTTGATTATTTACCTTATGCTTTCTTCAATATCTTAAGTCCATTTATGACCTTAATTTTTGCTGCTTTCAATATTAAAATCAGACAATTGGTTTCAGATATTAAAGAATAAAACACTATAACCAAAATCTATATTAAAATAAAAATTAACCATGACTTAACTATAGTTGTGGTTTTTTTATTTGTACTTTTGTGAAAGAAATTTAATTAATAATTTAAATAGAAATAACATGGCATTAGTTGGAAAAAAATTCCCAAACATTACAGTAGATGCAATCTCTTTCATGGGAGATAATTTAAGAATTAACGTTTTAGAAGAAGCAGTAAACAACAAGAAAAAAGTTGTTTTATTTTGGTATCCAAAAGATTTCACTTTTGTTTGTCCAACAGAATTACATGCTTTTCAAGCTGCTTTAGGTGAGTTTGAAAAAAGAAACACTATGGTGATTGGTGCTTCTTGCGATACAAATGAAGTGCATTTTGCATGGTTAAATACTGCAAAAAACAATGGTGGAATTGAAGGTGTAACTTACCCACTTTTAGCCGATACAACAAGAAACTTAGCTGCAGCTTTAGATATTTTAGATGCAGAATGGGTTTATGACGAAAATTTAAATGACGAAATCTTAGAAGGTTCAAACGTAACTTTTAGAGCTACTTATTTAATTGACGAAGATGGAAAAGTATTCCACGAAAGTGTTAATGATATGCCATTAGGAAGAAACGTAAACGAGTATTTAAGATTAATCGATGCTTATACTCACGTTCAAACTAAAGGTGAAGTTTGTCCAGCTAACTGGGAAGAAGGAAAAGACGCTATGAGTGCAGATAGAAACTCTACTGCTGCTTATTTAGCTTCACATTAATACAATAACAAATTCAAGGTCAAGATCAAGTTCAAAATTTTATCAATATTGGTATTGAACTTGCTCTTGTTCTTGTAATTGAAATTTATAAATTATGTTTACAGAAATCGAACAAGACAACTTAGCTGAAATCATTGCATCTAACGAAACAGTAGTAGTTCAATATTCAGCATCATGGTGCGGAAATTGCCGTATTATGAAACCAAAATTCAAAGTAATGGCCTCTCAAAATGAAGCAGTTCCTTTTGTGGTAGTAGATGCCGAGAAATTTCCTGAATCTAGAAAATTAGCTAAAGTAGACAATTTACCTACATTTGCTACTTTTAAAAATGGTGTATTAGTTAATCAAACCCAAACTAATAAAGCTGAGGTTTTAGCAGAATTAGTTAATGAAGTAATATAAAGATACTTGATTTTCGGATAGTAGATATTCGGATGTCTGAAAATCCTTTATCTGAAAATCTAAAATCTATAAAAAATGAAATTACCTATTATAAAACAGTTAACTCAATTTATTGAAGATAACGATCAAGATTATTTAGTAGAAACTATCGAAGTATTAGAAAACCTTTGCGAAGTTTCGTCACTAAAAGACGAAGAATTAGATGTAATTGCAGAGCTTATCTCTAATATGTATGGCGCATTAGAAGTAAATCAAATGATTAAAGACGGAGCGGACAAAAAAACGGCTTTAAATGATTTTATGAAGCGCGTACTAGGCTCTATAGACAAATAATTAATAAAGCTCTTGTTAGAGCTTTATTAATTTTACAACAATTATTTAAAGTTAAATTATTTTAAATAATTTAACACTAATTTTATATATTGCACAATTATAATCCCTACAAACTCAATGTGCATGAATAAAATTACTTCTTTCATATCTGTATCGATAGTATTCATTTCTACTTTAGGATTCTCTCAAAATCAAAGCATTCAATTTAAGCCAAGACCTGCTGAATTTGAATTTTTTGGTTTTATAAATGATAGTGTTTACGCATTAAAAACACCTATCAACTCAACAACAAATCGAACTTTTGAAAGTAAATTACCTTATCCCATCATTTTTATCCATGGATTAAATTCTAGTTCGGAAACATGGAACACTTCTACCGATTATTATGATACCCAATACGGATTTACTTTTGGTGGTCGTTTTGATTTTTGTTTGAATGCCGATAATAACAATACAACCACTAATAAAAACTTTTATCCAACCGCAGGTGCTGATATAGCAGCGTTTGAATCACTTGTCCAAAATGGCGATTATTTTTATGTGAATTTTGACGTAAATCCAAATGGTAGCATTGGAACATCTGTTTTAAGTAATCAATCGGCTATTGCTAAACAAGGCGCTGCAGTTAAAGTGGCTGTTCAACGCGTAATGGAAGTAACTGGAAAAAACAAAGTTATTCTAGTTGGACATAGTATGGGCGGATTAGCATCGAGAGAATACATCCAAAACAGCGAAAATTGGCAATCGGATAATCAACATCATGTAGCGAAATTACTAACTTTAGGAACACCTCACGGTGGTAGTAATGCGAGTGACAACATTTTAGCTTTCATGACTGGTACTGATGTGAGTTCGGAAGCCATTAGAGATTTAAAAACAACTTATTATTATAGTGGCGAGCCTGGACATTTTTTATTTGGTGGATTAGAAGTGCAAAACAGTTCTAGCATGAATGATAATTCTTATACACCTGATTTTTATAATTCCGATATCAACTGCAATGGAATTGTAGGTGAAACGATATTAGGATTGAATCAAAAATCTATTGACCATTTTATCGACTTTTCTTGTGTTATTGGAAGAATTACGAATGCTTTTGGAAGCAACATTACTACCGATGGTGTGGTGCCTGAGCCTTCTTCTAACATGAATACTTATTTAACTGGATTAACCTATCCTGCTAAGTTGTTTTATTTTAATTCGGGATATGATATTATTGAAAATCATACTGAATTAACGGGTTATCCTTACCAAATGATGCAAGGTTTAGACGAACCAAATTTTAAAGAATTAGCGTATAGTATTGAAACTAATAAAAACTATATTGGATATACAACGGTTCAGAATCCAACAGGTGCTGACAATGATTATTTTAAATTTACAGTTGCCGATAATGTAGATGCAGCCGTTTCAGTAAGTAGTATCGTAACTTCTTCTATGAATGGAACTATTTTAGATGCTACAGGAACCGCAGTTGGTGTTGCTCAAAATAACAGTGGTAATACATTAAGTTTTACCAGAAACTTAACACCTGGCGATTATTATTTAAAACTAACCAGTACTAGTCCTACAAACACCAACTATCAAACACCTTATCAATTTAATATTACCACTACTTTAAGTGCTGATGATATTAGTTTTGAATCCTTTGTATTTTATCCAAATCCCGTTAAGGACTTATTACATTTAGACAATATAAGCTTAACTAAAGTAAGTGTTTACAGTGTTTTAGGACAATTAATAGATGTTAAATCTTTTGAAAACACAACTTCTAATACATTAGATTTATCTAGTTTAGAAAGCGGAATTTACTTAATTGTTTTAGAAAACGATTCCCAACAAAAAACGATTAAAGTAGTTAAAGAATAAAACGAAAAGTTGTCTAAAATTATTCTCTGTTGTCATTCTGAATTTATTTAACTTCGTTGAATCTTCGAGTTCAGAATCTAAAAAACATTAGAAGCTGAAACGAGTTCAGCTTGACAGAAATGAGATTTTAGACAACTTTTTTTATTTGAAATATTTCTTTCTCAGCCAAAAAGCCACATTCACCAATATTATCAAAGCAGGAACTTCTACTAAAGGTCCAATAACACCAGCAAATGCTTGTCCGCTATTGATTCCGAATACACCGATTGAAACTGCGATGGCTAACTCAAAGTTATTTCCAGAAGCGGTAAACGATAAAGCAACTGCGTCTCTATAATTTGCACCTATTTTTTTAGCCACAAAAAACATCAAGAAAAACATAATCGCGAAGAAAATCACTAATGGAATGGCAATACGAACTACATCCATTGGTAAATCAACAATCATTTCGCCTTTAAGGCTGAACATAACTACAATAGTAAAAAGTAGCGCTATCAAAGTAATCGGAGAAACAAACGGAATGAATTTCTGATTGAAAAATTTATCGCCCAAATACTTCTTAATTACAAAACGACTAATTACAGCCAAAGCAAACGGAATGCCTAAATAAATTCCAACGGTTTGAGCGATTTCTGAAATGGTAATATTTAATTCTAAACCTTTGATTCCGAATAAAGGCAACATGATTTCTAAATAAAAATAAGCATATAAACTGAAGAAAAACACTTGAAGCAAACTGTTAATTCCAATTAATCCAGCTGTTAATTCACGGTTTCCTTCTGCGAGTTCATTCCAAACGATTACCATGGCAATACAAGGCGCAATTCCTATGATAATTAATCCCATCATGTATTCTGGATAATCTTTCAAAAAGAAAGTTGCTAATAAAAACATCAGAAACGGCCCTACAATCCAAGTGATGAAAAACGAAGCTGATAACAACTTAGGCTTTTCAAACATTTGAGGCACTTTCGAAAAATCGATTTTAGTTAATGGAGGATACATCATTAAAATTAACCCAATTGCCAGCGGAACATTCGTAGTTCCAGAAGAAAAGGAATTAATAAAATCTGCTGAGTTGGGAATAAAATAGCCTATTCCTACTCCAAATACCATCGCTAAGAAAATCCAAAGTGTTAAATAGCGGTCTAAAAATCCTAATCTTTTTTTCATTTATACAATTTTTAAATAAATATTAATGTAATATAATCCTGTTATGATGAAAGTTAACGCGGCAATAATTCGCATTACTTTTTCAATTTTTGTAATGGTTTTGAAATAATTTCCTAGTTTTTCCATGCTAAAAGCAATCACAAAAGCGAAGAAAATTACAGGCAATCCTGTTCCAATTGAGAAAACTACTGGTAATAATAACCCTTCACTCGATGCTAATGTCATTGGAATCAACATGGCAAAAAACAAAGCTCCGCTATACGGACAAAATGCCATAGCAAACAAAGCTCCTAATAAAAATGAACCTAATAATCCTTTGGTTTTGAAGGTTTCTGATAGTTTTTCTGTGAAATTAAATCCTTTTATAAAATTTAACTTAATTACATCTAACATAATTAATCCTATGATTATCAACACATAACCAATATACTTTTCACCATTTCCTTGAAACAATTTTGCTACTTGAAATTTACTTGCTCCAAAATAAATCAATGCTCCAATAAAGGTATATGAAAACATTCTCCCTAAAGTATAAAGTAATCCACTTAAAACTACTTTTCTTTTGTTATTTATGGTTTTTGCAATAAAAGCAGTAGCTGTGATATTTGTCGCTAAAGGACACGGAGCTATTGCAGTCAATAAACCTAAGGCAAAAGCTGCAAGAACTGGAAACTCTTTATTTTCGGCAAAAGTTTGAATGAAATCCATAGATTATTTGAATTCGGAAATTTCCTTTTGAAGTTCGATTTTAAACTTTTCGCCTTCATTTTTGGCAAACATAAAAGCCATTTCGGTTAAATCTTTAATCGCTTTCGTTTTCGAATTATACAAGTATAGAGATGTTCCAGTAGCTTCAAATTGTTCAGCAACTTTGGCGTTTTTTTCGTCGTCAACATTATACAAAACGAAAGAAATTGCTTCATTGTCTTTGATGGTTTCTTTACTTAATTTTTCAATGTTATTGCACGTTACACAACGATGTTCGGTATGAAATTGAATTAACTGAACTTCAGTAGTTTTTGAATTTTCTACAATTGGTTTTACTTCTTCTTTCACTTCGTTTTTGCACGAAAAAAAGGTTGTAAATACCACAAATACTATGATAATTTTTGTTTTCATCTTTATAAAATTAAATTAAATACATAACCCGAAATTATGATGCAAGTTGCCACTACTCCGAAGAAAATAGCGATTAATTTCCAAGTCATCACTTTTTTAAGCATTGTAGCTTCAGGAATGGATAAGCCTACAACTGCCATCATGAAGGCAATTGCTGTTCCTATAGGAATTCCTTTTTGAACAAATACTTGAATTATTGGTAAAACACCAGCTGCATTACTATACATGGGAACACCCAGCATTACAGCAATAGGAACTGCAAACGGATTCTCTTTACTAATATAGGCTTCAAAAAATCCTGTAGGAATAAATCCGTGCATCATGGCTCCTATTCCTATTCCGATGATGATGTACCAAAAAACACCTTTAATTATAGAAAGTGCTTCTTTAAAAATAACTGGCAAACGTTCAGAGAAGGTTAGTTTTTCTTCTTGTAAATCTCCTTCTTTTTCAGCATTTGCTAAAACTCCTTGTACCCAAGATGATAGGTGTTTTTCAAGTTTTAGTTTTCCCAAAATAAATCCGCCAATCATACCTAGTAAAATTCCACTGGAAACATAAATTAATGTGGCTTTCAAACCAAACATTCCGATAAACATTGCAATTGCTACTTCATTTACTAAAGGCGATGTAATTAAAAAAGCGAAGGTTACTCCAAGCGGAATGCCTCCTTTCACAAAACCAATGAATAATGGAACCGAACTACAAGAACAAAATGGCGTAATGGCTCCAAAAATGGAAGCAAACAAATATTCTAATCCAAAAAGTTTGTTTCTAGAAAGGTAATTTCTGATTTTATCTACTGGGAAATAAGAATTAACAACACCCATAACCATTGTGATGAGGAACAATAAGATTAAAATCTTTATCGTATCATATACAAAAAAGTTGAGCGCATCACCCAATTTTGTTCCTTGAGCAATGTTAAAAACTGAATAAATCAGCCAATCAGAAAGGTTTTGTAGCCAGTCGAACATCTTATGAAAGTGCTTCTAAAATTTCAGATTCAGAAGGAACTTTTCCTTTTATTTTGACAATCTCATCTACAACAACTGCTGGGGTTGACAAGATATTATATTCCATAATTTGCTGAATATCTTCTACTTTTTCTACCGTTGCATCGATATTATTTTTTGCAATTGCATCTCTAACTGCTTGTTCGGTGGCTTTGCATTTTGCACAACCTGTTCCTAAAATTTTAATTGTTCTCATATTTTTTGTTTTTAACCACAAAGTACACTAAGAAGGCACAATGTTCACAATTGATCCATTATTTTATTTGTGAAAACACAAAATACATTTCAGAAGCTATCTGTAAACTTCTCTCAGCGTATTTTTCGTTCATTAGTTCGGTTCCGTCAAATGCTTTTGGATCGTCGTATTTGATTGGGAATCTGGCTTCTGCTCCAAAAACCATTGGACATCCTTCGTCTGCGTTATTGCAAGTCATGATGGCGCCAAAATTAGTTTTCGGATTAAAATCATCGAAATACGTTTTTGAAAAACAAATGATGGGATGTTGATTTTCATCAAACTTCACCGCATAAACTGGATTTTGTTCCTCGCTTAACTTCTGAATTTGAAATCCTTGGTTTACTAATGTTTCCCCAACTTTTGGAAACATCGCTGTAGCTTCAGTTCCGCCAGAATAGCAAAATACATTCTTGATTCCGAATTGAAATGCCATGGTTTGTGCCCAAATTTGGGATAAATGACTTCTTCTGGAATTGTGTGTGCAAATGAAGTTCAATCTGATTTCTTCGTTTGCTTTGACTTTATTTTGAATATAATCTACTAGCGATTGCAAAACTGCTTTGCGTTCGGCTGCAACTTCTATTTTTGAAATAGATTCGATGGTTTTTGATAAATTTTCTAGCATATTTTGATTTTTTAACCACAAAGGGCACTAAGAAGGCACAATGGGCACAATGAATTTAGTTTAATGAATTAACAACAACCTGAATCTGGTGAGCAACAAGAAGTTTGTTTTGGTTTCCACTCGCCTATTTTGACTTTTAACTTTTCTGGTGGGATGCCGCATTTATCTTTTGCTAAACAATCGGTTAGTTTAGATGTTAGCAAGAAATTCGTTCCGTCGAAATCCAAACTAAATTTTCCGATAGTTTCTTTCATTTGATATTCGACTTCAATTTCTAAATCGGGCAAACCTAATGTTTTTTCCGAAAGCTCTATGATGTGAACTAATTTCTCTGGATGCAATCTGTGGTCGTAATCATTGGCTTACCAAAGTTGAAAATTGATTACTTCCTCTGTGCGAACAGTTCCACCGCAATCGATGAAATGTTTGGATACTTTTCCTACTTCGGTAACATGGAAATGGCTAGGAACTAAATCGCCATTTGGCAATTGAAAAGCTATTGTAGTTAGCTTCTTTAATTCGGATTTGATTTCGGATAGTTTCATAGTTGTGTTTTTTAAATTGTTTTCAAAAGTTCTCGATACTATTTTTAAAAGCAAAAATTAGCATTTTCTCTTTTAAAAATCACTCGAAGTGACGTTGCTTCACTTAGCAACATTTGTTTTTTAACTTATGGCGAATCATACCAAAGTGATTTTCAATTTTATTAATGGTATCTGGGTTGATGCAGTAACAAATTGCAGTTCCCTCGATAGTTCCTTTGATGATGTTGGCATTTTTTAATTCTTTCAAGTGTTGCGAAATTGTAGGTTGGGCTAATGGTAATTCGTTTACAATGTCTCCACAAATACAAGTATCCACAGTTAACAAATAGTCCACAATTGCTATACGAGCGGGATGTGACAACGCTTTGAATAAAGTTGCCATTTCGTTTTGCTCTATTGAAAAAGAATCTGATTTTGATGCTCCCATAATTATTTAAATTATTATATTGCAATATTACGATAAACAAATATAATACGCAATAAAAAATCCCGAAATTTCTTTCGGGATTTAAAATATTTAGAAAATTAGAGATTATTTACCTCCTTTTTCCATTTTAGCTTTTAATTCAGCAAGAATATCGTTGTTATCACCTAAAGTAGATGTTTGAGCTGGAGCTGAAGCAGTTTCAGTTGCAGTTTTAACGTTTTTCTCTTCTTCTTCTCTGAAGATAGCTGTGTGAGATGCTACTACTCTTTTGAATTCTTTGTTGAACTCAATTACTTTGAAGTCAGCAGTATCACCTTTTTTCAATTTTTTACCGTCTTCTTTTTCTAAGTGACGTGTAGGAATGAAAGCAACGATATCGTCACCAAATTCTACAGTAGCTCCTTTGTCAACAATTTCTGAAATTGTTCCGTTGTGGATAGTTCCAACAGCGAAAGCATCTTCATATTTGTCCCAAGGATTAGCAGTAGTTTGTTTATGACCTAAAGATAATTTACGACCTTCAACGTCTAACTCTAAAACAACTACGTCTAATTTATCACCTACGTTTACAAATTCAGATGGGTGTTTGATTTTCTTAGTCCAAGATAAATCAGAGATATATACTAAACCATCGATACCTTCTTCCAACTCTACGAAAATTCCGAAGTTTGTGAAGTTTCTAACGATTCCAGTGTGTTTAGAACCTACTGGGTATTTAGCTGTAATATCTGTCCATGGATCTTGTGTCATCTGTTTGATACCTAAAGACATTTTTCTTTCATCTCTATCAAGAGTTAAGATAACTGCCTCTACCTCATCACCAATTTTCATGAAATCTTGAGCTGATCTTAAGTGAGTAGACCAAGACATTTCAGAAACATGGATTAAACCTTCAACACCTTCAGCAACTTCGATGAAAGCACCGTAATCAGCTAAAACAACTACTTTACCTTTTACTTTATCACCAACTTTTAATTCAGCTCCTAAAGCATCCCATGGATGAGCGTGTAATTGTTTTAAACCTAATTGAATTCTTGTTTTCTCATCATCGAAATCAAGGATTACAACGTTTAATTTTTGGTCTAATTCTAATACTTCAGATGGGTGGTTGATTCTTGACCAAGATAAGTCAGTGATGTGGATTAATCCGTCAACACCTCCTAAGTCGATGAATACACCGTAAGAAGTAATGTTTTTAACAACACCTTCTAATACTTGACCTTTTTCTAACTGACCAATAATTTCTTTTTTCTGAACTTCGATATCAGCTTCGATAAGTGCTTTGTGAGATACTACTACGTTTTTGAATTCGTGGTTAATTTTAACTACTTTGAATTCCATAGTTTTGTTCACATATTGATCGTAATCACGAATTGGTTTTACATCAATTTGAGAACCTGGTAAGAATGCTTCGATTCCAAATACGTCAACGATCATACCACCTTTAGTTCTACATTTTACGAAACCATTAACGATTTCTCCTGTTTCATTAGCAGCGATAACTCTATCCCAAGCTTTGATAGTTCTAGCTTTTCTGTGAGATAATACTAACTGACCTGTTTTGTCTTCACGAACGTCGATTAATACTTCTACTTTATCACCAACTTTTAAGTTAGGATTGTAACGGAATTCGTTTAAAGAGATAACACCTTCAGATTTAGCGTTGATATCAACGATAGCATCTCTATCAGTAATTCTTACAACAACTCCTTCAACTACTTCCTCATCTCCTGTAGAAATGAAAGTTTTAGTTACTAGATCTTCAAATTCTTGTAAGTTTTTTTCATCAACTGCATCAATACCTTCTGCATAGTTGTGCCAGTTAAAATTCGCTAAAAACTCTTCTTGTGTTTTGTTAATTTCAGACATGCTGATTAAAAATTTGTATGTTGTGTTTCTTGCGTTTCATTGTGCGAATAGAAAACAGCAACAGTGTTTTACATAAATAATTGATTCCTAATGGAAACGCTTTTTCGCCAAAAGGTGCGCAAAATTACAACTATATTTTTGATTTACAAAACATTGATTGAGTGTTTTTTGCTAATTTTCTAACATTTTTTTATGTTTTGTAACTGATATATTTTAAATACATTTGCTAAAAATTTAATATTTAATGATGAAAAAAGTAGTATTTGTATTTATTTCAGCCATACTAGCTATTGGTTGTAACAATTTAAAAGATAATGAGTTTGTTATTTCTGGTACAGCTAATGGTATTAAAAACGGAAAAAAAGTGTTTTTAGAAGTACAAACCGAAACAGGTTCTATAGCTAAAGACACAGCTATAGTAACCGATGGAAAATTTGAATTAAGAGGCATTACAAAGGAATTAGATTTAGGATTTGTTAGATTTGAAAACGAACAAATTAACATGCCATTAATTTTAGAACATGGTACTATTGAATTAAACATTGTTAAAGATTCTTTACAAAAATCAACTTTAGGAGGTACACCAAACAATGAGATGTTTCAAAAGTTTAATACTGATTCTAGAGCAATTTCAGATAAAGTTGTAAAATTTGAAAAAGACAATAATGCTATCATGCAAAAAGCACAAATGAGTCAGGACACTGCAACGATAAATCGTCTTTTAAAAGAATACAGAAAGTTTCAGGATGAGATGAATATTTACTCTAAAAAATTTATTAAAGAAAATCCTGAGTCTTATTTATCGGTTTTACTTTTAGAAAATTTCCTGATGCGTCAATATTTAACTCCTGAAGAAGTAAAAACTTATTTTGAAGGATTAGATATAAATATACAAAACACAAAAAGCGGAAGCAAAATAAAAGCAGCTTTAAAAAAGATAACTGGGGTTAACATTGGAAAACCTGCGCCAAATTTTTCAGCTCCCTCACCAGAAGGCAAAACAATTTATTTGAAAGAATCACTAGGTAAAGTTACTATTATTGATTTTTGGGCATCTTGGTGTGGACCATGTAGAGCAGAAAATCCTAATGTAGTGGCTTTATACAAAGAGTTTCACGACAAAGGTTTAAACATCATTGGCGTTTCTCTTGACAAAGAAGCTTCTAAATGGAAAGAAGCTATTGCAAAGGATGGGTTATTATGGCCACAAGTTTCAAATCTTAAACATTGGAAAGAACCAATTGCTCTACAATACAATGTAGAATCAATTCCTGCAACTTTTATTTTAGATGCTAAAGGAAATATTGTAGCAAAAAATCTTAGAGGTGATGCATTACGCGCTAAAGTGGTAGCACTTTTAGAAGTAAAATAAAGGTTTTTTAACTTATTATTAAAAATCTCCTTAGGGAGATTTTTTTATGTTTTTCATTTACAGAATGTTATAAAATAGTATGTAAAATAGTGGTAAAATCCTTTGTAGGAATAAAAAACAATTCTATATTTGCAACCGCTTAATCAAATAAGCAAGATGGCTTGGGGAGATACTCAAGCGGCCAACGAGGGCGGACTGTAAATCCGCTGATTACATCTTCGCAGGTTCGAATCCTGCTCTCCCCACAAAAGCACCTTTAACGAGGTGCTTTTTTGTTTCTTGTTGTTTTAAAGGATTAAAACATACTTCTGACATACTTCATCTATATAGTAGCCATACTTCTAGCATACACTCCGCATACTTAAAGCATACACTCTTCATACACTAAGCATACTTTATGTACTTAGTATCTTCATAGTAACATTTTTTGATAGTTGCTTTAAAAGTTAAACTTCTACACAATCTTACTTTACCTTTTTCTTAAAACACTACATGCAAATAGAAGTAAAACTAACGAAATACATACTCACGTAAGCACAAAAAGCATACAACAAATAAAAAGCCCTTTTAATGATTTGTAAGATTTTTTTATTATTTTTGATAAGGATATAACTGATCTGTATCAGACACATACACCCAAAATTGGGCAGCTATGTATGATTTTGTCAGACATAAACAAGTTAGCAGTAATTTTAATGAGACAAGCATTACTTATAATATTATTCCTTTTTAGTCTAAATATTTCTGGACAAAAACTAACCGAAAAAGTTGGTGAAATAGAAGTGCAATTAATTGGACATCTTTTTAAACAAAACTCTGACGGAAAATTAACAAAAAGAAAATCTAACAATAGAAATAGACCATTCTTAAAAATGTATTTTGACTCTACTGGAAACTTAATGAAATCTGTAAGTTTTGGAAAGCATCATAACACTGATTTGAAACTGACTGATAAAATCAACATATTCGAATATGAAAACGGAAAACTTTCAAAATCAATTGAGTATGAATCAGATTATCAGAAGAATATTTATCCATCTTGGAAAACAAAATATATCTACAATAAAAAAAGTGAATTAGTTGAAGAATCAACGTATTATTATGAAAAAGATTCTTTGTTTTTTAAAACAACCTTTGAGTATGACTTGAATTCAAATAAAGTAAAGTCCATTTTTAATCCAACATATTATTACCATCGAGAATTTGACTCAATAAATAGAATATCATCATTAAAGCAGATTTATGATAGCAAATTGAGATGGGATTGGAACTATAAATATTCAAATAACCAAAGAATTGGGATTTTTCAAACTTATTACAACGATGGAAGAAACTATTCTAAAAAAGAGATTCAAACATACAATTCTCAAGGTTTACTAATCGAAACCGAAGAAATTTATGTTTCAGAAAAAGGTATTAACGAAAAGACTAAAATATTTTATTACAATAATGGTCTTATCAAAAGAATTGAACACTTTAAATCGTATAACAGTCAAGATGAATATGAAATGATTTCTTATTCGGAGATCAAGATTAAAAGTAAAATAAAAATTGATTCAAAAAGTGTAGAAAGAATTAATAAACAAATTAATATTGAATAAAAAACTACTGCTAATAGCTAGAGTTTCGTTGGGCTTGCAAAGCCAACAATGAAACTCCTGTTGAACGGAACCGATTACTGTCTATCCACTATGG
>RXJZ01000282.1:0-4855 GCA_003963025.1 Flavobacteriaceae bacterium
GGTAGAGGAGATTTTGCTATAGACCAAATAGTTTCATCATCTCAAATAGGAACGGAATATATTTTTATTGAAGGTAATGGAACTCCAGACATGGAGAAGCCACTAATAATAGCTCACGAAGACAACACAGAAGTTTATGTAAATAACATATCTACACCTATTGCTGTTTTAAATGCAGGACAATATATATTCATACCAAATACTTATTATCAAGGAATAAACAACAGCAATTTGTATGTAAGAAGTAGCAAACCTGTTTTTGCTTATCAGCCTATTGGTGGCGGTTTTGATACCGCTACTTCAGGATTAAATTTTATACCTCCTTTAAGTTGTTTTTTTCAAAATTCAGTTATTATTCCTGCGGTTAATAGAATTGGAGGTGTTAGTTACACTGCAGATTTGATGATTTTAACTTATGCAAGTTCTAGCTTAACTGTAAATGGCGTTCCTATTCCTTTGTCAGATGCACAAAATGTATTAGGGAATTCAGATTGGGTTACTTATCGGGTAAGAAATGTTTTTGGTGATGCTAATATTGTATCAACAGGTCCTTTAGCTGCTGGAGTATTTGGTTACTTAGACGATACGGCAGGATATGCAGGTTATTATTCTGGATTTGGAAGTAATCCACAACCTACAGCTGTTACGATTTGCTCCAATCAAACTATAAATTTATTTGACGCAATTATAGGGAATCCAGGAGAGAATGGAACCTGGGCAGTGCCTTCAGGTGGTAGCCCTTTGAACAATAATATTTTTGACCCATCAATAAATATTGAAGGAGAATATATTTACAGTTTTACTAAAGATTGTAATTCATCACCTATTCCAGTTGATGTAGCAGTTAGTGTCACTATACAGCAGGCTAATAATGCTGGAAATAACAATTCAATTAGTGTTTGTAAATCTGATGCAAGTTTCGATTTATTCCCTTTATTAGGAACAAATGTTACTCCTAATGGTACATGGGCACCAGCATTAGCATCTGGAACTAGTGTTTTCAATCCTGCTGTAGATGTAAGTGGGAATTATGTATATACAATACCTAATTCAGGTGTTTGTAGTGGAGTTTCAGCTACAATTTCTGTAACTAATAATGCATTACCTTTGTTAACCCCAATATCCGATTTTAAAAAGTGTGATGATAATATAGATGGCGATGATACTAATGGTATTGTTACCTTTAATCTTTTATCTAAAACTAATGAAATACTCAATAGTCAAACAGGGATTAATGTAACATATCATGAATTAGAGTCTGAAGCGTTACTTGGAATAAATGCTATCACAACTATTAATACTAGCAACAGAATAATATATGTTCGATTAACGAATGCAACAACAAATTGTTTTGTAACTTCTTCTTTTAACTTAACAGTAACTTCTTTGCCTGTTATTGCTTCACCAATTATTTTAAAGCAATGTGACACAGATATAGATGCCATCACTTCTTTTAATTTAAATGAAGCAAATAATGAAATTTCCTCTCAACCCAATTTAGTATTTACATATCATACCAGCTTACCAAATGCGATTAGTGGAACCGCTCCAATAACCAACCCAACTGATTATATTTCTGCGAATAACGGAAGAGTTTGGGCAAGAATAGTAAATGAAAATGGTTGTTTTAGAACAAGTGAGGTTAATTTAATTGTATCAACAACAGTTATAAACTTAGCAAATCCTTATTTATTAGAGGAATGTGATGACTATATAGATGCTTCAGACCCCAATGCGGATGGATATGATTACTTTAATCTCAGTACTATTGATAATTTAATCACACAGCCATTTCCGTTAGGGCAATCTTACACGGTTACTTATTATGAAACAGAAAATGATGCTTTACAAGAGGTAAATGCAATACCAAACATTACAAATTATAGAAATATTACCGCATATAATCAAACTCTTTGGGTAAGGATTGATAGTAATTTAAATAATGATTGTGTTGGATTAGGACCTTATTTAAAATTGATAGTAAACCCATTACCTATCATTGATTTAGGTGTAAATTTCACGCTTTGTTTAGATCCGATTACGGGAATTGGTTCTCAAATTGTTGATGCGACTCCAACAATTCCAGGTAATTATTCTTATCTATGGACTCCTGCAAATCCAAACGGAGATTCTCCTTTATTTGATATTACAGCAGCTGGAACTTATTCAGTTGTTGTTACTAATAATGTAACTAATTGTTCGGAAACAGATACTATTACAGCAACTTTTTCTTCCGAACCTCAGTCTGTTTTTGCCACTTTGTTAACTCCAGCATTCTCAACAGGATTGGCTGCAATTGAAGTAACTGCAGTTGGAGGTTTTGGAGAATATGAGTATAGTTTGAACGCTATTGATTGGCAATCAAGCCCTATTTTTACAGATTTACCTAATGGATCTTATTCAGTATATGTAAGAGATATTCAAGGGTGTGGACTATTGCAAACCAATTTGATTCAAACTATAAATTACAATAATTATTTTACACCTAATAATGACGGTTATAACGATAAATGGAATATTTATTTACCTGAATCATACGAAGGTGTAATCCATATTTACGATAGGTATGGTAAATTATTAAAACAAATTAGTCCATATGGAGAAGGATGGGATGGAACTTATAATGGAAATATACTACCATCAACAGATTATTGGTTTAAAGTAGAATATGTAGAAAATAATATAAAGAAAGAATTTAAATCACATTTCAGTCTAAAAAGATAATAATGGAATTAGGCTCAATTAAAACAGAAATCGCAAACAATATTGCAAAAGTTACATTCTCGCATGTAGCAAGTAACTCTTTTCCAAGTTCATTGCTTCAAAAATTAACCAGCGAATTACAATCATTAAATCAAAATGAAGAAGTTGTCGTTATTGTTCTCCAAAGTCAAGGAAACGGAGCTTTTTGTGCTGGTGCCTCTTTTGATGAATTAATTGCGATTTCTAATTATGAAGAAGGGAGTGATTTTTTCTCTGGATTTGCCAATGTTATCAACGCTATGCGAAAATGTTCCAAATTAATTATTGGAAGAATTCATGGTAAGGCTGTTGGTGGTGGTGTTGGTTTAGCAGCTGCTTGTGACTATACTTTTGCAACAATAAAAAGTGATATTAAATTGTCGGAAATAGCTATTGGAATTGGACCTTTTGTTATAGAACCAGTGGTTAGTAGAAAATTAGGCAAAACTTCCTTAGCCCAAATGGCATTAACTCCTACAGAATGGAAATCGGCTACTTGGGCATTCGAAAAAGGTTTATATTCTGAGATTTTTGATACTATTCAAGATTTAGATATTAGACTAGAAGATTATATTAATGAACTTGCAAAATACAACATTGAAGCATTAGCCGAAATGAAAAAAGTACTTTGGGAAGGAACCGATAATTGGGACAGCTTACTTTATGATAGAGCTGCTATTTCTGGTCGATTGGTTTTATCAGATTTTACAAAAAAAGCATTAAAAAAATTTAAAAAATGATAAATTTAATTCTTTTTCTTCAACAAGTTAGTGTCGAACAGAAGTTGAAAGATGCACCAGACGGCCAATATCAAATAGGCGTATTAATAGGGTCGTTTATCCCTTTTGTTGTGTTAGTAGGAATTGCCTATATACTATACAGCAGAGCAAAAAAGAAAGAATAAAATAAAAAAACAAATTATGTCAAACATACGAATTACCAAACAATTTAATTTTGAAACCGGACATGCACTTTACGGATATGATGGAAAATGTAAAAATGTTCATGGCCATAGTTACAAATTATCCGTAACAGTAATTGGAAAACCTATTGAAGATACTTCCAATGTAAAATATGGAATGGTGATAGATTTTGGTGATTTAAAAAAAATTGTAAAAGAGCAAATTGTTGATGTGTTTGATCATGCTACTGTTTTTAATAAAAACACTCCCCACATAGAATTAGCCCATGAATTAAAAACAAGAGGCCATCATGTTATTTTAGTAGAATACCAGCCTACTAGTGAAAATATGGTGATTGATTTTTCAAATAAAATTAAAAACTTATTGCCTCCAAACATAAAATTACATTCACTACGCTTACAAGAAACCGAGTCTTCTTTTGCAGAATGGTATGCAAGTGATAATGAATAACAAAAGAGCTTTTAAGCTCTTTTTGTTATTAAAATCGGTTATCCCCGTCTAGCATTCTTCCTAACCCACCTAAAAGACTTCCTTCCTCTCTATTTCCGCCGTTTTGAGGAGCGCTTGCGTAAATTCTTCCGGCTAATCTACTAAATGGTAACGATTGAACATAAACGGTTCCCGGTCCGCGAAGCGTTGCAAAGAAAACACCTTCCCCACCGAAAATAGTGTTTTTAATTCCGCCAACGAACTCAATATCGTAATCTACATCTTTAGTAAAACCTACTAAACATCCTGTATCAACGCGAAGTAATTCTCCTGATTGTAATTCTTTTTTAGCCAAAGTTCCGCCTGAATGCACAAACGCCATTCCGTCTCCTTCAACCTTTTGCATGATAAACCCTTCACCACCAAATAATCCGGTTCCGATTTTTTTAGTGAATTCGATTCCAACAGAAACGCCTTTTGCAGCGCATAAAAATGAATCTTTCTGACAAATGAATTTTCCACCTAATTGTTGTAAATCGATAGGTACAATTTTCCCAGGATAAGGAGAAGCGAATGATACTTTTCGTTTTCCAAAATCTTGGTTTTGATAGGCTGTCATGAACAAACTTTCGCCTGTTAAAACACGTTTACCTGCTGATAACAATTTGCCAAAAATACCTTGTTGTTGGTCTTGACTTCCATCGCCAAAAATAGTTTCCATTTTGATGCCATTTTCCATCATCATAAAACTTCCGGCTTCG